>JAOMVH010000003.1 GCA_028356795.1 Aliiglaciecola sp. | reverse complement strand
TAGTCCACTAGGCCTACAGAGCTGATTCGCGATTAAAACGCTTCCATTTAGCACAAAATTTGTACAGCAAAGATCAACACGCCCTAGTGTGACCATCATCGAATAATACAAAGGCTAGATGCTATATGAATAAACCGAAGGACCTGCTAGAAATTGAGCGCCAACACTTGGAAGTTGTCAGCCAATATGTATTGGATGTTTTACCAACCAATACGGGTATCGAAATTCTGCGTTTTTTATCCGATACCTTGGTCAACAAACTCAATATCGACTATTTAGAAATTTATTCATTCAATAGTGACAACCAAACTCTTGTTTTGGCTGATGCATTTGCAAACAAGCAGTCGATTTTACAAGACTTATTCATTTTAACGGAAATCCCTTTAGGTGAAGGTGCCATTGGTAGAGTGGCGGAGTCAATGCAAGTTAAGTTGGTTACAGAGTTGTATCGCCACCCTGAATTGAAAAATCGATATGGCGACTATGCATCTGCTTTTATTGTTCCGGCGCTTACAGATGGAAGACTGGTTGGTGTCACGTTTTGTGCGAGTAAAACGGCTGATGCGTTGTCAGAGCACCTTCAACAAACCTTGTTTACCATTGCATCTATCACTGCAGTGAAGGTCGCAAAAATAGAAGTCGTGGATAAGCTGCAACATAGCATAGAGAAATTAGAGTACAGTGGTAAAATTCAAGATGCGTTATTTGAGATTGCGGAGCTAATTTTCGAAACCTCGGGGATGCGAGATTTTTATCATCGACTTCATCATTGCATTGGCAAACTTATGTTCGCTGGCAACTTTTTTGTTGGTTTGGTGATAGACGATGGTAAGGCTATTACCCTACCCTATGCCGTGGATGAAGTGGACGATGTCCCCGATGATGAAGTCATCCCGTTGAACAAAAATAAACCCAGTATTACTGGGTACGTGCTCAATACAAATAGGCCCTTATTAGCGAGTAAACAACAAATACAAGAAATGATTGATTCTAATCAGGTTTATATCAAAGGCTCTTTGCCCAGTTCTTGGTTGGGCGTGCCATTTGGTGAACCACCGCTATACGGCGTTGTTGTTGTACAAAGTTATAATAAAGAAGTTAGTTTTACCCGAAATGATGAGCAACTTCTTTGTTTTGTGGCGCGGCATATCCGAAACGCCATCGAACGGATGCAAGCTAAATCAGATTTACAATTTTTAGCATTGCACGATCCCCTAACTAAGCTACCTAATCGCTCATTATTCAATGATCGAGTAAACCACGCACTAACAAAATGTAAACGTGAAAAAGACAAAAAAATAGCCTTACTTTTTCTCGACCTCGACAAGTTCAAGCAAGTAAACGACACCTATGGCCACCATATCGGCGACCTTCTTTTAACCAATGTTGCTGAGGTTTTACAAAACAACATACGCAAAGTGGATACACTGAGTCGGTTAGGGGGAGACGAGTTTGCGATTTTATTGGAAGATTTAGACTCGGCTGATTCAGCCTTACTAGTTGCCAATAAAATCATTCATGCAATCCAAGTACCCTTTGTATTGGATAAAATCCAAATCAACACCTCGACTAGCGTCGGAGTTGCCTTTCATGATAAATCACAAAACACCGTTGAATCTTTAGTCATATGCGCTGACAAAGCCATGTATCAGGCCAAGCAACAAGGTCGAAACCAAGCTATTTTGCATAAGGGCATAGACCAATTGGAGATGGTCCCAACCCAAACCATTGAAGAAGATGCTTTAAAAGGTATATCAGAAAAGCAATTTTTCTTTGTCTTCCAACCAGTCATTGATTTGAATTCAGGCCAGATGATTGGAGCAGAGGCACTTGTAAGGTGGAAGTATTCGAAAATGGGAATTTTGCCACCCAATTCATTTCTTAATGAAATGGAAGAAAATGGCAGCATAGTGCAGCTAGATATCTACAATGTGCAATCCGCTTTGTTGCATATTAAAAACTGGAAGGCAATGCTACCTGAAAACTTTCGGCTCTCAGTTAATATCTCAGGTCTAGGTTTTACGTCAATCGCCCTGCTGGAGGTATTAGAAAGTCAATTCGACAAAACACCAGAATTGTTTAAGCATTTGTCATTAGAAACAACCGAAAGAAGCATTATTAAAAGCGTTGAATTAACCCGTTCTCAAATGGCTGTTTTTTCAAAAATGGGGATTCATTTAACTCTTGATGACTATGGCACAGGTTACTCATCTTTAAGTTACATGGGACAATTTAAATTTGACAGTATTAAGATCGATCGCAGTTTTGTTAGTGGCCATGTTATCAGCTCTCAACAGAGCATCATTTTGGAGTCGATTATCAATTTGGCGCAATCCTTATCGATAAAAACCACCGCTGAAGGTATTGAGACACAGGAACAACTAGAGCTCATGCGTAAATTAAAGTGTTCCATGGGACAAGGGTTTTATTTAGGCAAGCCAATGTCCGAGGAAATGCTATTGGCTGAGATACAAGACAGCATCTAATATATTCATTAATAACGCATTTCTGGTGGAATAGGTAAGTCGCTGCGAAGTGGTGGCGGCCGTTTTGCTTTACCATTCTTAAACGCTTTGACTTGATATACGTATGCCAGTACTTGAGCAACTGCCATAAACAGTTTTTCTGGAATCTCTTGATCAGCTTCGGTTGTATGGAATATAGCCCGAGCGAGCGGCGGAGCGGATACAATAGGCACGCCATGAGCGCCAGCAATTTTACGAATGTGCATAGCAAGGGCATCACCACCTTTGGCCACTACCGTTGGTGCTCTGTCGCCTTTTTGATCATATTTTAGTGCCACAGAATAATGGGTTGGGTTAGTAACCACAACGTCAGCCTTAGGCACTTCCTGCATCATACGTTTGGCAGCAGCCTGATACTGTAGTTTACGAATTCGACCTTTAACTTGCGGATCACCCTCAGAGTTTTTGCGTTCGTCTTTGACCTCTTGTTTGGTCATTTTCATTTCTTTATTGTGCTTCCATGTCTGGTAAGGCACATCAAAAGCAGCAATAGGGATCAGTGCTAGGCACATGAATAAAAATGCCCAGGCAATTAAGTCCATGGCGTGAAAAAGGTTACGGGGATATATTTCCATATCTAAATGAAGGGCTTCATCTTGAAAGGTAATCAAAGAAACATATGCCATTGTTGCCACCACGACAAACTTTGCAATGGCTTTTAGTAGCTCTACCAATCCGTTAACGCCAAACATACGTTTGAAGCCTGCAATAGGGCTCATCTTGCTTCCCTTAAAGGCAGCAGACTTCCAACTAAAATTATAGCCACCTAAGGCGATACTTCCGTAAACAGCAGCAACTAAAGCCATGACCAAATATAGCAATACTGGCATACTGATGGTTTCAAACGCATAACCCCAAGCTTGAAACATATGGGTTATATCGTAAGTTTCATCCCGTGATAACGTAAAGGTGCGTTGAGTGACTTGAAAAATGGCTCGGGCGATCTGCTCACCTACTAATAGAAATCCAACGGCACTGCCCACTAAAACAAGTGTCGTTGATAATTCCCGGGATCGCGCGATCTGCCCTTTCTTTCGGGCATCAGCGGTTTTTTTGGCTGTGGGGTCTTCTGTTTTTTCATGTGCATCAGCCATCGTTTAATTCCCACAAACCTGAACGAGTTGGCACACTAATAATTGAGCCCGATCCCACTGCACTTCAAAGTGATGAGTGAAGTTATCCAGTGTTAGCCAAATGATAACCAAGCCCATGATCTGTGCGATAGAAAAGCCAATACTAAAAATATTCAATTGGGGGGCGGCTTTGGTCATTACACCAAACGCCAAATTTACAATTAACAAAGAAACAATGGGTGCCAATGACAGTGTGACAGCAGAGATAAACATCCATGCTCCCCAATGAGCAATCTCTCTAAACTGCTCTGGTTGGAACCAAGCCTCGCCAATTGGAAATGCCTCAAAACTCATGACAACCATTCTGATCATTGCCAAATGTCCATCGAGCCCCCAAAATAACAGGGTAGCCAAAATCAAATAGAATTGACCAACCGCGGGTACGTTAATGCCATTCACAGGGTCGACTATTGACGCAAAGCCTAAGCCCGTTTGCATCGCAACCACCTGTCCAGCCAAGACAAATGTCTCAAGTACCATGGCCGAAACAAAACCAATTGCGACGCCAATGATAAGCTGTTGGATTATCAATACAAAAGTGCCAACCGATACCAACTCAGAAATGTCCACGGGTGGCACAACAGGCATGATCATTAACGTTAAAAATAAGGTTAACAGTGCACGAATAGGGGTAGGAACTGTCTTAGCACTGATCCCAACTAATGCAGCAAACAATCCCGAAACACGCATAAAGGGCAATAACATGTCTGCCATAAATTGCGTAATTGTCGATGCCGCTAATTCCATCAGTTTAGCCCACTATCTCTGGAATACGTTCGACCATGGTAAAGGTGAAATCCATTAGTTTTTGGACTAACCAGTGTCCCCCCCAGCTCAGTGCCAACAAGGTAACAATAAGACGAGGCAGAAAGCTCATGGTTTGTTCGTTGATCGAAGTAGCGGCTTGAAAAACTGCGACAATCAATCCCACAAACAAACTGGGCAAAATAATCGCAGAGACCAATAAGATAACCATTTGCAGTGCTTCTTTTAGCACCTCGACGAACATTTCTGGTGCCAAGTTACACCCCCATACCAAAGCTATTTGCGAGGGTACCGAAAATCAAATTCCAACCATCAACAAGAACAAAAAGCATTAGCTTAAATGGTAAAGATACAATCATGGGTGACAACATCATCATGCCCATTGCCATCAAGATAGAAGCAACGACCAAATCCAAGATCAAAAATGGAATAAACAACATAAAGCCAATTTGAAATGCGGTTTTTAATTCACTAGTAACAAACGCTGGGATCAACACTGTCATGGGTACTTCTGAGGGGTCGTCGAATTGATCCTGTAAGCCAGCAAGCTCAACAAAGGTTTCCAAATCTTTCACCCGAGTTTGCGAAAGCATAAACGCTCGCATTGGCAACTTGGCCTGTTCATACGCCTCAATCGACGTCATTTCTTCGTTGAGATATGGCTGCAAGGCATTTTCATTAATTTGTTCAAAAACCGGCGCCATGATAAACATACTTAAAAATAAGCTAACGCCAATGAGAACTTGATTTGAAGGAGACTGCTGAAGACCAATCGCTTGTCGCAAAATAGACAGTACAATGATGATCCGCGTAAAGGATGTCATCATCATGATAAATGCTGGCAATAGGCTCAGTGCCGTCATTATTGCTAGCACTTGCAGCGTCATCGTATAGTCTTGAGTCCCGTCAGGGTTAGTCGTGACAGTGAGCGCATCTACTCCTGGAGCAGCATAAGCTTCAACAGGGACAAGTAAAACGATGCTCAGCACAATTAGGAGAAATCTCATCATGATTCACTCCCTTGTTTGTTTTGCATTCCAGATTGAATTTTACCTGCCAGTGCTTGGGTTAACTTGTCTTTAAAATTTCCACTCGCACTTTGTTCGGGCTTTTCTAATGGCGCATCAAGTTTTGCTAAGTGATTAATGTTGGTAGCAGTAACACCGACTAGATGTTGCTCCTTGCCGACTTCAATCACCATGATTCGCTCGCGAGTGCCGGCCACCATGGTAGCAACGACATTTAATTGACCATTGCCGGTGGCAGTGACATTAAACCGTCGCATTATTAGTGCAAGGATGAAAACAATCCCAATCACTAACAAAAGTGATAGAAAAATTGACACTACAGAGGTTGGATTTGACAGGCTTTCCGGTGCCGCAAAGGCACTAAAAGGGCTTAAAAACAATGGGCCTAGAGACATCCAAACCCATGATTTTAATGAGTTTTTATTATCTAAGCTTTTTAATTCTCTCGATTTGACTAATAACATCCGTTAACCGAATACCAAATTTATCGTTGACCACTACTACTTCTCCATGAGCAATCAACGTGCCATTTACTAAAACATCTAATGGCTCACCAGCAACACGGTCTAATTCGACCACTGATCCTTGGTTTAATTGTAAAAGGTTTCGGATGCTAATATGGCTACGCCCTACTTCCATCGAGATCGTGACAGGGATATCTAGGATAGTATCGAGCTTCTTTTTTTCTTTTTGGGTTATCGGCGCATCTTCCGAGAGCTCATCGAGTTCAGCGACAGTTACATCCATCGCGTGATCACCGGCGTCACCCGCCTCGGCGTCGCCTTCGGCAGCTTCTTCTTCAGCCTGCTCGGCCATCGCTGCTGCCCAATCGTCCATTCCGTCTTCTTCACTCATTG
The DNA here is from genome assembly GCA_028356795.1 of Aliiglaciecola sp. Lineage (GTDB taxonomy): Bacteria > Pseudomonadota > Gammaproteobacteria > Enterobacterales > Alteromonadaceae > Aliiglaciecola. Next base: position 58,684 of record JAOMVH010000003.1, on the reverse strand, counting down.
TTCTTCACCTCGTATTACGCTGATCACAAGTCTTCCTCTAGCACTGAAAGCTCGGCATCACTATCGATTCGGCGTCCGCCTTTTGTTAGTAGTTGCAACTCAGATTTAACTGATGTTGGTCTTGGAATTTTTTCTGTTATCTTTAATGCAATATTATCTCGAGAACGACCTAACTTCGCTCTAAAAGTAGGTAGGTCCTCGATCAACACAGTAATCGTTTCAGGCATATCAATAGGGATAATATCGCCCTTTTTGAACTCCATTAAATCTTGTAGTGGAACATCTAAATCCAACATATGCGTAGACACGGCTACGTTCACATCTAAAATTTCATCTCGAAGCGCCTTACTCCAACGAAGATCAGTATCTTCTTTATCGCTCTGAACACCTGCATCAAGAAGTTCACGAATAGGCTCCAACATTGAATAAGGCAATGACACATGGAAATCACCACCACCACCGTCAAGTTCAATGTGGAATGAGCTAATAACCACGACTTCAGTTGGACTCACAATGTTAGCCATTGCCGGGTTCACTTCAGAATCAAGATATTCAAAGGATACATCCATAACTGGTGCCCAAGCTTCTTTGTAATCCTCGAAAATAAGCTTCAACAACATCTGTGTGATACGACGCTCTGTGGGGGTGAACTCACGCCCTTCTATCTTGGCATGATAACGACCATCCCCACCAAAGAAGTTGTCCACGAGTATAAACACCAAGCGCGCTTCCATGGTTATCAAACCTGTGCCTTTTAGTGGTCTAAAACGCACCATATTTAAACTGGTAGGGACGAACAATGTATGGATGTATTCACCAAACTTGATCATCTGAATACCGTTTATCGATACCTCGGCAGAGCGCCTCATCATATTGAACAAACTTACCCGCATATGTCTGGCAAATCGCTCATTAACGATCTCCAGCGTTGGCATACGGCCACGCACAATTCTATCCTGAGAGGAAAAATCATACTCAAGGGTCGAACCATCTGATTCAAGTTCCTCGGTATCTTCTTCCTCAACGTCATCAACACCATGCAACAGTGCGTCAATTTCGTCTTGTGATAATAAATCGCTCAAAAGGTATACTCGCTATTTTTGCTAATGTCGGCCATGGGTTTTATTGCATTACGAAGCCAGTGAACAATACTTGTTCTACGATTTCGTTACCTACGGTTTCACTTAATACTTTTTGCACTTCTCGTGCTGATTGATCTCGCAATGAAACTTTGCCCGCTTCAGTGACTAAATCATCTGCATTTGCACTACTAAACACCTTCAGTAGTGTCCCTTCAATTAAGGGTATGTGCATTTTTGCTAACTCTTCGTTATCCGTGCCTCTAACCATCAATTGCACTTTAATTTGTGCCAAACGGTCTCGACCTTGGCCAGGCACATTAAAAACGAAAGGCCTGGGCATAGCCACATATAATGCGGTGCCTTTGTTGGTATTGGTCATCACAGGTGCACTGGTTTCGCCACCTGGGGCCGCTTCCATCGTTTCTTCCATTTGCGGTTCATCTGACCCACCTAACAAAAAGTAGGCTGCAGCACCGCCACCGATGATTAACACGGCAACCACGATGATGATGACCATCTTGCCTTTGCCGCCCTCTTCCATTTGTAGTTCTTCTTCTGCCATAACCTTCTCTAAAAAGTAGTTTGTATTAGGTTATTATCTGTCAGTCATTTCAAATCGCAATGTTTGTTTTGATTAAAAGTCAGATTAATGGTTTAAACAAAGTAGTCGATGCCACCAACCCGACCATTATAAATCGGTTGCTCTATCACTGCTTGTTCTTCTTGTTGAAGCGTATTTTGCTCTCCACTACTACGATTGCTAAATTGACCTTGATGCTGCTGGCCCGTTTCTTTTGATTCTTGTTGCACCGAAGATTGCCCCAGCTCAATACCTTGTTGCTCTAGCAGCTCTTTAAGACGAGGCGTAGCCTGCTCTAGCACGTCACGAGCTTGCTGTGATTGCACAACAATACTTACTGATGCCGCATCACCTGCCATATTAATGCGTACTTTCATTGCGCCAAGATCGGGTGGGTCAAGCCGAATCTCTGCTTGCAAGTTTTGCTGGTTAACCATCCAACGCACTTTTTCAGCCATTTGCTGAAGACCTTCGTTGCGGGTTATATTCACCGCCTTATCGAATTGAGCGAGTTGCTGTCCCTGTTTATTTTGTAACACTTGTGCCTGAGAATAGCTTTCCTTAGCGTTAACTTTATCTAGGCTGGCGACAATTTGTGATGCTTCAGTACGAGAGTTTAATAAACTCGCCACTTCTAAAGTTTGATTAAAACGGCTTATCGTTTGCGAGATAGCGTCCGGTGCAATCACGGTTTGAGTCACTTTCGCCATACTTTCAGCCACTAACGCGGTTAAATCTATTGCCGGTTGATGACCTTGCTGTAATTGCCCTTTGATTTCTTCCAACCCTGCTTTTAGCGCATTGACAAAATCAGTTTTGACTTGGTTGATTTCGGTTGTCGATAACGCTTTTTCAATACCGGAAAGTTGAGCATTCCCGCTATTTTTTTCTACTTGCGACACGAGTCTTTGAGCAATATTGTCTATTACGGCGTCGAGTTTTTGTGCCGGTAACTCCAATAGTTGTTTGATATCCGCAGGCGCATTATCTAGCATCAGTGGCTCGATGGCTGTGTCAGGCACATTTGCTTGCTCAACAACGTTAGACATTGGGCTGTGAGTAATCACCTTTTCTTCAGATGAAATGAGCGATGGTTGAGCCAGTTGCCCAGTCTCTTCACTATTTACGCCTTCAACAACAGCAGTTTCTTCAGAAACCATGGCCTGCAACAATGTAATCTCAGGGTTAAGCTCTTGGTTTTGAGAAGCACCTGGTACCGTGCTTAAATCACTATTTTCGTCAGTGCTTTGACTATCCACGGCCATTGTCGGCATGGTACTCGCAGATAAAGGCGAATCATCTACGTTCTTAATATCACTTGCATCGATAGTAACTGGGCTGACCAATGGCAAGCTTGATGTATCAACACCTTCTCCTTCTAGCGCCTGAGTTAAGGATAGATACAATTCTGATATTTCCTGTAACTCAGCTTTTAGCTCTGCCGCTGATAAAGTGCCTTTATCTAAGGTCGACAAATGTTGAGAGAGTTCATCCAAAATCGCGTGTTGTTGCGCCATATTTTGGTTGCTAGTAACCTTTATATTTTGCACTAAGTCGCTAAATGCTAGCAAGTCCGCTTTGACTTGTTCTTCGGTGATGATTGACGGTTGAACGTCACTTACCTGAACAGTAAGTTGCTCAGCAACACTGCTGTTATCACTGTTAATAATAGTTGATTCGGCATCTTTTATTAGTGCATCTTGTCCAACGATTTTAGCAATACCATTTTCAACGATTTGGGTTTCAAGTTCGGTATTCTTGCCGTTTTCAACCAATGTCAGCCAATCTATCTCAGAAACATCAGCGTCTGTTAATGCAATTGCCACACTATCAGTATCATCAGCAACTTGTTTTTCTTCTATGGTAATCTCGTCTTGTAGCGCGGTGTTTTCTTCGCTTGTTATTGCCTGATCACTCGCGGACATTGCATCGTTGGATGGGGTTTGTGTGCTCACATCTTCAGCATGTTGAAGTTCACTTTGATGCAGCTGAGAGTCGTCGTGCCCCAAATCTTTAGTCACTTGCTCTTTTGCTTCGCTTTGCGACAAATCAGTCAGTGTCGAAGATTCAGATTGATGGCTGGGGGACTCATCGGCAGGCGCCTTTGCTGACGGTCGTTGATGTTGCTCAAATGCACCTGGTGTGTTGCTATCAGCAAAGTCAATATTATTTGAACCTTGCTCAGGTTCGCGATTTACGTGACTCCCGTTGGAGCTTTGTTTTCTTGACGGCGTTTGTGGGTCGCTAGCCGCTGGTAACGCATCGCGCTTGGGCTCAACAGGTTGATTATATCTGACATCGCTGCTGTTTTTCGGCGTAGTATCACGCAAAAAAGACTGAAATTGCACTTGCTGATTAGCAACATCATTAGTCTGCGTACCAATCTTAGTAGGCCAATCGGCAACTTTTAGCTTGTCTATGGCAATATATTGCATCTTTAGATCCTATATCCACATCGATTTGACTGATAAATCGAACTTATGGATTTTACTCAGCAAGGAATGTTCCAAAAATGATTCAGACTCTTTCAAGGGTTTAACGAACATGTAATTTTCTCACATATCGCTGATTAGACAATTCATCCATCAACTGTTGTTCGATACGACTTTCTCGCAACTGCTTCTGGGCGCGTCTTTTATTCAACAACATTTCTACCGCTTTGCGCTTTCGCTGTTGTGCTAACCATTGATTTTTACGTTGTTCAGAAACAATTCGAGATTGATTAAGAACTTGTGTTTGCTGTTCACAAGCTTTGTCTAGTTTTCCTATAAAAGAATGAAGTTGATTAAATTTGTCGACGTTTAATGGGGTATGGGCCACCACTTGGGTTTGCTTTAAATAGTCAAGGCGGTATTGCTCTAGACTAGACAATTTCTGTTTGTTCATGTCGGCATGTTGTTGGGCAATCTGGAAGTTTTGCGCCAGCTTGTCTTCTTTGTCTCTTTCCCAGCGCGCTACTAGCTCTAACTGCCGCTCAGCCATTATCCGTTACCTAAACCTTTGGTTAACGCCATCATCCCTTCTAAACTCTCATCGTAGGGCAGCACTTGTTGCATGCTTTGTTGCAAAAACGCATTAATAGCGGGCTCCGCAGCGATGGCCAGATCCATTCTAGGATCAGTGCCTTTGGTATATGCTCCGATGTTAATGAGATCTTTGTTTTGTTGATAATTGGAGTAGACTTGTTTGATTCTGCGGCTTGCACTTAAGTGCTCTTCACTTACAACCGTGGGCATAACACGACTTATTGAAGCCTCAATATCTATCGCTGGGTAATGCCCTGATTCAGCCAAAATACGCGATAAAACAATATGACCATCGAGTATCGCTCTGGCAGCATCAGCAATGGGGTCCTGCATGTCATCCCCTTCCGTCAAAACCGTATAAAACGCAGTAATAGAACCTTGTCCTTCTTGACCATTGCCTGCACGTTCAACCAAAGCAGGTAATCGAGCAAACACGGAAGGTGGATACCCCTTAGTCGCTGGCGGCTCACCCACAGCCAGTGCTATTTCCCGCTGAGCCATAGCATATCGAGTCAGCGAATCGATAAGCAGCAGCACATTCATGCCTTTGTCTCGAAAATACTCAGCAATTGCGACTGCTGTTTCACACCCTTTTAACCTCATCAATGGAGACGTATCAGCGGGTGATGCAACCACAACAGATTTCTTACGCTCTTCTTCACCCAGAATATCCTGGATAAACTCTTTAACTTCTCGTCCACGCTCCCCAACTAAACCAACCACCACTACATCGGCAGTTGTTCCGCGGGTCATCATGCCCATAAGCACACTTTTACCTACCCCGCTTCCTGCGAATAACCCCATTCGCTGCCCTAAACCAACGGTAATGACCGAATTAATCGCCCTGACTCCAACATCAATTGGTTGAGCAATTGGTTTTCTTAGCAATGGATTGATCGGGGGTTTGTTCAAAGATACCCGTTTTTCAGCTTTAATTGCGCCTAAGCCATCAATAGGTTTGCCATTGCCATCAACCACTCGGCCTAATAATGACATCCCCACCGGCAAGCCTTGTTCGCGATCTAATGGTTCGACCCGTGAACCAGGCACAATCCCTTTTACCGCTTCGGTTGGCATCAAATAAGTGATATTTTCTGCAAAGCCTACAACTTCTGCCTCAATTTGGCCGTCAATCGTTTGTACCAAACATTGACTGCCAACTGGCATTTGGCAACCTACCGCTTCTAAGGTTAATCCAATTCCTCGGACCAATTTGCCCGAGGCCACTGTGGTTGACTCAGATACGTGACTTTGTAAGTTTTGAATTTGTTGGGCAAAGTTATCCATTGGTGCTATCTATCTAAATCAATATCGGTAAGGCCTTGCTCCAGCAAAAAGCGATCAAGCACATCTCTAGAACGTCGCTCAATAGAGACGTCGACCGCATTACTGGTGGTGCTAATATCACAGCCCCCACGACTCATTGTGGGATTGTCGATAAATACCCAATGACTTTTTTCAATTTGTTGTTCGTTATACAAGGACTTTATCAAGGCTACATCTTCAGGATGCATACTAATTTGATATTCATTTTCTTTTATCGGCAATGTTTTCAAGCCGGCATTGAGCGCGCCGGTGACAATATCTTGGTTCGAAGTTACTTCACTTCGAATCACCGCTCGAGCAAGGGAAACAGATAATTTAACTAATTCAGCCTTAAGCTGGTCATTAACTTGGCTCGTAGGCTGATGAAGGTTATCAAGTACACTTTGTAATGTGTCTAGTTGAGCATTGAGCGTTTCTTGGCCAGCTTGTAATCCTTCCTCTGTGCCCTCTTTAATCCCTTGCTCTTTGCCTTCGTCATAACCTTGCTGTTTCCCTTCAGCATGGCCAACTTCATTGCCTTCTAACTTGCCTTGTTCAAAGCCTTCTTGGTAGGCGGCTTGCCGGATCTCTGCAATTTCTTCTGCCGTAGGTGGCAGGATTTCCTCAGGCTGTTCCTCAGGCGGCTCGTATTTCCAATTACTTTTGCGGTTAAATGCATTGGTGACATGTTCTGAAGCAGGTGTATCATCCTCTAAAAAGGGCAAATCCCAAGCTGCAATGTCCTCATCAGTTAGGTCATGATCACTCAAGGCTGATTCCCCACAAAGACGTTAACACTATAAGAACTCTTCACCGCCACCGCCGCCAAGCATGATCTCTCCAGAGTCAGCCAAACGACGAGCCACGGAGAGGATTTCTTTCTGCGCAGTTTCCACTTCACTGATCCGAACCGGACCAAGTGCCTCAAGGTCATCAATTAACATTTCTGCAGCACGTTTAGACATGTTTTTGGTGATCTTATTCTTAAGCTCTTCATCAGCGCCTTTAATCGCTTTAAGGAGCGAATCTTGCTGAACTTCACGCAATATTGCTTGAATAGATCGGTCATCAACATCAGCAAGGTTATCAAACACAAACATCAAGTCTTGAATTTGCTGACTCATTTCTTCGTCTTGTTCACGAATCGCATCCATCAACTGCCCTTCGATATTAGTATCAAGGTAGTTCATGATATCAGCAGCAGATTTCAGGCCGCCCATTTTGGCCGCTTGTGTACCCGCTTGACCAGCAAATTGTTTTTCCATAATCTCGTTTAATTCTTGCAGTGCGGCAGGTTGTACTTCTTCCAGATTAGCCACACGCATCATCAGATCAAGACGAACCTTCTCAGGGAATTGAGAAAGTATTTCAGCCGATTGTTCCGCTTCAAGATAAGACATAACAATAGTTTGGATCTGCGGATGCTCGTTACGGATGATGCTAGCTACTTGCTTGGAGTCCATCCATTTCAATGAATCCAGTCCCTTGGCTCCGCTTCCCATAAGGATTTGATCAATCAGGTTAGCCGCTTTATCTTCACCAAGCGCTGCGGTCAAAGCCCGTTTAACAAAATCTTGGCTTTGGAAGCCAATGGTACTGTAGTTTTGGATCTCTTCGATGAAGTGTTTATGCACAGCGGTTATTTTGGTCTGTGTCATATCATCGATTTGAGCCATCGCCTGACCCAACTTTTGCACTTGCTTGGGTTCAAGGTGCTTTAAGATCTGTGCTGCATCTTCTTCAGAAAGACTCAACAACAATATCGCGGCTTTATCGACACCTTCAAGTTTACCAACATCATAATCTTGGGCTTCGATCATTTCCTCAGGCATGATAGATCCTATTCATCTTGCATTAGCCAGCCTTTCACAACTTGTGCGGAAAGCTCTGGTTCATTGGCGACTAAGGCTCTTACCGCCTTAAGCACGTCTTCATCTTTGTGGAGATCAGGTAGCATCAGCGACCCATCGGCAGCAAACCCAACCTGACCCTCGTCAAATTCTTGTGACAGCATTGAGATTGTTTCATCACCTAGGTCTAAGGCACTATCAACATCAAAGTCGTCACTCTCAGTGGTATCCTGAGGATTAATGAGTCTGCCCAACAAGGGTCTTACGAGGGCGAAAATCAATACAATAATGACCAATGCCCCAGCGCCAACCTTGACCGTTTGTGCAAACCACTCTTCTTTATAATATGGCAACACCACAGGAACAAAGTCATTGTCTTTGCTAAATGGGATACTCACCACTTCCAGTGAATCACCTCGGGTTACATCAAAGCCTATACCACCTTGCAATAAACGGCGAATATTGAGGAGTTCCTGTTGGGCTCTTGGTGAGGTGGTCACGGTGCCGTCTTCAGCAGTTTGACTAATGTAGTCAACGGCTACAGATACGCTGAGTCTCTTAATAATGCCGGTTTGCTGTTTGGTATGGCTTATTGTGGTGTCGAGCTCATAATTACGGGTTTCTTCTTTGGAGTTTCGCCCTGGTTGCACCGCTGTTGAATTGCTGCTGCCTGCTCTTTCAGGAATATTTGAATCAAGGGGAGGCTGATTAGTTAATGCTCCGGGGATCCCAGCGATAACCCCACCCACACTATTTTCTTCTACCAACATTTCACTGCGAATCGCGGGCAGATCAGGATTATAACGGCGCTGGGTTTGCTCTACAGCAGTGAAATCCATTGTGACATCGGCTTGTGCAGTATAATTCCCCAAGCCCAGAACCGGAATTAAGATTGAGTCAATTTTACCTAAATACGCAGACTCACGCTGTTTCTCTAATTCGTATTCTTTTCGGCTTCTTGCAGATGCGGCATCTTGTGAACCTGAATTTAGTAGACGACCATTACTATCGGTCACTGTGACTCGGTTGGGCTCCATGCTCTGTACCGCAGAAGCAACGATATCGATTATCGCACCCACTTCCTCGTTGGATAGTGTAGCGCCTCTTCCCGACGTAATCACCACGGTAGCACTGGCCTTTTTTTCTCTGCGGGCAAATACGTTGTGTACCGGCAACGCCAGTAAAACCTTGGCCCGTTTGACGCCATTAATTTCTTCTATTGTGCGGGCAATTTGTTGTTCTCTTGCATGTTTGAGACGCTCTTTCTCAACTCGTTGGCTAACTCCAAAGCCCATGTCCTGCATGATGATATCAGTCCCTTCTGACGAAGAAGAGGAAGATAAGCCTTGGCGCGTCATATTCAGTTTTATTTGTTTGTATTCACTTTCTAAGACCTTGACGACATTTCCCTCAAGGATGTAGTCCGGATAATTCTGGTCAAGGTAATCGAGCGTATCGATTAGCTCTTGGGTTTCCATTTGCCCAAGTGGACGATACACAGGCTCTTTGGCCCAAAGCATGATAAAAATGGCGATAGCGATACAAATAATCAATGTCACCACTATGGTCACTTGACGCATTACGTCGACACTACCCAACGCATCCATAAAACCGGATTTTTGTTCAAATTCGGAAGAATCGTTGAAGTTGTCGCTATCGCTTAGAGCGAGCTCTGTACTGGTTGCCTCAGCCACTTTTTATCCTCTCACCGTTAAACTGGCATATTCATGATTTGCTTGTATGCTTCCATCACTTTATTACGCACTTGCACTGTCGCTTCAAAAGCAATACCAGACTTCTCTTTTGTGACCATTACATCAGCGAGACTCATTGATTTATCGCCCATTTCAAACGCAATTTGTTTATTCTTTGAATCCAATTGCATCTCATTGACGGTATTGATCGCTTGACCCAGCATGTCACCAAAGTTTTTTGATGATGGATTGAATTCGGCCTGTGGTGATACGGTTGGAATGTCAAGTTTTGCGCCCGATGCCATCGCTTGCATCTCTTGGTACAAAGATTGTGCTTTGATTTCCATGTGCTGTCCCCGTGATTGTTACTACGACATATTGATGTCAAAAAACAACCATCAATCATCTTAAATTTTACTATTAATGATACTAAGCAATCTCAATGCCAACATATAAACCCCATATATTTCAATCATATATGAGTTGCGACATTTTATTGACACGGGAGGCTATGGTTAAAATTAGGGTTTTATGAGGGTTAAAATAAAGAAAAGCCGACAAGTCGGCTTTGTTCGTAGTAAACATGTTTTATCAAGCAGGAAGCTCTATACCCACTTCTCGCATTCTGGCTAATTTATAACGCAAGGTTCTCGGGCTGATTCCCAATCGCTCTGCGACATCTTTACGCCTACCATTGCATGACTGTAAGGTGTCCAAAATAATCTGATGCTCTTGGTGACGCAATTCATTACCTAATTTACTGTCATCAACTTCAACGGGCGATACATCAGTTATGCTGGAATGACCGGTTTCAATTTCAATCATTAAATCGCCAGCATCAATGGTACTTCCATCGGTCAATATCAATGCTCGCTGGATCACGTTTTCTAACTCACGCACATTGCCAGGCCAAGGGTGTTGTAATAACTTGCTGCGCGCCGAGGCGGTTAGCACTGGCAGCGTGTCTTTACCGGAATAATGTCGTTCAATAAGGTGTTCTGCAAGAGGTACAATATCGCCTGCTCGCTTATCTAATGGATACCACATGAGTGGAAATACGTTGAGACGGTAATACAAATCTTCACGGAATTTGCCACTTTCCACAGCCTCTTTAAGATCTCGGTTGCTAGTGGCGATGACGCGTACATCAAGAGAGATTGTTTTTCTCCCGCCTAAACGCTCAACCTCTTTTTCTTGCAATACTCTCAATAGTTTTGCTTGTAAGGCCAAATCCATTTCGGTAATTTCGTCTAACAACAAACTACCCGTTTGTGCCTGTTCGAACTTACCGGGACAGGCTTGGAGTGCTCCTGTGAATGCCCCTTTTTCGTAGCCAAACAAAGTGGCCTCGAGCATGTTTTCAGGGATCGCCGCGCAGTTGATCGCAACAAAAGGTTGTTCATGACGAGAAGACTGATCATGAATGTAACGTGCCAATACTTCTTTTCCTGACCCACTAGGGCCAAGTACCATGACAGTGGCGTCGGATGTTGCCACTTTCTTTGCAATATTTAATAGGTTGATACTGATGGGGTCTGCCGCTATCGGGTCTCTAGATTCAACCTGCTGCGCAGGAGCGTAGCGACTAACCAAATTAAGCAATACTTCCGGGCTAAAGGGTTTGGATAAATAATCAGTGGCACCATCGCGCATTGCTTGTACTGCATCGTCAATGGTTGCGTAAGCCGTCATTAAAAGCACGGGCATGTTAGGAAACTTTTGTTTGATACTGCGCAATAAGGTTAAGCCATTCATGGCCCCCATCTGAATATCACTTACCACTAAATCAACCTGAGAGTTACCTAGTTTTACCATGGCCGATTCAGCACAGTCTGCTTCTAAGACATGGTATCCACCTAATAATAATGTATCGACCAATGCTTCACGCAAACCGGCATCATCTTCAACGATTAGTACTGTAGATTGACTCATGATTATCCCCTCGCCTTTGTTACTGTTTGTTGTTGACGTGGTAATTGCAACATAAATTGTGCGCCGCCATCTTGTTGATTCTCAACCGTCACTCGACCTCCATGTGACTTCGCGACCGTCGCTACGACGGCAAGACCAAGACCTGTGCCCTGACTCTTAGATGTATAAAATGGTTCGAATATCTTTGCTTGCATATCTGTATCAATGCCCGGACCATTGTCTTGCACGTAGATACGAACACCGATGTCATCACTGTCACACAACAACTGTATTTCACAACCTTGAGGCTTTACTTGAATGGCGTTGTGAATAATATTTTGAATGGCGCCAAGCAAAGCAGGTCGGTTACCTATAATTGCTGGCGAAGACTTATCAAACCCAACAACCAGTTTTGCCTCAGCTTGCTCTAACATGTTTTCACTAGCGGCAGAAACTTGTTCGAAAAGTTCGTTGATACAGATAGTTTCAACCACTTGCTGATCGCCACTTTTAGCAAACAACAACATGTCATTAACCTGTGACTCAAGATCTTTCAATCGGTCGATTAATTTCTGGCTAAAGCGCTCTCTGGCGTGTTCGGTGAGTTTGTCACTCGCAAGATTTGAAGCATACAATACAGCTGCCGACAATGGCGTTCGAATTTGATGTACAACCGAAGCCACAGTTTTTCCTAAAGAGGACAACCGCTGCATGTGGCCAATACGTTGCTGTAACTGGCGAGTTTCAGTCAGATCAGTTAATACGATAAGTTGACCCGGCTCGTCTTTTAATGGTGTGATTGATAGCTTTACCTTGCGTCCGTCGTGCAAAGACACTTCATGACCATCATCAGCTTGGGGTTTAAATGAACGTTTTATAATATTTCGCCAAGCTTGCCCTTCTAATGGCTCTCCTAAAAAGGTCTTGGCAAGGGCATTGGCTTGTTTGACGATACCTTTTCCATTTATCACCACAACACCTGCAGGCATAACTTGTAGCAAATGCTCAAGGCGGGTTGCTTGGTTTTGTAGTTGTTCAAATTCCTGCAAAGATACTTGCCTTGTATCTGCGTTTAAACGATGGGTGGACGCAAAATCCATTACTTGATGGTTTGTGTCGAACGATTCTTGCAATGCACTATCTAGCGACATACTTTCCCCACGTCAAAAAAGTGTTATCTATTTCTATGGGTTAAGGACTTGCAACTCGCATGCCAAATATTTCGCTATATAAATCAATGACGTGTAGAGATATCTATGGGTGTAGTACGTCAACAAAATGACGATTAGGCGGTCTTTAGCGGGTTGAGCTGTGCTCGGGATAAAATAAAGGTATTAACGGTTAGTCGCGAACAATTGCGTATTTTCGCATTTTTTCGACCAGCGTCGTTCGTCGCATCCCCAACACTTCAGCGGCTCTTGCTACCACACCGTCTTGTTGATCTAACGCTTGATTGATCATGCTAACTTCTAATTCAGAAAGATACTCTTTCAAATTCAATCCATCTGAGGGTAACGCAGAATTAACCGTCTCTTCGGATAAACTAGACGCATCCATTTGCGGCTCACCTAGTAAATCGTCATCATCTGAATCATCACTGAACATGGCAATTAATGCCTCTCGCTCCAATAATTCTTCGGGGTAATCTGGCTCAAAGGCATCACCATCGGTGTATTGATATTTAACCGGCAGATCTTGCACATCGACCACTTGGTTGGGAAACAAAATCAGCAGTCTTTCAATTAAGTTTGATAATTCACGTACGTTACCGGGCCATTGGTGCTCTACTAACGAGTTGATGGCACTTTCAGTAAACTTAATGGCCGTTTCACTTTCTTTTTCTAAGCGAGACACAAGTTCTTGTAAAAGCAGAGGAATATCTTCTTTTCTGTCTCGTAATGCTGGACTTTCTATGGGGAAAACATTGAGGCGATAATAAAGATCTTCTCTAAACGAGCCTTCCTTAATCATATCTTCCAGCTCACGGTGTGTGGCGGCAACTATGCGAACATCGCATTTGATGGGTTTGTTACCTCCCACTCTCTCGTACAAACGTTCTTGTAAAACACGTAACAACTTCACTTGCATTTGCAACGGCATATCGCCTATTTCATCTAAAAACAGGGTGCCTTTTTCAGCCAATTCAAACCTGCCTTTGCGAGAGTTTATCGCTCCGGTAAACGCCCCTTTTTCATGCCCAAACAATTCACTTTCTAGCAGTTCAGCGGGAATGGCTCCACAGTTCACGGGAATGAATGGACCCTCTTTACGATTTGACAAAAAGTGCAAGTTGCGGGCAATCACCTCTTTACCGGTGCCGGATTCTCCCAAAACAAGGACATTAGCATCGGAGCCAGACACCTGCTCAATCAAATGACGGACATTTTGGATTTCATCACTTTTTCCAACCAAACTGCGAAATAGCTTCGTTTTACTTTCTTGTTTGCTTTTCGCTGGCCGTTTACGTAAATATTCTTGGCAACGATGCAACATTTGAGTAAGTACGGGATAAGTAACGGGGTCTTGAATTTGACCAACGATATTAGAGCGAAAGTCGGCGTTTTGGTTAGTGTTACCAATCACAACAAAAGGCTGAGCAGGATATTTACTCACCACATCATCGGTAAGCTCAGGTTTTTCCCAATCAATAATGACACCGTCATAAAACGCTTGTGATTTCAATGAAGTCATAGCTTGAGAAAAATTAACGACGGTGCACTGCTCACCCAAAAAAGACAAGATTGTCTCGAGATTATAGGCGCGCTTTGAATGCTCGCTGATAATCAGAATAGTACTCATCTTTTCCCCAAGCGTATTTTTTTATTATTGTCGGATGCAGATCTTATTTTGTCTGCGACTTAGTGCAGCGTAAGACCATGATGTTGTAGGTTGATTTTAAACATTCGTTGCTGGATAGCAACTAACAATATGATTCTTTTATGATAAAAACAATTATCTGTATAAAAACAAAGCAGCGAATGCTGCTTTGAAGGTATGTCACTGAAATTTGGATTAAATCGAGATTAACTCAACAACGACAATACTTGGCCTTGTTGTTGGTTTGCTTGTGCTTGCACTGTCAGCGCTGCCTGGCTTTGAATGCCAGTTGCAATACTTTCAGTGGTTGCTTGGGCAAAATCAACATCTTGCAATCGGCTTCTCGCTGCTGACACATTAACATCAGTTTGGCTTAAATTACGCGCCGCACTTTCAAATTGGTTTTGAGTTGCACCTAGTTCGGCTCTGGCTCCACCGACAACCTCTAATGCCGCGTCAGCCGCATCAAGGGCATCTTGCGCACCTTGCGAAGTAGAAACATCTATATTTAGTACACTATCGATTTGTGCAGCGATATCAGAGGTATCTACGCCAATTCGCTGACCTGGATTAGCGCCAACTTGGAATTCGATACTAGCATCTTCCGACAACAGCTCCCTGCCGCCAAAGGTTGTTTGATCAATCGTTTGGGTGATATTTTCTTGAAGTTGAGAAATTTCAGATTGAATGGCGCTTCGGTCTGCTTCGTTCAACAAACCATTTCCCGCTTGTACAGACAATTCACGAATGCGATTAACATCTTCGTTAATTCCCGACAATCCACCTTCTGCTACTTGAGCCAGAGACACGCCATCATAGGCATTAGATATTGACTGACGATTGCCTTCAACTTGCGAAGTCAACCTATCAATAATTTGCTGAGCTGCGGAATCATCCGACGCAGAATTAACACGGCGTCCAGAAGCCAAGCGTTCAAACAAGGTCTCTTGTTTTTGTTGAAGCTGCTGTAGTATTGATGAATTTGATTCAGTATTAATACCAACCATTTTTCGCCTCCCATATACTATCTCTAGTCAGAAAGGTTAGCATAATGAGACGTTAAATGGGTGGATAAAAATTAATCAAAGGTATGCTAAATTATTACTTTGTATGAAAAGGCATTGGATTAATAAGTACAAATATCATCGAATGTTTGTTTCTTAGAATAAATTCAGTGACTTATGCTTTTTATGCGAACGCCGATAAATTAAGATAATAACCAAGAGCTGAAAAATTATAACGATGAGCAACAGCTAAGCATGCTAAAAAATATCCGTTTACACCTTTCGAAAGATGAAGAAAAACAGTCAGCACTTGATGAAAAGCTTGCCGACCACATTATTCTAACCCACAAAAACAACATCAATGCATTTCAGCGCAATATCCCTTCACTATTGCCCTATGTACGTTCGAACGAAATGGCGAACTACTCAGTTTTTGTCAATAAGTATGGTGAAAACAATATCGTCGATTATGGCAGAGGGCGCACGCTATATGGGTTCCATCCTGAACAAGAAGTGACTGAACAGTTCGAAGCCTACAAAAGACATTGCCCGCAGGTTCTTGTTCACGAAAAAAACTCTTGTCAATTTGAGGATGTAAGCCAAGTCGAGAGTATCAATGAGCTCAGTAGCTTTAAAATAAGGGAATCACAGCCACCACTGCCACAGAAAATTGACTGTCTCATTGTGTTTGGCTGTGGACTAGGCCTGCATTTATCACACTTGCTAAAACATCACGAGATTAAAAATCTGGTTATTTATGAGCCTGAACAACAGTATTTTCAATGCTCAGTGATGGTGACAGATTGGCTAGAGATATTTAATTTAGCAAAAGCCCACAATACCGCGATATTTTTGCAATTGAACAAAGACGGCAGAGATTTAGTACAAGACATTAATGAGTTGATTGAGCACTCTTCAATTAATAACTTTCACGTGTATAAACACTACAATCATTTAGTTTTTAACTCAGTTTTCCAGGATTTATCACAACGAAGCTGGGGGCAAATAGTGGAAACAGGGTTTTCAATTCGAGCGGATGAAAGCTACTTAGATTACCTACCGAGTTGGACACCCAATGTTGATTTAGCAAGCCACTCTCTTGCATATGAGTCTTCCCAGTTGTTTAAAAACAATCTGGGGGCATTTTCAAAATACTTCCCCGAAATACACAAGCAATTTAAGGATTACATACCTAAAAAATGGTTACCAATCGTCAATCATGATGGCGAAATTAATATACTTAAAATGGATAGTTTAAACACCTGGTATGGTGAATCCCCTAAAGATGACTGCTTAATAAACTTTGAAAATTTTAATGATCAATCCACCAAAGATGGACTAGTGCTAGGCTACACAGGCACAAAACTAGCTCACTACACACACTATAAGTTTGTGAAAGAGACAGAGGAGTTACTCAAAGAAGCCGAAGAGGAAGTGGGTGCACTACCAGATACCGTGCCATCAATTATCATGTTCGGCTTAGGTGTTGGCTATCAATTAGAAAAGTTACTGGACTCTCACACGGTTGAGAAACTATTTGTCTGTGAACCTAACAGAGACTTTTTTTACGCATCACTATTTACCATTGATTGGCAACAAATTCTTGAAACCATCGAAAAAACTGACACTCGTATTTACCTGAACATTGGCGATGACGGAACAAACTTATTTCGGGATTTATTAAATCAGTTTTACGCGGTTGGTCCGTACATACTTAATAGTACCTACTTTTACCAAAGCTATTATAACGCCTCTTTGAATGCTGCAATCGGCCAATTGCGTGAGCAGCTACAAGTGGTTATCTCCATGGGTGAATACTTCGACCACGCTTATTATGGAATTGCACATACTTACGAAGGAATGAAAAGGCAAATACCCGTTTTATCTGCCTCGCCAGCTGATAAATTTAGCTATGACGAAAAGGAGGTACCTATATTTCTAGTAGGTAATGGCCCCTCATTAGATAGTTCGATAGAAAGCATTAAAGAATGGCAAGGCCAGGCTATTGTCGTGAGCTGTGGAACCGCTCTGCAAGCGCTACATCGACATGGTATCACCCCTGATTTTCATGCTGAGATAGAACAAAACAGAAGCACCTATGATTGGGCAGTGTTAATCGGGGATCTGGATTACCTAAAACGCATCACGCTTATTTCTTGTAACGGCATTCATCCAGATACTTGCGATTTGTACAAGGATGTATTGATTGCATTTAAAGAAGGGGAATCTTCCACCGTATCCGCGACACAGGTAGTTGGAACAGAAAACTTCACGTTACTCAAAAATGCGTTTCCAACCGTGAGTAATTTTGCTTGTGATTTGTTTAGCACTATTGGATTTACCAATATTTATCTTATTGGTGTTGATTTGGGGTTTGTCGATGTTAAACATCATCACTCAAAGCTATCAGGGTACTACGGAGAAAGCGGAGAAGAAGTTTATGACTATGCGGAAAAAAATAATACATCATTAATCGTACCTGGAAATTTTCGCCCTACAGTCAACACCAAACACGAGTTTAAAGTGTCAAGACAGGTCCTAGAACAGGTAACAAGTGAAAAGTCCAAAGCGCAAGCGTTTTACAACTGTAGTGATGGTGCAAGAATTGCTGGAACAATTCCGTTACAACCAAATGAGTTGCTAATTGTCACTACTCAAATGCAAAAGGTACAGACCATAAATAAGTTGACGTCTGACATTTTTAGAGCCTATGACACGACGAAATACCAAGAAAAATTTAATGCCACTTTTTCGCATCAAACTTTGGTAGAAGAGTTGGCCGCATTCGAGTCGTGTGTTAATCATGAGTTTACCGATAAAAAAGATATCACGAGCATCATTAATGCGCAAAAAGAGATGTTATTTGCCTCTTATAAAAATGGACAGTCGCTGCTTTTTTATTATCTGTACGGAACTGTAAATTACGCCAACGCTATGCTAACAAAGTTTCTTCTTGCTACTCAAATTACACAAGACTTCAATGACCCAAGCAATGAAATGAGAAAAAAGTGGGCGTTGACAATTCGCCATATAAAATATCAACTTGAGCAGAGAAGAGAAAACTGTTTTGATGTGACATCATTTCACCAAATTCAAAGAGAACGAGCTGTACTAAAGCGCGATTATATTAATCAAACTATGGTGATTGTCAGTGACAATATAGAGAATACCAAAGCATGTCAGGAGGTTTTAAGTACTCTCTACCCATGGGTTAAAGTAGTGTATTTAAGCATTAACGAGAGCCTAACCTATTCAGAATCAGTAAGTTACTGTATTGTTTTTCAACCTGATACTAAAAAAAGTATAACGATTAGAGGAAATCTAAGTTCAATAGTTGTAAGGGAAAAGATGGATGACACCCTGAACCTTGACCCCAGCGTGACTCAGATGCTCACACCTAAAGTCGATAAACAGAATACAATAAATACACCTGTATCAAATGCGTTAATTAGCATTATAGCTAGCTTCAATGCACATGAATCACACATTATAATCCCCCAATATCAAACTTGTGATCTGTCATTATTCAGTGAGGAAGAGGTCGGATTTCATGGAAGTGGTTTTCAAATATATGACTTTGGTTTGTACTTTGCTGTATACGACAAAACTGTATCGGAAATAGAAATTGGTGCGACGCGATGTGGGTCGAGAGGAAATCTTCATTTTGGCGATATTACAATGAAGGATTTAGTTTACCGAATCATTAAGAAAACAAAAATAGACAGTGTTAACAAAAAACATCTTGAGAGTATCGGGTTAGCCCAATCAAATGCCGGATAAGTTTAGCTTTGGCTAGAGCCAGCCGATAACATTGATACAAACAGATGGAAAACAACGAAAACCCTTAAGTGAAATTGGTTTTAACGTTTTCAATCTTAGAAATACGACTGGAAGAGAATATGATCAAAGCAGTTATTTTAGCCGGTGGTTTAGGGACCAGAATAAGTGAGGAGTCTCACTTGAGACCCAAACCTATGATCGAAATTGGCAGTAGGCCAATCCTTTGGCACATAATGAAGACCTACTCTCACTATGGTATCAATGACTTCATTATTTGTTGTGGTTACAAAGGCTATATTATTAAAGAATACTTCGCTAACTACTTTCTTCACATGTCTGATGTCACCTTTGATATGACAAAGAATAAAATGGAAGTCCATTCAAACCATTCTGAGCCATGGAAGGTCACATTAGTTGACACTGGATTGCAAACAGGTACTGGTGGTCGACTTAAACAAATAAAAAAGTATGTTCAAGATGACGAACTTTTCTGTTTTACGTATGGTGATGGTGTAACTGACTTAAATATACTAAAAACCATTGAACATCACAAAAAACAAGGGCGTTTAGCTACTGTTACGGCCATTCAGCCTCCTGGGAGGTTTGGTGCATTAAATATTGAAGGCAATATGATAAACCATTTCCAAGAAAAGCCACCAGGAGATGACTCGTGGAGAAATGGCGGTTACTTCGTTCTATCACAAGGAGTATTTGATTATATCGATAATGATACTACATTATGGGAACAAGAACCCCTGCAGAAACTAGCCGGTGATGGGGAGTTATCGTGCTATAAACATAAAGGGTTTTGGTTACCAATGGACACATTAAGAGATAAAAATCAATTAGAAGATATGATCAACAATAATTGTGCTCCTTGGGTAAAATGGTAATGGATATAAATTTTTGGAAAGGAAAGCGCGTACTTATTACTGGTCATACGGGCTTTAAAGGAAGCTGGCTTTGTCTTTGGCTTAAAAGCCTAGGTGCTGAAATTTCTGGTTACGCTCTGTCGCCAAATCTAACTCATAATTTATTCGATGCAGCGCAAATAAGAAATGATATAACTCACCACGTTGGAAATCTAGCTGACCCCAAATTTTTACAAGATTGTATCAACCAACAGCGGCCACAGATAGTATTTCACCTTGCAGCCCAAGCTATTGTGCGAGAGTCATATGAATCGCCAAAACAGACATACGAAACAAATGTTATGGGAACCCTTAATTTGTTAGAGGCTTGTCGAAATTGCAAATCAATTAAAGCAATGGTTATTGTATCAACTGACAAGTGCTACGAAAATAAGGAATGGCATTGGGGTTACAGAGAGTCTGATGAACTTGGTGGGCATGATCCATATAGCAGCAGCAAAGCCTGTATGGAGATTCTAATTTCATCATACCGTCGTTCATATTTTTCCGGTGATTTTGATGCTCAGAAAAAATTAGCAATAGCGACGGCAAGGGCCGGCAACGTAATCGGCGGTGGAGACTGGGCTAAAGACCGACTTGTACCAGATATACTTGATGCAATTAAAAAAAAGTCATCAATTTCATTACGTTACCCCTATTCAATTAGACCTTGGCAACACGTTTTAGAACCGCTTTCTGGTTATATTAATCTTGCTGAAAAATTATATAGTGACGGAACTGAATACGCGAAAGCTTGGAATTTCGGGCCTGAGGACGAATCAGCTAAAACGGTGCGCTGGATAACCGACTTTGTCATAAAGAATTACCCTTCAGACATCAAAATAATTGAAGATGAGCGGGACTCTCCACATGAAGCGAAATATTTGAAACTAGATTGTTCGCAATCAAAAAACTCATTAAATTGGCGCGCGAAATGGGATTTAGAATCTGCGTTATTGAAAGTCATTGAATGGTCAAAGAGCACTCAACAAGATGAGCACCCGCGCGCTGTATGTTTACGCCAAATAGCTGCCTACGAGTCATCTTAAGGAAGAAAATATTGATATTTTCAGATACGTCTATCAAGGGCCTTTATGTTGCACACAGCAACCGTATTTCAGACCATAGAGGCGAATTTTCTCGGCTCTACTGTCGTCAAGCTCTGTTAGAAAAAAACATCAAAGATTCGCTGGTTCAGATAAATCATTCTAATACCAAAAAGCGAGGAGCCATCCGTGGCCTTCATTTTCAAGTTCCCCCGAAATTGGAAATGAAGATGGTTAGATGTATTCAAGGCGAAGTATTTGACGTTGCGGTTGATCTGAGAGTTAATTCTCCCACTTACTTAAAATGGCATGGGGAAAAACTCAGTGCTGAAACTAACAATATGATGATCATTCCAGAAGGTTTCGCTCATGGGTTCCAGAGCCTGACAGAAAATGTAAGAATGTTATATCTTCACACTGAGTATTATTCTGCCGAGTATGAGCAAGGGCTCAGATTTGACGAGCCAGCGATCAATATACAGTGGCCCCTTCCTCCTTCAGATATTTCAGAGCGCGACTTAACTCATCCATACATCGATTCTGATTACCGTGGGATAAATCTATGAAATGTCGACATTGTAAAAAAAAACTTGAATATACATTTGCAGATCTGGGGTATGCGCCTCCTTCAAATGCTTATCGCCGCCTAGAAGAAATTGACCAGCCAGAAGCAACATTCCCTTTAGTGGTTAAAGTTTGCCACCATTGTTGGTTAGTTCAAACTCAAGACTTTGTTGCTGCAAATGAAATGTTTAGTCCTGACTACGCCTATTTTTCATCAGTATCGAGTGGCTGGCTTAAACATGCCAAATCTTATGTTGAAATGATCACATCCAAATTGAATTTAGGGAAAGACAATTTTGTGATTGAAGTGGCTTCTAATGATGGCTATTTGTTGAAAAATTTTGTTAATTTGGGTATTCCTTGTCTAGGTATAGAGCCGACCGAGGAAACAGCAGATAAAGCTCGCGAGCTTGGTATACCTGTAATGAAAAAATTTTTTACTGAGGACTTGGCAAATTCTTTGTCCTCAGAAGGTAAACAGGCTGATCTGGTGATCGGAAATAATGTACTCGCTCATGTCCCAGATATAAATGATTTTGTAAAAGGTTTAGAGCATGTATTAAAAGAGGATGGTGTAGTGACCATGGAGTTCCCTCATCTATTAAGACTAATTGAACACTGCCAATTTGACACTATTTATCACGAGCATTTCTCATATTTAAGTTTATCCGTCGTTCAACGAATTTTTTCCCACTCAGGACTCAAGGTATTTGATGTTGAAGAGCTAACGACTCACGGTGGAAGTTTAAGAGTTTATGCTTGCAAAAAGTCATCACCACGAAACGCAAGTTCAAATGTAAACCTTATCATTCAATCAGAGCGTGATAATGGGCTACAGGAGCTTACTACCTATTTAAGTTTTCAACGAAAAATAGATAATGTAACTGAGGGCTTAGTAGACTTTTTATGTACACAACAAAAAGCAGGAAAAACAGTCATTGGATATGGTGCCGCAGCAAAAGGAAATACCCTGCTAAATTATGCTGATATAAAACCTGATTTACTACCCGCTATTTGTGACGCTGCGCCTTCGAAACAAAGAAAATATATGCCGGGTAGTAATATTCCCATTTACTCACCAAGGTATTTAGAAGATCAATCGCCCGACTTCATACTCATCTTGCCTTGGAATATTAAGCAAGAGGTTAAACAGCAACTTTCTTTTTTAAAAAACACAGCGTTCGTCACGGCAATATCAAAGCTCGAGATCGACTAGGGTATGTATTTATTAGCCTCTGAAAAAATAAGAGAATGATGTGAATGTATTAGTAAGTGGCGCTAATGGTTTTGTAGGTAAACATGTATGCAATGCCCTTCTGGCGCAAAACCACAGTGTTATAGGTTTAACACAAACTGTTGAATCACTTTCGCACGATATTGATGCCAGAATTAAGTGGCTAACTTATCCTATAGGAAAAGAGAAAAGGTCTTTCAATGTAGAGTCTTTGCATCTTGATGCTGTCGTTCACCTTGCCTGGCCTGAATTAGATAACTACCAATCGGAAAGCCACCAAAATATTTACCCGATACAACACTTTGATTGGTTGCATAATTTGATAAAACAAGGTGTTAAAAAGCTACAGGTTGTAGGAACATGCTTTGAATACGGTCTAATAGAAGGCTGCCTCGATGAACACACAGTTGTTATGCCCCATACATGTTATGGAAAAGGCAAAAATCGATTACGTCAAAAACTTGAAGAGCTACAAAAGCACCAACGTTTTTGCTTACAGTGGCCGAGACTTTTTTATACTTATGGGGAGGGCCAAAGAATAAATAGTTTCGTTCCCATGTTAAAAACAGCAATAGCCAGCGGACAAAATGAATTTAAAATGTCTGCTGGAGACCAAGTTCGTGACTACTTACCAGTTGAAATAATCAGTCAACTACTCGTTAGATTATTAGAAACGGAAGAGTCTGGCATTTTTAATTGCAGCAGTAATGAACCTACAACTATCAGGCAATTAGCACAAGATATTATCGAACAGGCTCACGCCTCCATTCACTTATTATTAGGTCATTACCCTTATTCACCCAACGAGCCAAAGGCATTTTGGGGGAATAACAAAAAACTATTGAACGCTCTTCAACTACAAAGCATTCATGACCTTCAGAGCATTGGCCGATAAAAGTGTCAGATAAACAAATAAGATTTCACAAGTGAGTACAAAACAAGTGGACAAAACAAAAGAATTTCAGCAAGAAGTTAATAATAATGTGGCGAAAATCGCAGGTGATCATGGCATCCAAAAAGGGTCGATGCAATGGTTCAAAGAAACGGCAAAGTATAATTACTCATACAACTTTTCTTGGATGAATCGACCAATTATTCAAGTTCCACAGGATATAGTTGCGATGCAGGAACTAATCTATGCAATCCGTCCCGACCTAATTATTGAAACAGGCATAGCCCATGGCGGCTCACTCATTTTTAGTGCATCAATGCTCGCTTTACTGGATATGCAAGATGCTATTGAACGTGGCGAAATGATCGACCCTTCCGTATCTAAACGCAAAGTTCTTGGTATTGATATAGATATTCGAAAACACAACCGAATAGAAATAGAAAAGCATGCAATGAAAAGTCGTATCGAGATGTTTGAAGGCTCAAGTATCTCGCCAGAAATGATAAACAAAGTTAAACAGTATGCGAAAAACTACACCACAATATTACTTTGTTTAGATTCAAATCATACGCACGAACACGTATTAGCTGAGCTCAATGCTTATGCCCCACTTGTGAGTATCGACAGTTATTGTGTTGTGTTTGATACGATTGTCGAAGATATGCCTGACGACATGTATCCAGACCGACCTTGGGGTAAAAAAGACAATCCAAAGACGGCCGTAAGAGAATACCTTAAGGAACACAAAGAATTTAAAATCGATCACTCCTTAACGCACAAGTTACTAATCACGGTTGCACCAGATGGCTATTTGAAAAAGGTCAAATAAACGCTCAACGCCGACAATAACTAGGGCCAAGACCAATAGATGAAAAATCCGTGTTGGGATAAAAACTGGTAAGAGTTTGCAGTCTTTCATGCACCCACAATGGCAGACTCTCGCCTCTTCCAGCAACGCCTTTATTTTTACGAGTATTAGATTTTCGACCTAACTCCAACCACGCATTGACTTCGCTTCCAGTGATTGAAGAGTCACAATAGCTAGCAACTCTTTGAAATTCCGAAGACGGATTCGCTATCAGGTCGTCATACGTAACGAGACAGTAAGAAATATTGTTGTCTTTTAAGCCTGAAGACCACCCAGCCCAAAAATCGACATACCATGGAACTAAAATATTTACTACAAAGCTAAGTTTTTGTTCATCGCTATAGCCAGCCCAAGTATCAACAGTTTGATGCCCATACGGGATAACCACTTCACCTTTGTTTAAATGGTCAATATAGCTGAGAATGCAATCAGCTATATTCCTGACTTGTAAAATTAAATGAACATTGAACGTTTTGATGAAGTTAAAAGCGTAACTCGAATATGAGCAGTGTTGATGAGCCGCGAAAACATTGTCATTCAAACCACTTTGGCGAAGAATTTCAAGGGGCACTACTTCTTGTTCTCTATGCCCATATGTTGGTAATAAATTTACGTTTTTCCAACCTTTACCACTCAAGCCCTTTTTCAATACTGAAGAAACCCATGTACTGCCACTTTTGGGCATAGCTACATGCCAAACAAGCCTTTTGTCAGCAGGGCGGAGCTTGGCAACAATATCATCATTAGATAAGACTTTTCCTAGTTTGAGAAATTCCTCTCTAGATAGTTCTGGAATCCTGGAGAGTGATGTTATTAACGTTTCATCTTGCACGCCTTTACTTTCAATAAATAAGTCAATCAACTGTTGTGAATTTCTAATCATCGTCATTTACGCACTTCCTGAATATAGTATTGCTCATATAATGTTAAAACGTTAATTTCACTACCCAAAAGGGCAACAAGGTGTTCTTCAATCTCCCTTTCATAGTGCTGAGAGGAAATAATGACATTAGAGGAATAGTTTAATATTTCTGAAGGCGGACAACAGTGTTTTCCAAGTATATTGCTTCCCCAAAGAGAAGAGTTTGAGTCACTAATTCCCTTTAGTTCCTCACCAACCACAACGTTTTGAAGTAACTGCGCAGTATGTTCACCTGCACCAAAAATTACGTAGTCATTATATTCTTGTGAAAGCACTTTGAACCTATTGACGATATTTTTTCTCCAAATATCATCATACCAGTAGTCTACATGCTTCAAGCCATCACTAAACAACATTCTTAAAACAGAGCTGCGATACGAAATAACAATATCTTTAATCTGTTTGATTTCGCTAGATTTATCATTTTCCAATCCAAAAAAATTGGTCATTGAACCAAGATTGGTGAAAATAGAGGAAAAGGTATTCTTGCGCCTGAATGCGGCAAAGTCAGAAAAGGAATTTTTCAACAATCCATACCAATCTACTTTTCCTTCTAACTTTAGCGTAGTTACTAAGGATTTCGAAAGTGCTCTTATGAATGCATCAAACTCACTAGTTTCATTGAAATACAAGTGTCCTTCGACCTTTTCATGTTGAGGTCTAGGAACGCTCTCTCTAATTAAGAATGTTTCATTCAAATTCTTATTTTTGCCACTTAGTACACAGTGAATGGACTGAGTGAGTTCGAAAATTGCGGGGCAATTGCAGTCTAAAAGTGCATGATCTTTTAAATCAGCGTAGACTTTTTCCAAACAATTCCGCCAAATTTCGGTTTTTTGTAAAGAATAAATAGTGAACACATAGTCCGACAAATGTTCCTGCAAACGACGACTTTGGCTTTCACTGTTCAATGGCGTTGCCTTATCAAACCCGTTATATGATCTGACCAGAATGTCACTTTTTTTGTATAACTCGTTAAACGTTAAGACTTTACCTTGAATGGAGTGATAAGTTGGATTTTCGCTTAAAAATTTGACCGCCTTCATCAGCGCTGAGGGAACAACAAAGTCATCATCAGCCAACAATAACGCAAAGGGCGTTTTCACTTTTTCGAAACCAAGTTTCAGTCGTTCTATCGGTCCGGTTTTCGGATAATGATAGTAATCAACATTGTCAGGTATCTTTCCATAAAAAGCCTTTTGACTACCATCAAGTACAATCGTATTGAATCTGTTTTGTTGACACGCGATAAAGTAGCGTTCAAGGAAGATTTTTCGCTCGTAACTCAAAGTTACAATGGTGAAAAGGTTGCTTAGTTCTGCACCCAATGGGTATTCAGCAGCCATATTTAGGTATCCTGAATTCTGGACGCATCTTGGTCACCATAGTTTGCCATTTTTGTATAATAAAACACGTTCGCCAACTGCTCTTTGATATTGCAAAGCATATTTGATTTACCATTTAAAAATGACTCTACTTGAAGAAAAACACCCGGTTTAAAATTTTTATCAATTTGATTTTCTATCTTAACGTCTTCAATTTTGACGGTGCCACGCTGCTGCACTTTCAGCGCTTCTAAAGGACTAAATATAAAGCGGCGCTTTTTAGTCAATATCTCTAGAGCCCATCTTCCAGGTGCATTCCAATTTCCGTGATATGTAAATAAGGCGTTGCTTTGGGTAACACCCGAACCAGCAAAAATAGCACTTCGTTTGTGCCAGCTTGTTTGGCCACTAGTGAACGAAGACAAGTGTTTTGGTTTTCCTCCAAGAAAAAAAGCTAGATCGACAACATGGCTTGTATTGGCGATAAACCAGTTCTCTTTTACGTCATCTTTAATATCAAGAGCTTCAATCACATGCGACCACTCAGTGAGCTCATAAGAAAGAGACTCAACCCCTCCATCTTCAATGATCATCTTTTGTGCGAGGTTAACTGACTCGTAGAAGCGCCGATTATATGCAACATAGACATTTGCTTGGTATTCATTGGCAAGCATTATTGTCTTTTCGATTTCCAAGACGGACATACCCGCAGGTTTCTCAACTAAGATTGATTTGATACCAAACTTAATCAACCGATGGGTGATTTCTGCCAATGTTTCAATACCCGTTGCCACTATGGCATGTGTTGCTGCTTGTGGGCCGCCGTCAAGAAAGGAGTTTACTCCACCTGCGATTGCCGCACCTTTTACCTGCTGTTTGAATATTGAGGCTGAGAATTCTCCTCGTGTAATGCACAAGTAGGGTTTGTCTTGTGCTTCTAACACCTTGGCATATTCGATTGCCATTGGGCCTGCACCTATCAACCAGATCATATTGAGCTCCTTATGAAATGGGACATACGTTGAACCGACCCGGTTCAAGCAAATCAAAATGGGAAAAGAAGGTATTCAAGTAGTGCTTGTGTAATTGGGCTGACTCACTATACGTTGGCAAATCACAATCGCTGGTTGCGAGTATTTGTTCAACGATAATATGGCTCAGTTGACTCTGAGGCGGAATGCTAAAATCCTTTGTCGATAGTAAATTACCGTGTAGATCATACTCTCTAACCTGTTGAGACAGCTCATTAATCACATATTTAGCATGGTGAGTTCGAATATCTAATTCATAATGCATATCTTTACTGTTGTTGTCACACTGCACGTTGAGACAGCTTGTTGGTGACGTCGCGCTTATCTCTCCAAACAACTCGAAACAGCCAGGTCTTTTGGATTCAAAAATTTTACGACTTAAATCCCGCCCCATAGAAACAATAGATTCTCCACTTAAAAACTCAAACAAGTCTACAAAATGAATGCCATTACAAGCTAACCCATAACTGCTTCCTGCTACTTTCATCGAGACAAGTTGATTGTTCATTGTGAGGTTTTTGAGTTGCTTGTAGCTATCGTAAGCCCTTCGAGGACAGTTTACCCAGGCCTTGATCCCATGCTTTTCTAACAAAGAAGAGCACTGTTGAATTTGGCCAACAGACTGGAACAATACCTTTTCAAAAATAGCATGTTTGAATTTGTTTTTTTGCAGTATTTTTTCGAATGCTGTCAATCGAACATCTGCGCTTGTGGCAATGATGACTATGTCAAATGTCATATTTTTAGGTATATGCTGAGTAAAACTGATATGTGTAGATTTTGCAGTTACTTCTAACAACCTTTTCTGTGCAACCTGCAAAGAACTTTCATTGGGATCTACGACCGTTATCTCGCATAAGCGATGAATGCCAGCTAACGCTTGCAAGTGGCGGCTCCCAATCTGTCCCGCCCCAACTAATAGGATATTGTTCATTGGTTAACAGTATTTCCTTTCGATTGTCCCAACGAATATTTTTTCAAAGCGCTTTTACATCTATTTGTGCTTGCTGGAAATCGTCTAACCTGCCAATGTCCAACCAATAATCTAATATGGGGTAAACAGCTACATCACCGTCTTTGGCTATACAGTTCTCAAGCAAGGTGGTCATATCTACAATGGTATTCGCTGAGACACTTTTCACAAGTGTTGGAGAAACTACATAAATACCCGCATTGACAAAATGCTGAGATGAGGGTTTCTCTTTAATTTTGGTGATTTTATAACCATCCGTTTCGATCACACCGTAGGGAATTTGCTGCACATATTCACGCACACACATGGTCGCGTCAGCTTGGCTTTCATGATGAAACTCTAAGAGTTTGTTGAAATCAATATTGGTCAGAATATCCCCGTTCATAATAATCAAATCATCAACAATGTCGGACTTGGGCAAAAGGCCTAGCGCTCCAGCGGTACCAAGAGGACTATGTTCATGAACATAGGTAATATCAACGCCCCATTGCTTCCCATCGCCAAAATACTGTTGGATTTTCTCGGGCATATAATGGGTTGAAATATAGAATTTTTTGAATCCGGCTTCTGCAAAGTTCTTTAGGGCAATCTCAAGTAGCGGGCTCTCACCCACCTTAAGAAGCGGCTTTGGACAATTATTGGTTAGCGGACTCAATCTAGTCCCTAGTCCACCAGCCATTAATAATACCGCATTGGTGCGAGTTGATTTGGTTACCAATTGGCGAAAAGAAACAACATCGACGACAATATTGTCTTCTGTCACTATTGGTATGCAATTCAGTAAATAATTGTCCATCAAGCTAACAATCTGCTGCTTGCTGGTTGCTCTATGAGCCACTTTGGGCCGCGTATTCATTATTTCTAAGATAGACGCATCCATAGCTACATTGTTAAGCATTGCTCGTCTAACGTCACCGTCTGTAACAGTTCCGAGCAATTCAATATTATCTGTCACAATCAGGCCGATTTTATGGGCAGACTGATTAATCATTGTCAGAGCTTCTCGGATAGTATTGCGTTTATTAATTAACGTATCGCGCCAATTCTTCATAATATTATCTGCAAATCTAGGTGAAAAATATGTTGATCATTTATATTTGGTATCGGCCATATTAAATTTAAATTTAATTGGTTTGTTTACACACGAATGATTAACTATAAGTAAGGCGCTTTGTGCCAACGCTTATCGATACCAACCATCATTTGATTCACCGCTTAAGGTCATCCCCTTGCGGAGTATTTCCTTTCCTAGCGGAACCTTAGCTAATACATCAGCAACCGCCTCTCCTGCCTTTCCTATAAAATAAGGATTCGACGTATTGCGACAACGATGGCGAAAGTCTTCATCACTCAATGCTTTTTGAATTGCAGTGTATATTTCGGTGTCGCTGTAACTTGCATCAATAACATTATTTCCTCTAAGCCTGCCATTTTGTCGAGTACCAACATTAACCGTTGGACATCCAAAAATGGGCGTCTCTTTTAATCCAGACGAGGAGTTACCAACACATACTATATTAACATCCGGGTTTTTCGCTAGACCCAGAACACTATGATAAAGGTATCTGCCAAGGGAACGATGTACTTGGATGTTTTGCAAAGACTGTTTATCTAACGCCTCTATTTCTTTAATAATCGACTTGCCACCAGCATCATTGTTTGGGTAGGTAACAATAACCTGAACCCCCTCTTCAGCAAGTCTTTTAAGTGCCGTAATTGAGGGTTTAATTTGTTTGCTGGCATCTTTAAACTCAATTGTGACCGAGTGTTGTGTAAACAAAACGACGGGTCTAGCTAGATCAATGTTCAGTGCATCAGCCACTGATTGCTGATCCGCAATATCCTCATTAGAAATCATGTCTAAAGAAGGAAGACCAACCGTTTTCACCCGCCAAGACTCCTCTCCCATGGCAAGTAAGCGGTTTGAGGCTTGCTCATTTGTAGTGAAATGTAAATGGGAAAGTTTGCTCATGGCGTGCCGTACTGAATCATCAAGAGCGCCACCTTCAGTTAAGTCGCCACCTTCAATGTGCGCTGTAGGTATATTCATTTGAGTTGCAGCAATAACTGCAGCGAAGCCTTCGAAGCGATCAGCATAGACAATCAAAATATCAGGTTTCAAGCGTTCAAGGGCGTCAATCATTGCTAACACTCCAACGCCAACTGCTTGTGCTGTAGAGGAATTGTTGTCCTCGTTATAATCTAATTTAACTTCGGCGCTTATCTGAAAGCCATCACGCTTTATTTCATCGAGAGTACTTCCAAATTGCAGATCTAAATGTGCCCCTGAAACGATCAATTGGTAATCCAAATCTGGGTGTTTATCAATCGCTTTTAATATTGGGAATTGCAGCCCGTACTCAGCTCTATTCCCGGTGAAAACTGCGACCTTACGCATCAAAAAAACCCTCAGATACTACCTTGTTTAAGAATATTTAGATTGTCTTTCAATGAATGTTTAGGCTTCCAATCAAACATTTCTAGGACTTTAGACGTATCTAAAAAGTTGACAGATTCTTGGCTTCCCGTATTCATTGATTCAATCTCTCTATTAGCTTCACCGTAAACAGATAATACGGTTTCGGCTAACGCTCTTATCGATATTCCTTCGCCAGCCCCCACATTATACACACCAGATTGAAACCGCTCAGCGATTATTGATATCAACCTGACCAAGTCATCAATGTAGAGAAAATCTCTTATGGGGTCGGTACTTCTAAGGCGTAAAGGTCCAACCTGACCAACTTGACTCAAAATATCAGAAAGAACATTGTTGGGAGACATGCCCTCGCCATAGAGGTTTGACAACCGCAAAACACAACCACCGCGCTCTAAGACGGTTTGCTCGTTTAAGAGTTTGAGTTGGCTATAGATATTTGCGCCTTTTACTACGTCGCTTTCTTTGCTGGCTTGATGGTTTTTATCACCATATACCGCAGCTGAAGAGCAATAAATAACGTTTCCTTTAAACTTGTCACAAAGTCTTTGAGTAATCTGATGAGATTTATTTAAATATGAATCACCTAATAGATTAGCTTGATGAATATCAGACTCTTCGGCTAAATGAACAAGTAAATCTCCGGCAGGACAATCATCGTATGAATCAACCTTTGCCAGCCCTTTTTTGTGTGTACGAGAGACACCAACAACGTCGAATTGACTTTTACTGAGTGCAGCTAAAAGTGCCTGCCCAACAAACCCACTAGCACCAATGATAATTATTCTGCGCATATACTCTCACTTTTATCAAGGATATGTTGATAATGTTGGCTCTTAGCAAAACTACATTTTGCTATCTAAATACTTGCCAAGTTCTTGATGCCCAAAATCAGGTATCATCTCAAAAAATAAATCGACCAATTCTTTTTTAGTCCAAACACCTTGGGCTTTCAATCTCTTTATCTCAGCTTCAAAATAAGACACTTTTTGTTTGTCATAGCTATCTGGATTTTTGATGACACCTAAGTTGCTGAAACGCTGCATATCGAGAACTTCTTTGTCGGTAAAAAACTCCTCAAAGTCTTTCTCACCTGTGGTATCACTTTTGGAAAACAAACATGGCCATTTTCCTTGTGCTGGTAATGCATTAGCAAGACGCCTTGCCTCATCTTCGCTTTCACACAAGTGGGGCTCATACCCCAATTCCTGAAGGTACCTGAGCGCAATATCTGAAAAAGTAATTAAACTTAATTCAGCGCTCAACTTAGGAAAGAATATGTCTCTATTCTCGCCTAAAATGCATGACATCAAACAAAGTTCACCTGACTCTGATGGGGTTAAAAAATAACGCCGGACATCATTAGGAGCAACTATCGGTTGATGTTTCTGTATCCGCTGATTGAAACCATCTAAAAGTGAACCGTTTGAAAACGCTACATTTGCGAACCGCGCGGTTGAGATAGAAATATTGGATGTTTGACGCATTAAAAACATTTCCATAATACGTTTCGATGCCCCCATCATATTGACGGGGTTGGTCGCTTTATCCGTTGATACACAAAAGTACTTCTTCGCACCATTATCTATCGCTTGATGAATGGTTTTTTCAGTATTGAATACGTTGACATCGATCATTCTCATTAATGTGAATGGGTCTTTTTCGCTTCTTACATGTTTTAGAGCTGAGAGGTTTAAGACATAATCATAATGGCCATCACTTCGGATAAAAGCATCATATTCTTGGCTACCAATGTCCAAAGCAAATGTTTGAAAATCACCAGAAATATACCCGTAAGCGCTTCTTATATCTCGAACTAATTCCACCAGCCCATTTTCATTCAGATCGACAACATGCAATTTTTGAGGACTGCGTTTAAAGATCTCTTTTGCCACGGCTTGACCAATAGACCCTGCTCCCCCAATAACCAAAAACGTGCTTGAAGCAACCTCTTCGGCTATTTGATTTTCACAATGTAGCAAGTCATTTGCAAACAACTCACAATCTCGGCCTATTAGCTTCAAAACAGTATTCATAAAATAATTTTCACATTTGGCCAATACATTATTTGGCAACCTTCGCTATATTTATGTATTTAATTTGACACATTTTGCCAGCAAAGGTGTTCGTCGAATCCAATATCACACAAAGCGCTTCTTCCCAATAAATTTTGGTATTCCTCGGCAGGTATCTCTCCGGTTCCAGGCCGTTTAACCCAAATATTTTCTTTGGTCAGCACTTCACCTTTCTTAATGGGTGCAATCGACACAACTGTGGCAAATGCAAAGTCCATTGTCACTTGCTCTTCCGCTGCAGCTTCTTTGTTGCCGCCTCGCATCATCCACAAATTTTTAGCGCTGAAGATCAAATCCCTCAGGGCTACAGGATCCATAGAATTAATAATATCTGGACCAGGCCTTTCCATTTTATCCGTAAAATGCCGCTCTAAAATTGACGCGCCCAGCGCAACTGCGCCAAAACATGCCAAATTTGAGGTGGTATGATCTGATAATCCAATGACAGCATTAGGAAACGCTTCTTTAAGCTGCACCATAGCTCCTAGACGAACTAAGTGCATTGGCGTTGGGTATAAATTAGTTGTATGTAGCAATGCATAGTCAATATTATATTTTTCAAGGATCGCCACGGTTTTTTCAACAGACTCAAGACTGTTCATGCCTGTACTGACAATCATAGGTTTACCGAATGCCGCAATATGTTCGATCAGTGGGTAGTTGTTGCATTCGCCAGAACCAATTTTGTAAGCCTCTACATTCATTCTTTCAAGCCGATTGGCTGCCGCGCGAGAAAAAGGTGTACTGATAAATATCATGCCTTTGGATTCGACATAATCTTTGAGTTCAGTTTCGTCCTCTTCATTAAGTGCACATCGTTCCATAATCTCATAAATTGAGTCGGACGCATTTCCGGGAACCACACTTTTGGCCGCCCGACTCATTTCATCTTCTACCACATGGGTTTGATGTTTAATGACTTCAGCGCCAGAACGCCAAGCCTCGTCTACCATTGACTTTGCGAGATCCAATGACCCTTCGTGATTGATACCTATTTCCACGATAACAAGAGGTGCATGCTCCCCACCAATTAATCGACCGGCTATATTTATTTCAGGCACGCTATTTCATGTCCTCTGTTCTTTAGTTGGCGCATAAAGGTTGTTTTATGCGTTTCATTTTAACTGCAATTGATTCGATCATTGTTCTGTAATCTATTTCTTTTTCAGTGTTATATAAATGTTGTCGGCTTGTTCTGTTGCTTGCAAAAAGCTTGTCCACAACTGATCCATTTGCGGAAGAATTCCTGCCAAGCGTTTGTTACCTTTGGGCGCTTTATCTTTTAGCCAAGACAACGTATTAGACATATCAAAAGTATGAATAAAATCA
Source organism: Aliiglaciecola sp. (assembly GCA_028356795.1). Classification (GTDB taxonomy): domain Bacteria; phylum Pseudomonadota; class Gammaproteobacteria; order Enterobacterales; family Alteromonadaceae; genus Aliiglaciecola. Next base: position 24,028 of record JAOMVH010000003.1, on the reverse strand, counting down.
CAGCTTTCTACGACTAACCCTGCATTTTCAGCACACCTAGTAAGCGAGCTTTTATCAAAGTACCAACGATGCGCACTCCTAAAATAAAATGGCATAAACTCATCTGTGATGAGTTTTAAAAGTATATCGCCTCGATTTGGTGTAGCAATAACTATCCGCCCGTCATCGACTAATAATTCAGATAACTCTTTTAAAAAGATAACGGGATCGCTGACGTGTTCGATTACTTGAAAGCTAGTAACAATATCAACTCGGTTTCTTTCATCATTTAGCGCATCAGACGTAAAAGGGTAAACGTGATAACCCCGTTCTTCCAAGGAATCATGGTATAAAGGTGTTGGCTCTATAGCGATTACTTTTTTAGCCAAACCAGAAATGTGGTCAAGGAAACTGCCAGCACCACAGCCAACATCCGCAACAACAGCATCGCGATAATTAAGTTTCCCAACACCTTTAACATTGTAAGGTTGGTAGCTATCGTGGGCTTTGAAGAAGTCTGCGACTTCGGTACCTTGCCCCATAGCTTCACGATATTGCTCTGATGCGTAGGTATCATCATTAAATGTGCAATCTTCTGAAAGCTGCCAAATTCCACACCCTTTGCAGCAACATACTTCAGTTGGTTCAGTTTCATCACCAAACGAACCGGCCCTAACTGGACCAGAATAAATCCGTTCCCATTCTGTTTGATTGCAAATCCTACATGCAGGAAAGTTTGTATTTACTGACACGTGAAGCCTCCATCAACGATAAAGTTTTGTCCTGTGCAATATTTCGAAGCATCAGATATTAGGTATAAAACCATACCTGCAATGTCATCTGGGTTTGCCATTCTCCCCATCGCAGTCTTGGCAGCATACCTTTGCTCAAACTCAACTGCATGATCATTGAATACACCGCCGGGCGATACGCAATTAACTCGCAAATTATCTTTTCCCCACCAGCTAGCGAGCCAACGAGTTAAACCTATCACTCCGGATTTTGAAGCAGAGTAACCAGCAAAAGACTTGAAGGGCATATCATCGTAGATCGAATGATCTGGGCCTACAACACCATAGATACTCGATACATTGATGAGGCTGCCGCCTCCATTTTCTTTCATGAGTCGGCCTCCTTCACGGGCAACGAGGAAAGTCCCAGTCAAATTTACATCAATAGCGGCTTGCCATACATCTAATGAGGATTTTTCGAAAGGAGAAAAAGGGTCCCCGCCGCCACTGGCCAATCCTTCACTTGTAACAGCCGCATTATTAATGACTGCATCAATATCGCCAAACTGTTCACGAATTTGGGCAAACCCAGTGATAACCTCTTGCTCGTTTGTAACATCCATCTCAAATGCTTGAACGCCTAACTCTGCGCCTAAAGTGATAACCGTGCTGCCAGGTCTGTCAACCAACACAGGGATACAACCTTCAGCAACTAGCATTTGGGAATAATAAGAGCCTAAGACACCTGTAGCACCCACCAACACTACGCGCTTTCCAACCACATCCAAAAGTGATTGACGGTTTTTTTGTAGTTTTTTACGAAGAAAAAATTCAATCAATTCCAAATCAACTTCAGAATCTAAATCGAAGGTCTTTTCAGGGGCAATGTAATAACCCTCAGTTTTGCCTTCCAACAGGTTTTTGGCATTACTTTTAAGAAACTCTGGAGACAACACGTAAATACTAGCAACATGCTCAAGCACCTCTGGTGCATCTTGACGTCGTACAATCCACTGACCATCTTGTCCTTTTTTACAAATCTTTAGTGTTCCATCGTCACTTTTCTCTAACACATTAAAGTAAGGGTTCTTACGGGCCTCACAAACAGAAAAAACGGCATCTATATTGCGCGTTTGAGCCTCTTTAAATTGACTAATTGCAGCACTAATATCATCAACATCTCGAAGTGGATTAGTGCAATCCAAATCGACAAAAAAGTTATATTTTTCGTTGTACTCTTTCTCGCAAGCCTCAAGTGCATGTTGCCAAACCTGAAACTTGCCAGCCTCACTATTGGATAAATGTTGAGGGCGTAAAAAAGGTACCTCGGCTCCAGCAGATTTCGCAATTTTAGCAATCTCGGGGGAATCCGTGGAAACAACAACGCGACTGATTTCTGGTGTAGCAATTGCTTGCTCAATTGACCAAACAATAAGGGGCTTGCCCAAAACACGTTTAATATTTTTTCCCGGAACACCTTGGCTTCCACCCCTTGCCGAGATCACACAAATACCTACCATTTCGAATATCACCTTATCACTATTATTATTTTAACCAATGGACACTTTGCACAGGCAGTTTTCTGCCATATGCACTAGATTTGTATGCGGTCAACACTGTGTTAAGAGCCATGACACCATCCTTAAGACTAGAAAGAGCTAGCACATTTTTGTTTTTGACTCGAGATAAGAAGTGCGCCATATGATTCTCAAAGAGGTTATTTCGCTCAAAACTATCACTTGGTGAGATAACCTTCTGTTGGCCATTTTGTTCAGTAATCTGCAAGACGTTTGTTTGTATATTCCAAACTAACAAAGCATCACTTGTAACCACTTCAATGCTTCCACGATAAACAGGGCTTATCATATCAACCTGTACTTGCCCACTAAGACCACGTTCTCCTTCTAACGTCAGACTGGAGAGAGTTTCTGCTTTTATTTCCAGTGCACCGACCGTTTGATTAAAGCAATAAACAACATCAATTTTTCCAAACAAAAATTGGACGAGGTCTATTTGATGGATTAGGTCCATCAATGCACCACCGCCTTTATCGCGATCAGCGCTATATGAGTCTCTATAATCACTATCGGGTCGCCATGTATCTAAGCGCTGCCCCATAACTGCTCGATATGTTAAGACTTCACCATAGATTTGGTTGTCGGTAATTGCTTTGAGCTCTTGAAGGGTTTCGCTTGCTCGAAGCATACTCCCAATTTCAACGATCGAACGGTTCTCTTCTACTATCGCGTTCAATTTTTGTAAATAATCGAGCGTATGAGAAACGGGCTTTTCAATGAACAAATGTTTCTTGCTGCGCGCGGCCCTTAGGGCGATATCAATATGTTTATGGGTTTCGGTTGCCACAACCACTGCATCGCAGAGTTCAATAGCTTCATCTAAGTCTGAAAAAACTGAAATTTTGAATGCAGCAGCCAATTCGTCTATTTTGTCCTTGCGCTCACGCCAAGCTATTACCGATACGTCAAGTTTAATTAAGTTGCTAATATGCCTTTGTCCAATAGAACCGGCACCACACACCAATACACGCAATTCAGACACGTTTATAATTATCCTTGAGATCAATTATGATCAGCATATTGGGATATTTGCAATTGGAGAAAATAAGACTTGTCCAAGTCTCGACTTTTTCCGCCCACAATTCCTAAGCAACAAAGTACTAGCTAGCTTACAGCATAACTACCACTCAAAAAACTCTTATTAAATCAACAACAAACCGTCTAACATAAATAATGTAATTAAAATTTAATCATAACAGAGCTTTAGTTTTTATCGGCTTCCCAAAGAGTTTCATTACCAATATCCTTCGACCTAAGCCTTAAAAGCCGGTATTAAGATCATGAAATTGCTTTTTAAGCAGGTTTTCTAACGGAAAAGACACTATTTCATTGACGATTTTTTTTGCAACGGCACCACAACCATATGGATTTTCAGCATTTTGACATTTTTCCACAAACGCTGGACTGCAGGCACGATTAATTGTTTTTTCAATATCCTTTAGAGAGCCACTGCAGGTTAAAACTGACGCGCCACAGTCTCTTCCGAGCTGTCGCTCACCGATATTTACCGTTGGGACATGAAAGCTTGGCGCTTCAATTAAGCCGCTTGAAGAATTACCAATCACTGCAGAGCAATGCTTGATACCGCTTAAATATCGCAACTGACCAAGCGATTTGACAAGCAGTACTCGATCAGGCCGCGCTTCTTGGTATTGCTGGCACATTGCAACTAATTTTCGGCCGCAGGCATCTGCATTTGGGTAGGTTATAAGAAGCTTATAATTCGTAAAACTATCCAAAGCATCGAATAGATTTTGCAGAGTCCGCGAACCACCATTTAGAGAAAGTGTTTCTGGGTGAAATGTCACTACAAAATAGCGCGACGTTAAATCAAAAGTTAAGGTTTCTGACAGCTCGGATAGTGATAACAATCTCAGCTTGTCTATATTGTCCAAACCAGGAGCACCAAAACTAAACACGTTCTTAGGCTGCTCTCCCAATTGAATAATTCGCTGCCTATATTTTTCTGTTGCGGCAAAATGAAGTTGTGACATTTTTGTTATTGCATGCCTAATAGCGTCATCTATTGCCCCTATCGTCAACTCTCCGCCATGGATATGAGCAATAGGCAACCGAGACATCATAGCTGCTTGAGCAACAGAAAAAGTCTCGTATCTGTCCCCAACCACCACCATTAGATCAGGTTTATTTTTAACTATGGCTTGGGTAGCACAAACCAATGTACGAGCAGCTGACTTGGCTACGCCGATAGCTGAATCATCGTATGGCAAATAGCTAAATGTCTCCGTAACCTTAAACTTGTCATTCATAATTTGAGTTATTGTGTGCCCAAACTCATCAGACAAATGGCTACCGCCAACATAAAGTTGAAGTTCGACACCCTCGATGTCTATCAGTTCTGTCAAAAGCCAATAGAGGATCCCATAATCCGCTCTCGACCCCGTGAATACTGCTATCTTTCGCATTTTTTACCTAATAGTGCGTTACGCTACGCTCGGCTTTAAAAGTGGTTCAATGACCCTCATCCTTAGAGTGTAATAGTCATAAACCAAGTCGACAATATCCAAGATACTTAAATGGCTGCTTCTAGACATCATCTGAGAAGGAGGCAGTGTAATATCGCTTAAATGGAATCGATGTGCTTCAACACAAATTTCAGGTTGGAATTTAGCGATGTACCACAGTGCTGCGGAATAAAAACCAGTCACAATCGCTGGAGCAGGGTTCAAACTCATTAAGTATTTTTCAGCGGTTAAGTGCGTACTAACAACCTCAATACCTGAGTCTATACATTTGCTATGAAGATAGCTCATATCTTCTCGCGGATGGGGTAAATATAACAAGCGCTTGCCTGTATAAAATGCGCTAAGCGCAACTAAATAGTCACAATACTTTTCTGATGACATGTAATTGATTTTTATAAAAGGAACACCCAGTATTAGCACGCTTTGGTGATCAAGTTTTTCATGCTTGTGGCAAAGTGTGCGCATGGGATTCGCAACTACCTTAAAGTGTTCTCCATCTTTAAAGTCAAATGCAGTAAATAAATTGTATTTGCATGATGCAAGTTGCCACAGGTCATACTTACGCTTTATTTTTTCGATCTCTTGTCGTCTTTCTTTCTGGGAACTTTGTGTTGTGTCAAAATAACGCCCAGTCTGCTCTAACGTATGCACGGTCTGTATTATTCCCGATCCATCGTCCATTAAAAACGTGTTTTCATTTTGCAGTGAATTGACGATATCAACAAAAATGTACAAACGTGAATCTGAAAAGAAAACATAGTCATACTTCTGTTGCTTAAAGAATTGAATGTGACCAACATATTCTTTGGTACAAGCAGCTATATCGAGATCATCACGTTCACAAAATCGATGCTCCGTATTAGCTGGCAGTAAATCTCGCATCATTTCCGACCATTTGACATTATGTTTGCTTGTCACAATGAGAAATGTTGGCTTAGCTATGTCGAACTTGCGAATGGCTTCGCAAGCATTATATATATGCAAAGGAGATTGGACCAAAAACAAACCTGACTTATCTGTCACTTTCGTTTTTCTTCTTTAGTCTGATTAATTTGTTTTGCTTGGAATTTTGCTTTTTGAATATCAGCAAAGTCAACTGACTGGATGTTCGCATAATCACTTAATTGAATATTTTTCTTGGGTGTTTTCCAATCACCATATTGGAAGGTTAAGTAAGCCTCATAATTAATAGGTACAGCGATTAAATTTCCCTGCCACTCAATGGTGTCAACGCCACTAAAATGAATTTGGGGTGAAAACCACATGCCAAGACTTGGCATATGAATCGACTTTTCCGCTACATTTTTTCTAAAACTAATAGAGCTTGTAAACTCAACCATTGTTGTTGTGGGATCACTAAATTTAAGCAGAAAACCCGATATATCATTTTGACTATCGGTCACTTTTTCCAGTATCCAATCGACTCCAAGATTTACTTCAGAAACAAAATCGGTAAATAACCGTTCAACACTTTCAAGGGAGTCGATTGGCGCTGCAAAATCAACATCATCATCCCACTCAATAATGTCTTGGTCTCTAATGAGACCCAACAGCGTGCCAAAATCAACAACAATTGGAACATTTCCATCAATAGCCTTTCGGCAAATTGTTTTGACAATGTCTCTGGCTAGATTTCTGGTTTTGGGGTTTTCAAATGGCGTTATTTTTTTTAATTGATTTTTCTCTGGCAAGATGACTTTATCTTTAGAGATATGAAGTTCATCTAATAACTGATGTTGAACTTCCAATGCCCATTGTGTGGTAATTACCACCTCATCAAATTCTAACTCATTGATAAACGATGGATGATGTATTGGTAGCCCTTCAAAAATTTCGCCATGCTTGGATTTGTCGTTATCCAAAAAACCAATAAATTCGCGGGTCTCGAGGTTATTCTCCATATAAATTCGAGATCCTTGTCCGGCACCAAATAACAAAGTTTGAGTTTTCATTCACGCTTCCTCATCTATCACGCTTTTGCAACGAGTAAGATCTCTTGAACATTCAGTTTTTCAAAATTTATAATAAATTTTCCAGCCCTGCTGGGATCTAGCGGCGTAGTTAATTCACTTAGCAAAATGTCCCAACTAACATAGGATTCGATTTCATTTGGCAAATTTAGTGATCTTAGTAGTCCCTGCACCTTGGATGCTAACTCTGAGTCTAAGTTTAATTGCTCCGCTCCAAATATATTGATAATGCTATTTATGGTGAAGCTACACGCCAATCCATGGGGGACATTAAACTGCATGGTAAGAGGATAAGAAATAGCGTGTGCGATCGCAGTTTTAGTGATCGAAATTGCCATTCCTGCTGCGCTAGATGCTATTTGCAAATTTTTACGCGCAAGAAAATCACTTGGATTGTTTAAGACCAAAGGTAAATTGTCACAAATAAGGTCAATGGCATAAAGCGCATATTCTCGTGATTGCTCTGTGCTATTAATGTTCCAAAGTGACTCTATGGCATGAGATAGTGCATCAAGAGATGGATAAAGTGTCTGTTTTTCCGGTAAAGAGTTAGTCAAACTTGAATCTAGCACCGCGATATTGGGTCGCACTCCATAAAGCGAATACTTTTTGCCAATATCAGATTGCCAAACGGTGGCAAAGGGCGTTACCTCTGCGCCAGTTCCTGAAGTTGTAGGAATGGCAATTAGGTTGATGCGATTCTCAACCACATCGGTTGATAATAATTCGTCCAGTGAATAGTTGGGATAGCTGAGTAAGCCACAAAATACTTTTGCGGCATCGATGACACTGCCGCCACCTAGGGCAATAACTTGTTGAATACCTTTACCAGCAAAGTCACCACTTGCACGTTGAAGGTGGCTTTTTTCAGGGTTTGGCGTTACTTCATCAAACACCATAACGCGGTCAGTCCCTAGCGACTCCAGAAGGCGTGAAACTGTGCCTCTTTTAACAAATCCTTTACTGGTGACCAGCAATATATTGCCGCTACAAACTAATCGCGGTAATACAGACATCACATCATCACATTCGACGATGTTGACGTCAGGATAATCTGCCAGCCTCTCAATCATTTAAGCTTCCCACATGCTCCATGAAAGCACGCTTATTTTCTACAGGACTACTCGTTGGGCGGCCTAGGTCGCTTCTGGCACCTTTGGCTATTTTTATTTCGAATAGTGCAGGTCCATTACTTTGTGCTATCTGCTTCCATGTTTTGGCAATAGTATCTTGCTCACTGGCGCTAAAGTATTGTTTGTAACCGGATGCGATGGCAATCCGCTGCAAGTCAATGTTACCCGCTACGGTAGGTTGACCACCTACCGACTCATGGCATTGGTTATTCAAGACGATATGAACTAGGTTGTTTGTTGCATGACTCCCAGCAATGGGAAGCGCGCCCATGTGCATCAACATAGAGCCATCACCATCAATGGCGATGACTTTACGATCTTGTTGAGCCAATGCAACCCCCATAGCGATAGACAAGGTGTGTCCCATGCCGCCAACGGTTAAAAAGTCCGAAGCAGCCTCCCCTCTAGCTTTGCGTAATTCAAATACCTCTCGAGAAGTTTTGCCCGTTGTGGATACCACAATATCGTCACCGTCAAATTCGCTCAGCAGTACATTTAACGCTTCTTCGCGCTTCATGGCATACTTAACCACACTTACTTTTTTGTCTGATTTAAAGCTACTGAAGGTGCCTTTTTTCACCAACACGGCTACCGGTCGACTTTGTGAGCGCATTTGTTGTAACAATGGCTCAAGGGCACCTTGGTTATCAGACTGCGCATGCAACACCACATACGGAATATCGAGTATCGCTAATTGCTGTTCGGTGATTTGTCCTTGCATGACGTGCTGCGGTTCATCTTTCACGCCAGGCTCACCTCGCCAACCAACCACTAATAACATAGGAACGCTGTATACTTTAGGATCAGCAAGGGAGGTCAAGGGATTCACTGCGTTACCCAAACCTGAGTTTTGCATATACACAACGGCGGGCGAGTTGCTGCCTAAAAATCGTCCCATCGCCAAGCCTACCGCATTTCCTTCATTGGCAGTAATAATGTGTTGCTGTGATGAGAACTGATCATCAATATAGGCACACAGTTCTTTAAGCAATGAATCGGGAACACCGCAGAAAAAATCGACGTTGTTTTTCAGCAAGATGTCACAAAATTGCTTTGGCTCTATCACTACTTTCCACCTGGTATCAATTCTAAAATCTGCTTAATCGGCATCATGTTTTCGTCCACTTCAGCGGAGCGGCCATGTTGCAAGATTGATTGAGCGGTATTCACCATGGCAGGATACGCGCTGCGCAAAAGTTGATTGGCGTAAATAACAATATTCACGCCTCTGGCTTGCAGCTCTTGCTCATACACTTTATTGAAGCTCGAGGGCACAACTACCAAGGTTTTCCGATTCGGGATCTGATTGTACTTATCACAGAAACTGAATATTTCATCGGGGCTTTTATTACGGCTATGGATCATGATCCCATCAGCACCGGCATCTAAAAACGCTTGCGCTCTTTCCAGTGCATGTTCAACACTTTGTCCTAAAATTAAGCTCTCGATTCGCGCAAAAATCATAAAATCATCAGTTGCCTGAGCATTTTTCCCCGCTTGAATTTTCTGACTAAAGTTTTCGATGCTATCTTGTGTTTGCGCGACTTCGGTGCCAAATAACGAGTTTTTCTTGAGGCCGGTTTTATCCTCAATAATAACCGCGGATACACCAAGTCGCTCCAACGTTTTGACCGTAAATACGAAATGCTCAGTCTTTCCACCGGTATCACCATCATAAATAATTGGTTTGGATGTTACCTCGAGGACTTCGTTAAGGGTGCTCATGCGCGATGACACATCAACTGCTTCGATATCTGGCTTTCCCTTTGCCGTAGAGTCAGTCAAGCTACTCCCCCACATGCCGTCAAACTCTTGCTCGCCCTGTTCGGTAGTGATTTTGGTGTTTTCAATAATCAAGCCAGACAAGGCATTGTGAATATCTAAAAATCGCACAAGGGGCTTGGCATTTAACAAGCGCTTGAGTGATTTCAAACGCACTTGCGGTGTCGTGCCGATTTCTTTCATGGCATTGTGCAACTGAGTAGAAGAAATTCCCTGTGTATATGAAACTTCAACTAATTCACCGTCCCACGGCTTCAAACAATCAATCACCCGTTGACGAGTCTTACTTTGAACACCAGTTTTCCAATCGTCACCGTGTACCACATAATCAGGTTTGATCGATTCTAAATTCGGTACATAGTCGAGCGTAGACTGCGTAACAACCGTATGCACACCTTTGATATTTTCGATGACTTGCTTACGTTGCTCGAACTCCATAAAGGGCACGCGTTTATAACTGGCTATCGCCTGATCAGTTAATAGACCCACCGTCACTTGTCCTAATTTTGCCGCTTCTTTAATTATATTCAGGTGGCCGGGATGAACAAGGTCGGCACTCATCCCCACGTAAACTACTTTTGTCATACTATTTATGTTCCAAGACGTAATGAATGATAAACGAAAAAACCGAGAGGGTTAACGAAGCACCACGCTGCGAGTTAATTGTTCTCGCAACTGATACCCATCCCAATCGGGTGAAAAATCTAATGCCTGTCCAACAGGTACAATTCTATCTATTCCTGATATCGACGAATCACTTGAAAGCTTTAATAGTGCTTCTTTGTCAACGCCAAAATAGCTGAGGGTTTGCAACTTCGTCACAGCATCATTATAGATGGCATCAACATGCTCAATATGACGAATATAAAACACGTTTTCACCACCATGCCAATCCATCATTTGTTCAGATACGCCCTTCACCACCGCGGCTGTGATATTGTCAAATGCAAACACCTTCGCCTCAGAATCAACACTTTTGACCAATTGAGAATTTACCAATTGATTGTTAGCCCGTGTTATCGAATCATCGGAGCCATGAGCAATGTGATCCAACCTTTCAAGCAAATCAATCAGCAGCGTGCTACTGCCAATAAAATACATAACTCTTGGTGATGAACACGCCTGTTGATGATATGGCTCTGTGTCTTTTCGGATTTTACGCGCCAAATCATCAACCTGCGTAGAAGAATGATCAGCGTTTAGGGCGATGAGTGTTGCCGAATAGCGATCGGCAAAACAAATGTCTCTGCAGCGCGGCTTGCAATCAAGTGACCGAATGGCAGTGACACTTTCGTCACCTCCCCAAATTACACGAGCATCCGCAACCCGCGACAACATGGCACTGACTTGAGAATCTTTTGCATAGCTGACAAAACAATTGCGAATAGCAATGTCATAATAAGTTGATGTGTTGAGAAGTTCGTCAATGGTTGCCAGCAAGGTGTCTTGCAAATCCGTTTTAGCCGTTGCGACACGGATAATATTGTTGTTGCCGCATAGCAAGGCACAAACCCAGCTATAAATGAACATGGTATCCACATTGCTAGGTGTAAAATGCACCACAAGCCCAAGTGGTTTGCGAATAGGCGTATTGGTTTCACTGCTTGTATCATATAGCAAAAATAATGCATTAAGATTATTTCTGCGCAACCAGAAGCCTAATGCCACAAGTTCAGGGTGTTTTTTTGCATTTGCTGCACTTAACAGGCGTTTCGACAAATCTTGCAAAAAATCCAAACACAATGGGTGATCGACACTCAGCGGTGTGGCATCAATGGCAACCTGCACTTGCTGCAATTGTGCAGTCTCTTCATGTGAACGTTCATCCACGCCTGTTGGCGCTAATATGGTTAACGCTTGCATGACTGCCCTTTTGATTTCATTCGTTCACCCTTTATGTGTATCACTGCATCCCCTCACCTCGGTTTTGGGCAAACGTCCTTGCACTGAAAAGTACTTGCCTTTGCGCCCACAAGGACAATCATCGACCCCTAACAAGGTGCCGAGATCTTCTGTTAGTATGCTGTGTCCTGGGTAGCTGCTTGGCACGGCAGAAAGCACTTGTAGTAAACCCAACTCGCCATTTGGGCTGCATGCTAGGGTAAACGGGTCGCGCACGATCACATCAGCAAAAACAGGGGCATGTAAATGACCATGTGCACATTCCACAAATACCGAACCAACCTGCTCTGCCATGCCATAGAAATTAAAACACCTAGAGATACCGGTGGTTTTTAACAAGGTCGCTTTGAACGAATCATTGTCGACTTTCGCTTGTTCGAGCTTTTTCCACCCACCAGAGTGCAGCAGTATGCCTTTATCAAAGTGTAAGGTGCGCTGTGAGCTCGATAGCTGTTGCACAAAATATAGCCACACCATATAAGTAAAACCAAACATCAACACCGGTTGGCCCGCATACTTGTCGTGAAACGCGTCAATCACGGGCCAGTTTGGCTGCATGTTGTCGTCTAGCGCATAAGTGTGATCTCGCCCAAAAAAAGAAAGACCTTGAATACCCGCTCCTCGTGCGCTGAACTTGGCTTTATCTTTAAGCACACTTGGGCTATCAATGATTAACATCGGCAACCGCTGTTTACCAATGCTATCTTGCAAAATTTTCACTAGTACTTTGCTTTGACGAGCACTGGTGACTTTATCTAGATAGACCCTTGCAGGTTGTTGACTGGTGGTGCCAGAAGACTGCAACACTCTATACACATCCTGTTTGTCTATGCTTCTTAAATCCAACTGTTTAAATAGTCGCACAGCCAAATATGGAAAATCACTCAACATATTGAATGAGTCATTTTCATCATTGACGATGCGGCCATAGGCTTCACAGTGCTGCTCATGATGTTTGTGCAGCGCGTCAAGTATGTTGCACAGAATTTGTTCTTTTTGTTCTTGGAGTAATCCATAAACGTCATGCTGCAAGAGAGATTCGAATTGGGTTAGGTAATTCTCCATGTCAGGGCGAGTCATTAAGCTGATCATTGGCTTAATCCTTGGGCCAATAACCGCAAAGCAGGATAATCAGTCTTCTCGTTTTTATTGATCGGGATGGTGTCGATAAGCACTATGCAGACTTTAGAGGGATGAATGCCCATCTGACGATGCAATTGTGAGACGACCTCACTTTCATTTGATGTCAGTTTGTTATCTACAAGTCCAACTATCAACTGCGCATCATCTCCCGTACAAATCACTTGACGTTTTTTGTTGGAAAGTAAGGTTTCTAAGCTATCCAAATCAATTCGTTGGCCCGAAAATTTAACAAAGCGCGATTTTCGACCGGTAATGGTGTAATCGCCATCGCTATCGACAATTGCCATATCGCCGGTTGCTAGCCAAGACCCCGTCAAATTTTCACTGTCTAGTGTTGCTAATGCCTCCCGACTGTCCGCGTACCCTAGCATCACGTTCGGTCCTTGGTAATAAAGCTCCCCTGGAATATTCGGCTCAACGATAAGCTGGCCCAAATCATTGATAAGTTTAAATTCACCATGAGCAATAGCGTTGCCAATTGATTCTGGTTTGTCTAGCACCTTTTGCGGCGCTAAAAATGCCATTCTAGCCGTAGCCTCGGTTTGCCCGTACATCACAAAAAACTGTTTACCCTTGTCTTTTGCATATTGCCCCAAGGCTTTGATTTTTTCTGGCGACAATTTTCCCCCCGCTTGCGTCAAATATCGCAAGTGTGGTAGCTCTTTTTCGGTTAGCTTTAGTCGAAGTAACATCTCGTAGATAAAGGGCACACCTGCAATACTATTGACCTTGTGTTCACTAATAAGCTGCCAATACCCCTTGGATATTGGGTTTGCACTGGTAAAGACACAACAGGCGCCTGCATTTAAGTGGGTATTTATCACAGACAAGCCGTAGGAATAAAAAAATGGCAGCGAACAAAGGGTTTTATCTAACGATTGGATGGGCAAATATTCACAAATGGAATCGGCATTAGCTTGCAAATTATCACGACTCAATGCCACATGTTTGGCGGTGCCAGTAGAACCAGAGGTTGTCAGCAATACCGCGGTTTTGTTGCTTGCCAAGGGCTGTTGATCATGGCTGACAACCTCAATATTGAGATGCTTATCGGCACGACACTGAATCACCAGACTAACGGCAAACGCTTTAATGATTTTGTTCAGTGAACCCGAAGGGGGAGAAGGTTCAACCAGAATGGCGCAATGATTTGTATTTAGAACGGCTAGGTAAGCGATTAACGTTGAAATACCATTGTAAGCTTCAATTAGTATGACTTGGCTTGGTTTCCCAATTAATTTGTCGATTGATGTCGCCAATTCCCCTTGAGCATCATTTAACTGTGTATAGGAGAGTCTTTCATTGCCTTCTATCGCGGCAACGTTGTTTGAAAACTGAGATAACGCATTAAAAAACATGATTTAAAGGCTCAAACCACCATCCACACCAATAATCTGACCGGTGATGAAATTCGATTGCTTGGATAGTAAAAAACAAATCAATTGAGCAACATCCGACGGTGTGCCCATTCTACTCAGTGCGGTTTTATCTATGATGTTTTGCTTCGCAGCATCTTCATAGCCATTGGTCATTGGTGTATCAATGAACCCAGGCGCTACGCCATTTACTCTGACATTCAATTTTCCTAGTTCTTTAGACAGCGAGCGAGTCAAGCCAGATAATGCTGATTTACTCGTGGCATAGGCGGTTTGCCCTGCGCTCCCCTGCTCCCCAACAATAGAACAAAGATTGACAATACTTCCTTCTCTTTTTCGCGTCATTAATCGCGAAGCGAGCTGACTATGCAAGTAAGCTGAAACGGTATTGACATTGAGTTGTTGCTGCAAGTCGCTGATGCGAGTCATTGCAAACCCTGCGTCCAACATTACGCCTGCGCAATTCACTAAGCCGTGAAAAGGTTTGCCGGTTTGTTTAATCTGTACAAATGCCTGTTTAACCTGTTGTTCATCACACACGTCGTAAGGCAATAGTAGAGCATTTTTAATCCGCTTTTGAAGTGCCGCTAAACGGTCTTGATTTCGTCCAGCCAAATACACAAATGCGCCTTGATTGGCGCACTGTATTGCGGTTTCAAAACCGATCCCACTGGACGCGCCAGTGATCAATATGTGTTTATCGTTAAGCATCAAAGTCTACGTCATATTTGGTCAATATTTGCTTTGCTTTTGCAACAGAGCTCATATCAATAATATCGTCCGTATCAAGCATCACTTTAAATTCATCTTCTAGTTCTGCAATCAATATCATATGTGCGGTTGAATCCCATTGTGGGATGGTGTCGTAAGTGAGGTCATCGGTCACCATTGCTGGCTCTACCCCTAAACTGGTGGAGAAAGCCTGCACTAATTTATGCTGATTGGTCATGATCTGATGCTCATAGTTACGGTTTATACACCTAGTGTTGACGGTATTAACGACTGGCGTTACGGGACAACAATGCTTTTAATGTTTTGCTATGGTCTTGATAATCATCGAAATTCAGTTCAATTTCAATTAATTCACCCTGTTTGACGACTTTATAACCAAGTTTTTCATTGTAGTTCAATGCAGCGTGGTTATCAGGCTTCACAACAGCGACTAATTTGTCACAGTTTAGTTGGTCAAAACAATAATCATTAATTAAAAGAGTTGGGGAAAAGGCAATAATATTGTTGCGATAACGGTTATCGGCAATATATAGGCCAGGTTCAATTACCGAAGCTTGCGCCAAGCTCTCACCTACAAGTCTAGACTTAATGTTGAGCGACCCAATCAGCGTATCTTTGTAACTGATCATAAAATGCTGCTGGCTATTATCACGTTCAACCTTTTTAAACCACGCTAATTGTTGCTCTTGGGTAATCATCGCATGAGACAACATATATTGACTCACTTGTGGTGAGTTCCTCCATTGCCTTAGCATATCCAAGTCAGGCAGCTCAACTGGCCGCAACGTCACTTGATACCCCGTCAATGTTTCAACATTAGGCTTCATCTTAGACCTTCTGCTTAATGGCATGCGCCAGCTTTTGCGCGCCACCAATGTGTTTAGTTTCGTTTGCTTTGCAGTGCATACTCATAAGCAAATCCGGATCCTCCCATATCGCCAATGTTTGTTTAACAATCGCTTTTGCGAATGCCTGCTTGGATAGTTCTGAATCAGCACCCTGACAATCCAAGCATTGACACCAACCTTGTTGCACGGCATCACGGGTAGCATTGCATTGATTATTAGCCACCACTAGCAAAAGACTTGGACAACCACAAGCTTGCAATTCAAATTGGCTGCCACCTGCTGCTGAAATTGCGAACCGGGATCTCGCCATTATTTGGGCCATATTTTGACAATCATGTAGGTGCCGGGCATTGAGTTGACTTGATTGCAAACAGTTAGATATCTCTTTGGCGTTTGGATTAGCCGCCCCTGTGACGATATCAATAGCGTGTTGGAAGCGTTGGTGCTGCAATTCTTTGATAATAGGTAATGTTAATGCCAAAGGGTCACTTCCCCCTAACATAACAAGCAGAGACTCACGATAGGGAAAGTGCCTTTGCTGGTTTGCAATAAATTCCTCTCGCATCACTGTGTATTCATCACCCAAACACAATATGGATTGTGGGTTAGTTGTTTCATACTCCAATGTCAGCGCTGCGTTTGCGCCATTCACAATCAGGTCTGCGTGTAAATCGCCAAACTCATTGGTGTCATCAAAGCAAATGACAAAGCAGCCCAAATTTTGAAGTTGTTTACGATAAGAAGATGAAAAGGTGTAGCCGTCAATCACGATGGCTGAAAGACTAAATTGTTGAATTAAACCTTGGATACAAGACACATCTTCGCATTCCACAACATGGGGATCCAGTGTCACAATTTCTCCCGTCCAATCTTGGCGCTGCTGACAGATAGCTCGCGCTTCATGATTGACTAAAAACACACTGTTTACGTTTTGTTTTTTGAGTGATTGAGCCAATGCTAAGCAGCGCATTAAGTGGCCTAAACCATATTCTGAACCGGCATTTACTCTGAATAAAATTGTCGACATTAAGGTGTTCCTCTTGGACTTTGGCGACCTGGCCAATTTTCCAAGTGTTATTCAAACAATTCCCATGACAAGGGTGTTCCCGCCGGTATATCTTGTTTTGCATGTTTTTGCTGGACAGATCCCCAATGCTTGGGTTTGAGTCCCGTCGCTGGACGTACAATTTTTAAATTGTCTTTGCCCAAGGTTTCCCCTTGTTTAATATCGCTGCTGACAAAAATTGACCGGCGATAGTGCTTGGACTTTTCTTCAGCAACAGTGCCACCGTAACAAACATTACCAATACTTTTTCGCGCGCGTTGTGTTTCTTCAATGAGTAACGCTAGTTCATGGGGCTCGAGGGAAAACTCTGCATCTACGCCACCTGCATTTCTGTCCAATACAAAATGCTTTTCAATCACACTTGCTCCCATTGCAACAGCAGCGACGGAGACACCAATCCCCCGCGTATGATCCGATAACCCTACTTGGGTCGAAAATGCGCGCTGCAAATGCGGTATGGTCGCCAAATTGGTGTTTTCTGGACTCGCAGGGTAAGTACTGGTGCATTTAAGCAGCACAATTTCTTCACAACCTGCCGCTTTAGCAGTATTCACTGCTTCTTCTATCTCACTCAACGTTGCCATACCCGTCGACATGATCATAGGTTTGCCAGTACTGGCAGCTTTGTTAATCAATGGAAGATCTGTCAGCTCAAAGGAGGCAATTTTATAACAAGGGACATGCAAGGTTTCTAAAAAGTCTACCGCATCTTCGTCAAATGGGCTGCTAAAGGCCAACATTCCTAAAGAATTGGCATATTCAAACAAAAGCTTATGCCACTCATAAGGCGTTGCGGCCTTCGCATACAGGCCATGCAGCGCTTCACCATGCCACAAGCTATCTTCTTCTTGGATTATAAAATCTGACGTATTGACGTTTAGAGTCATACTATCTGCCGTATAGGTTTGCAGTTTGATTGCATCAGCCCCGGCTTGCGCTGCTGCATCAACCATGGATTTGGCCAATTCAAAGTTCTGACTATGGTTACCACTTAACTCGGCAATGATAAATGGCGCATGCTCAGAGCCAATAGTATGTCGACCTATTTTTATATCTTTCATTGTGCTGACTCCTCAAAGATTGACGCGATACTATCAGCTAAATCTTCGGGTTGAGGCAGCTCGCTTGCCATATCTAAGGCATAATCAGGCATTAGAATTCTGGGGTCCAATTGTATAGGAACCAATAAGGTAGGAGTTCCAACAGTATTGGCCAAAGCATATACAACATTAGCAAGTGAAACTGCGAGGTCACTAGCACTTAATCTTTCAAGTCGCGAAGAAATAGGTGCATTCTCTTTATCCACCTCCACGATAAACCCTCGTTGTTCCAATTCTTGGACCAAAGTTTGTGTTTGTAAATAGGGCATTTGAAGGTCATTAAGTCCTAAATAAATCTTTTTTGTCGATTTTTTTTGAAATTCTACCGATGCTGGTAATAGCACGGCATCATAGTTTATATCGCTGAAACCACAGCAATTTTTTAAATAGAATTCCGGATAGCCGTGGTCACATAATACGTCTGACTGCCACCATTGGGTATGCCATTTAAACATGCTAAAAAAGGAACTTTGCATATACTGTTGAACATCATTTACATAGGCCGGTTGCAATGTTTGATTTTGGATTTGATCAATCAACTCTTGGAGCGACAAACCGATATAATTGCCTTGTACAGGCTCGCCCGCATCTTTTAAAAAGCGAGATAAAAAACATGGCATAAATGCAGTATCTAAATTGATAATTTGATCAAACTTTATTTCAACAATTGATTCTGCCACCCCCAAAAAGGCTTCTAAGCCATGGAAAATATTATCTGGCCAGTTACCGTTTTCCAAGCCTAATAATTGAATATCAGGCTCCAACAACGATATTAACTCATGGCCTTGCCCGTGAGTTAAACAAAACAACTGGGCATTTGGATTAGCCTGTTTAATATATCGAATTGCTGGCAGTGCAATGCTTGCAACATCCCCCATTTCAAGCATTCGAATAACTAAAATTTTAGTCATTCTCCATGCCTCTAACGTACGCCTGATACATCAGCTCTGCACGATGCCAATCTTCAGGTGTATCAATGTCTTGAACCAAATGACGGGGTAAAACAATGGGCACACTGTGCTCAGAGAAAATTTTCTTAGACGTTAAATAGTCGTCAGTCTTTCCCCAATAAAACTGTCCGGCATCGTGATAAGCCTCTTCAAGGTCCTGAGATCGCTTAAAAATATCTTGGGGAAACATAGGAGCAACGTTACCTTGCTTGATACTAATAGAACGTTGTATCGGAAAGGCAAAACTTGTTACAGCAAATGAAAAAGACTTTTTATCATCACTCGTTAATGAGTCAAAGCCTTTTCTTAGATATTCCGCCTGCAGGAATGGGGCTGTAGCGTATATACAGCAACAGTAATCGGGCTTTTGATAATGTTCAATACAATGCTGTATTGCATGGGTAGTAACAGGCCTAGTGCCAATTACATCATTGGATAATTCTTTTGAGCGCATAAATGGCACGTCTGCCCCATACATCTTAGCGATATCGGCAACGTCGTCCGAGTCAGTCGACACCCAAACTTTGTCGAATAATCCAGAATTTTCTGCTGCCTGAATGGAATAAGCTATCAAGGGTTTCCCAGCAAATTCTTTGATATTTTTCGCGGGGATTCGTTTACTTCCGCCTCTAGCGGGGATAATGGCTAAATTCAAGCGAGAACCTCATTTAATGCTTGTATCACTCTATGTTGATCATCGGCCGTCATGCTCGGAAATAAAGGCAAAGTTAGCGCATTGTGATAAAACTTTTCAGAATTAGGGAAATCGCCTTTTCGAAAGCCCATATTTTGATAAAACGGCTGCAAATGAATTGGAATATAGTGCACGTTCACGCCAATACCCTTGGCATGCAATTTCTCATAGACAGCTTTTCTATCATGTTCCTGTAGTTCCACCATATAGAGATGCCATGCACTACAGTGCAATTCTTCGGACAAGGGTAAAGATAGGGGTAAATGTTTAAGTTCCGTGTTGTATCGGGCAACGAGCTCCCGTCTTTTAACGACAAAACCATCGAGCTTTTTGAGTTGGGAAATTCCTAATGCTGAATGTAGATCACTCAATCTATAATTGTAGCCTAGCGTCACTTGTTGATAGTACCAAGGTCCATCTGCCTCAGATTGCATAAGATCGGGGTCACGGGTTACACCGTGTTTAGCATACAATAAAATCTGTTTATTTAGGGCTGGGCAGTTAGTCAATACTGCGCCACCTTCTGCCGTTGTCATAGACTTCACTGGATGGAAGCTTAACACCGTAATGTCACTATGTTCGCAGCTTCCAATTTTGCTTTTAAGATAGCTACCACCTAGTCCATGTGCGGCGTCTTCTATCACCCTAAAGCCATATTCATTGGCGAGGTGTTGTATTTTTTGCATGTCACAACTGGCGCCCGAAAAATGCACGGGGATCAGTACTTTTGGCAACCTACCTTTCGTTTTGGCTTTAGCCAGCTTTTCTTCCAATTGTGAAATACTGATATTTCGAGTCGAAGCGTCGATATCGACGAAATCGATTTCCGCTCCACAATAAACAGCACAATTGGCCGAGGCAACAAAGGAATTTGGCACTGTCCAGACCAAATCTCCTTTGGTGACACCTAAGGCTAAACATGCGACATGAAGTCCGGATGTCGCGCTATTCACTGCCGTTGCAAAACGGGCATTTGTGTAATCACAAAGGGCGCGCTCAAATTCGGGGACTTTTGCGCCTTGGGTAAGAAAATGATTTTCCAATACATCTACAACCGCATCGATGTCGTCACTATCGATAAAGTGACGACCATAAGGAATAAACTTCTTGGGATCTGGCATGTTGCCGTCCTACAGTGTTGCTTTGTCTAAATCTCGTAATTCGTCAATACTGAGAAAGTGGGGATTTGTTCCCGAATGGTACTCAAATTTCTCTTCTACCGACTGACCTTTTTCGCCTAGCTTGTTAACCTTGTAATTTACGGTTTTATCAAAAAATTTAATTGCTGGGGTAATCACGTAGTGATCGTCAAACTCAAGGGAATGATGGGCCATCTCTTGAGGCACCATCACTTCATGGAGCTTTTCTCCAGGACGAATACCAATGATCTCGTAATCTCTTTTACCACTCATTGATTCAACTAAATCAATAATAGTGATCGAAGGAATTTTGGGTACAAATATCTCTCCTCCCTGCATCCGTTGGAAGTTTTTAATAACAAACTGCACACCTTCATCTAGGGTAATCCAGAAACGCGTCATCTCTTTGTGAGTCACTGGCAACGTCGTTTTACCTTGAGCCAGCAGTTCACGATAAAACGGTACAACGGAGCCTCGAGACCCGACAACATTGCCATAGCGTACAACCGCAAATCTTGGGCCCTTGGCGCCGGATATATTATTGGCCGCAACAAACAACTTATCCGAAGCAAGTTTGGTTGCTCCGTATAAATTAACTGGGTTAGCTGCTTTGTCAGTAGACAACGCAATGACTCTTCTCACGTCTGTCTCAATGGCTGCATCAATTACGTTCTGCGCACCATTGATGTTGGTTTTGATACATTCGTTTGGGTTGTATTCAGCAGCAGGGACTTGTTTAAGGGCCGCAGCATGAATAACGTAATCCACATCCTTCATTGCCGATGTTAGCCGATGTTTGTCTCTCACATCGCCAATGAAATAACGCATACAAGGTGCATCAAATTGCTGCTGCATTTCGAACTGCTTAAGCTCATCTCGAGAATAAATTATCAACCGTTTAGGTGTGTCATTATCGAGAAGGTGTGAAACGAAATGTTTACCAAAAGAGCCAGTTCCACCAGTAATTAAAATCGATTTATCTTTAAACATAATAATCTGTTACTACCTTTTAGGTCGTATACCGAACGCTGCACCGCCCAATGGCGCAAAGACAATTTATTGACGGCTTGAGAAGCTTCGATACTGTCTGGCAAACCTGAAGCATATTTTGCGCCAATGTCATTGATTAAGTTACTGATTCCACAATAACATTAGATTGTTCTAGACGCCAAGGGATTAAAGCTGCATACGATATATGAATAGAGAGAGTGAAAATATAATGAGACTGAATCAATCAACAGGTTGTCGATGAGAGTTTATTTGTATTTATTTACTGCTTTTCGACCTCGAATTAAACCACTTAATTGGCCTAACGAATCACTCAATTGAACTTTAACAATAGCGAGCAGCTTTTCATTACTGACCAATTCTTGTTGAGCAAATTCGGCCCGTTTAATTTCATCCAATTCCGGTAAATAAGATTGAACATATTCGTCCCTACGAGTAACCAGGAGGCGCAATTTTGCGTCATCAATCTCTTCAGCAGATAATGCTTTACTTATTTCTTGGTTAATTGCCTGCAATATTTCAGGCGTTTGGCTATGACTAAGCTCTAACGGATTACTCACACGACTGCTTGGCGTTTTTGCCTTTGAGCTTCATAAGCTTCTTGTTTTGCTTCATCTGGAATGCTCGCCCAGGCAGATTTAATAGGAAGGAGCAGGTTAATCACTTCATCCATGATATTCAAGTCATTCTGCACATTGGCATCAGTCACACGCTGTATCATGTAATCGTATAAGGCAAATAAGTTTTCACCCACGTCTGAACCGGACTCTAAATCAAGTGTATCTCTTAAATTCATTATGATTGCAGACACGCGAGACAAATGTTCGGCTTTACCTTCGAAGTCTTTGCGTTCAATACAACCTTTACCATATGCTAGGCGATCGAGTGCGCCTTGCATTAACATTAAGGTTAATTTATGAGGGTCTGCTGACGCAACTTCATGCTTAAGGTTGCCTTTTTTATAAGCGTTGATGCCTTTAAGTGCCATTTTTACTGCTCCTTATCCACCTAATGATGCGATTAACGCGCTGCTCGTAGAATTCAATTTGGCGACGGTTTGGTCAAGGTTTAAATACTTATCTCTTAGTATCTGCTCAAAACTCAACATCCTTAGCTCAAATTGCTCTCTTTCGTCTGCTAGTTGATCTTTTTCATCTTTAACTGAGCGCTCTCGCGTCTGCAAAAGGCCACTAAACGTGGTGTATTCTTTGGTATATTCGTAGAGGCGGGATGCGATACCCTCATCTTCATCAGTAAACAGGGCCGCAATGTCATCGAAGTTATCTTCTAACGCTTCTTTAAGACGTTCTTCGCCACTGCCGATGCCAAATTCATCCAAAGAACTTATTTCTAGTTCACCGTCTTGGTTTAGCTCTACCCCGATGGCAAACAAACCACCTAACTCAGATGCACTAACACTCGAGCCAATGATACTTGCAAGGCCATTGGTAATACCCCGCGCCATAAAGTCGCCGGCCAATGCTCCATCTTCCTCTAATTCCGAATCACCATATCGCGTTAAGGTGTCGATTTCTTTAGCAAGGGCATTAAAATTATCAACAAAATCCCGAATTTTCTTGTCTAAACCTTCCGTATCAAAGCCAATCGACAAGGTGGATGTTTCAAAATCACCCAAAGAATCTTTGGAGGACACAGATTGGGCTTCAAAGGACACACTAGAGATGGTATTTTCAAATTTGTTTGTACTAGATTCAACAGCGATGCCATCAATCGTCGCCTGAGCATTTTGTGCACTAGTAACCGGAGTAAGGTAGGTACTTAATTCAGTAGAGTCGGTTGTCGCCACTCTATCGAGGTCTGCCAGATCATCGTTGTTAACAATAACAAGATCGTTTCCGTCACCGGTTGTTGATGAGGTGAAAACTAACTTGGCCCCACCATCGGCGGTACCCGTGTCAATAATACTCGCATTAACACCAAAATTGTTTTCATTGCTGTTAATTGAAGTAGCAAGTTCTTGGAGTGTTTGGCCAGCAGTAACATCAACATCAAATGTGTCGCCGGTACTGCCAATTTTAAAAGTTAAACTACCGCTCCCAGAAGACAGGACTGAGTCAGAGCTGTCACTGAACCCGCCATTGACAGCATCTGCAGTCTCGATACGGCTGCCACTAGCAAGCCGGGTGACGGCAATCGCATATTCATCTTTTACTGCACTGTTCGCCGCCTCGGCAGTAAAGGGTTCGTTATCCTCATTAGGATTGGATATGGTTGGCTCTCTGCCTTGCAACGCGGAGTCACTACGCAACTCGTCTACCGTGTCTAAAAAGTCGCTCATTTTAGATTTTAGCGAGCCTAAACCGGATATCTGAGCATCAAGAGATTCTTCTTTGGCGTCTAAGCGGTTTTGTTTAGGCTCGCGCTCAGCCGCAATCAATTGGCTAACAAGGT
>JAOMVH010000029.1 GCA_028356795.1 Aliiglaciecola sp. | reverse complement strand
TTTTTATCATCTGGCAATCCTCTCCCAATAGATAACACGTCATAGCTGCCTTGCTTGGCACGGCTGAGCATGTCAGAAGATATATCGGTACCGAATATTTCAACCCCTCCAGCAAATGCTCGAGGATTCTTTTGCTTATATTCATGCACTAACATAGCAATTGAATAGGGTTCTTGACCTGAAGAGCAAGCCGCACTCCAAATCCTGATTTTACGATTTGCCGTAGCGAACTTTTCGAGGAGCGTTTGAGAAAGAATAGTAAAGGGATATTTGTCTCTGAACCACAGCGTCTCATTGGTTGTCATTGCATCAATAACACGCTCTCTTAAACCTTTGTTGTTGTGACTTTGTACTAATTTCAGACAGCTGGACAAGTCACCGAGGTCGAGCTCCCGGATCAGTGGCATTAGGCGGCTTTTTACTAAATAACTCTTTTTCTCAGATAGTAATATTCCGCATTGACGCTCCAAAAATTGTGCAAAACCGACAAACTCTTGGTGCGTCATTTCATTCTTATTCAAACATTTACGTCCTTCTGCCAGCTTCGATTATTTATCAAACCACTTCTGTACCGCGGTCGCTAATTCATCAGGATGGAACTTTGCTATAAAGTCATCTGCCCCAACCTTTTTGACCATCGCCTGATTGAATACGCCACTAAGAGAGGTATGCAAAACTACCTTCAGGTTCTGCAATTCAGGGGTGTTCTTAATTTCTGCGGTGAGGGTATATCCATCCATTTCTGGCATCTCAATGTCTGAAACCAAAACGCCAACTTTATCAGTTACATCACCGGTTTCTTCGGCGATTTCTTTAAGCCGCTCAAGAGCTTCAAGCCCATTTTTAGCAACTTCAATTTTCAACCCTAGTGCAGTTAACGCTTTTTTCACTTGGTTTCTGGCTACCGACGAATCATCTGCAATAAAGATAATTTTATCTTCTTGATCAGTAGACATATCTAAATCTGCAGCTAGCTCTTCACTGACGTCGGTATTTAGCGGAGATATCTCATTTAGAATTTTCTCCACATCTAAGATTTCAATGAGTTCATTTTCCACTTCAGTCACCGCAGTCAAGTAACTAGCTTTGCCGGTTCCTTGGGGTGGAGGCATGATCGCATCCCAATTTGTATTAATGATACGTTCAACTGAACCGACTAAAAAGCCCTGCACTGAACGATTATATTCGGCGATAATAATGAATGCA
Organism: Aliiglaciecola sp.; assembly: GCA_028356795.1. Lineage (GTDB taxonomy): Bacteria > Pseudomonadota > Gammaproteobacteria > Enterobacterales > Alteromonadaceae > Aliiglaciecola. The sequence continues at coordinate 22,256 of JAOMVH010000029.1, read as the reverse complement.
TTGGCGAGGTCTTCTATCTTGCGGCCACCAGTAGCCATGCTCAGATCAATAACAGAGATGGTTTGCCCGCGAATATGAGCAACCCCTCGGACTAGTTGATTTTGCTTGGGAATAGATGTCAATGGTGGACATTGCAAAACTTCTCGCACTTTAAACACGTTAATGCCGAATCGTTGTCGCCCATTAAGTTTGAAAAGTAGTAGCTCTAATCGGTTTTGTCCGACTAACTGTGTTCTTTGATTAACTGAGTCAAGAATTCCTGACATAGACCACCCCAAAAAATAAAGTAGGCACAATATTTGCTTTGTACCAATTAAGAATTTTAAACACCGGTTAAAACGAGTCAAACGTTACATTAGTGACTTAATATTGACGTTTGACTTGGTAAATATAATTAATTCATAAGCATAGACAATATGGCGGCACCTGAACATGAAAAAATCAAGAATTAGCCTAAACAAATCGATTTACTTGGTCGCATGTCTATTATTTGTTGATTCTGTAACGGCATCAGACAAAATAAACTTAGCGCATATGGAGCTAATTGCATCAGTAGAGAAGTATGTCTTTGAGTCTATTATCTCCCAATCAAGTGAAGATAGTGAAAACCTCAACGTCTCTGCATCAAAACTAGATCCTCGGATTGTCGTTCCTCAATGTAATGTACCTTTTGTTTTTTCAGCCAATCAAGAGTCCCTGCGCCAAAGTAATATCACCGTTAGAGCTAGCTGTCCAATCAACAAATGGTATTTGTATCTTATGGTCAAAGCGGCCAGGGTTCAACCAGTGGTTGTGCTTACTAGAGCTGTGGGACCCGGTACCGTGCTCAATGCCCAGAATGTCAAAGTTGTTATGATGGACAAGACTAGGATCCGCACTAGTACGTTCTCTGATCCCAGTATAGTGGTAGGAGCAAGGATGAAAAAACGCAGTCGTTCAGGACAACCAGTTGTTCCAGGCCAACTATGCTTTGTATGCAAAGGCGACAGCATTGTAATCACGGCCAATGCAGGCGGTGTCAGCATTAAGACGTCGGGAATTGCGCAACAAGATGGTAATGTTGGTGACACGATTGCGGTAAAAAATAGCAAATCACAGAGGTTACTTCATGCCCAAGTAATTGATACTCGCCAGGTAGAGGTGCAGATTTAATTGAACTAGCGTAGAATGTTAATAACGACGGGTTGCAGTTGTATTTTAAACATACATAGTACCACCAATTTTTTTTGCAGATTTATCTAAAGTTCCTAAAGTTACCGCCGATATACAGTGTGAGGTAATGTAGGTATTTGAGGTCATTATGACAATTAACAATGTAAACAACGGCAACCAAAAGCTGCCACTTGATAACCAGAGGCTGAACCAACAGCAGACTCAAAATCAAGCTGATGCGCAATCTGCAGCCAAGCAAACACAGGCAGCAACCACACCGAGACAGGATTCAGTGTCCTTGACCCAGTCTGCGCAGCAACTGAGTCAGGTTCAAAAGAAATCGTCTGACGCGCCTGTTAATCAGGAAAAAGTCGACAAACTGAAAAAAGCCATCCAAAATGGTGAGTATCGTGTTAACCCTGAAGTGTTAGCACAAAAAATTAGCACATTAGAAGCTCAGATATTTGGAATTAAAAGTTAGATTTTAGTGCCTCTTATCATTTAGCTTCACAAAATAAAAGCAAAGCTAAATGAAAAATTTAATACCTCTTCTCGAACAACAAAAACAGCAACTCGACGACTTAACTGTGTTACTAGAGTCCGAGTTGCATCTCATCAGCACACGCGATGCAGAAAGCTTGACGTCTGTCATAAATGAAAAAAGCGACCTGCTAGAGAAAATAGCCAACCTCGATAAAACCATTGAAGCGACCTATAACGCTGAAGAGTCAGAGCTTGAAGACACCAGCATTAATGATTTGTTTGATCAGATTAATCACTCACTAGCACAGTGTAAATTCCGTACTGAGATTAATCAAAAGGCGGTTGAGCAAGGGCAATTGAGAGTAGAGCACTTAAGAACATTATTGCTCGAAGCTCGCACCAAAGAAACCATGACTTATGATAAAAGCGGAAAACCAAAAGGTGGATTGTCAGGAAAGGGGGTTAGTGCATAAAATGTCATGTTGATTCAGCGATACCGTCTTTGAATCAACAACTTGTTTAGCATAACGCGCAATTTATCAGTAATATCTTACTTTTTTGACCCGCTTGGGTTTTGCCGTGGTTAAATAGATATCATGCACAAGGGCAAAGTCGAGTTCGAGTTCAGTGGCGTAAGAATCAGTGCCTACAGGGTAACTTTTGACAACCCGCGCCCCACGAATAACCCCCTGGACAGTTGCTTTTAATTGCGTATTGGTTAGTACTAAATTCGCTAAAGACTGACCACCGTCAATTTTTTGTCCATAGACTTGCTCTGTTAGCTCACGATAAGCATCAAGCTTTGACGCCTTCAATGCGTTAAGCATTTTCGCTGATCGAGTTTGACCGCTTTGTGCATCAATAGGTGCATAGCCGATTGAACGAATAACCGGATAGGTTTGCGGCTCAATGGTTTCCCACTCTAATTGTTTAGATACAAAGTTTTGGCATGCTCCTAGCACACTAGCAATGGCGACGATAAAGATAAGATGTAACACTTTCATTGGCTTCTCTCTATTCATTAACGACTGCGGGTTATTCACCCAAAACTTCAATGAGTCAAATTGGCGAGCAGTGTTGATGTTCATATGTCCTACAGAAAACTTTGCAATTATCGTTCCTACAACAAAACTCATTCAAATAAACTTATCTGATAAATAAAGACACTTACCTCAATTGGGTACAAAAGATGCATATATCAAGATTATAGATTTCATGACGCACAGAGGCTGAATCATTGTTAGTGCTGTCATGACACATTATGGTGGCGAATAGGCTGGAAATAGTGCCAATAACAACTTAGAGGCTAAGTGAACCGATATGATAAGACCGTTGTTAAAAGTGCGCCTGACAATAACAGTCATTGCGTTGCAAATTTCACTACTAATATCATCAGCCAATGCAGCATGGTTTGAATCAACTGGCGAAGCGGCAATTATCAACGGCAATATTGAGCTTGCCCGGCAAAATGCGACCCAAGAAGCTATTCGACAAGCTCTATTGTTTGCCGGTGCCTCTGTACATAGCGTGCAAAAAATAGCCAACGGTGTACTGCAAAATGATGATCTTGTGATCCGAGCAACGGGCGAAGTGAATAGCGTCGAATTAATTGATGAAATCCATCACGATGGATTCATATCTGTCTCGGTGCGCGCCGATATATTTTCGCAACAGAAACAATGTAAGACATCTAGCCTTGCCAAAGGATTAGTCACAACATGGTCACCCCTTCGAGATAAACAACAAGCAACAACAGGCCAAGTATTCAAAATTGGTGAAAAGTTGCCTGAGTTGTTACAGCGCAGCTTTACACAATATGCGCAGTTTTCGTATATCTCTGAAATCATGCCATTTTATACATCCGCACTAAGTTCGCGAAACCTTGAGCAAGTTACCGCATTGGCCAAAAAAGCAAATGCCCAATATGTGTTGTCAGCCCAAATAGAAGACATCGGCATGAGAACACCACAAAAGAGCGCTTGGAAGTTTTGGGAAGACCAACCCGACTTGCGTCAATTTGGTTATCAAGTTGCTGTTTTAGACGGATTTACCGGTACAAAGGTTTGGCAAAAAACCTATCAGATTGAAGCTCCTTGGGACTTTAACCGCTATCAAGCCGTCGATGTTGGCAGTAGTAGGCTGTGGCAAAGCCAATACGGTGAAGCAATTTTGAACGTCATGATGGATGTCGCTATTCAAGTTGACGAAACATTATCTTGTTTACCTGCTTATGGCAGAGTGATACAAGTTCAAAATGAGCAATTGATGGTCAACATTGGAAAGAATCAAGGTTTAAAAAAAGGCGATGAACTTCAACTTTTTCAAGTGATGCAATTTCATGACCCACAAGGTCAGATTCAAGCTAAGTATAACTTGCATCCAACGAGCGTTACGATTGAGAGTGTCTATGCTAACTCGGCTTCAGCAGTATCCTCAGATAATACAATATTGGCGAATATTCAAACAAACGATTTTGTTTCGATTAGATGAAGCTTTAAATGCCAAGGTTACTAAGAGATAATCTCTCGCGGCTGTTATTGTGTCCCTGTAGCTCAGCTGGATAGAGCAAGCGCCTCCTAAGCGCTAGGTCGGATGTTCGAATCATCTCAGGGACGCCATTTACTTATTCTCACTAAGCGGTGCCACTATTTGGCGACTCTTGGGTTGCGAATATCAAACTAATCACCTTCCAATCTGCTTTTGGATTAACGGTATTGTTGGTGGTGAAAAGATGCAGGCGATTGTTGCTATCCAATGCACACAAGGGTAACAACTTAGCGTTATATTCACGCATGTAATCTTCCATAGTGAAGCTTTCTGATAGACCTGTAGTTTTAATCCTAGCTCCCTTTGCTACCCAACTTGCCAGCTTGCCATAGGTAATATCCTCATCAAACAGACCTAACTTTTTAGCATAGGACTTAGAAACCTGGTGACTTGGCCGTTGTTGTTGTTCGTTGTTGCTCAAACCATAAACAGTGCCCTTCCCCATCTCATCTTCAAAGTGAAACGTCACCATAGGGTTTAGTTGACGGTAAGGCGACATCACTAGTACCGTACCAAACTCAGATAGCTCTAGTGATCTTGAGGCATGCTCTGACATGGGATTACCAAAATAAGTCGCAATACTTTTCATTCTCGCGGCTTTAATAGAGTCCCAGTTTGTATCAGCAATACACACTTGAATATTATTGTCTGCCAATTCTTTGGCAAATAAACGACAAAACTCGCCACCGCCAAAAATAAGATAACCATTCGGCTCAGGTGCTCTGATGCCAAGCCAAGTGGCAACTTTTACAGAAGTGAGACTTTGAAAAACGACAGTGCTAATAATCACGAGGAAAACCAGTGGCACCAATAACTCTATTTGCTGATAATCGAGTACTTCAAGCTTTAAAGAAAAAAGCGCAGAAACAGCAGCTGCGACGATTCCCCTTGGCGCGATCCAACTTAAAATGGCAAGCTCTTTCCAGCCTAACCCGGTGCCAAAAGATGACACCAATACCGACAAGGGTCTAGCAACAAACATAATAGCGACAAGGACAAAGATTGCCCCCCAACCTATATTTAAAATAGCATTGAGTTCAATCCTAGAGGCCAACAAAATAAACAACCCTGAAATCAACAGGACACTCAAGGTTTCTTTAAATTCTATAATATCGTCAACATCCACATCTTTCATGTTGGCAAGCCAGATCCCCATGATGGTGACCGTCAATAACCCAGATTCATGAGCAATGAAATTTGAACCGGCAAAAGCTGCCAACATCAGCGTTAGCACAGCGGTGTTACGCAAGTAATGTGGAATTAAATTACTTCTTAGTGCAACTCCCATTAAATAGCCCATGGCTGCCCCAACCCCCACGCCAATAGATACCGTTAGGCCAAACGCATACAAGGTGTAGCTAATGGCATCTTGCGTTGAAATAATATATTCGAAAACCAAAACGGCTAATAAAGCACCAATAGGGTCAATGACAATCCCTTCCCAACGCAAAATATTGGAAATTTTCGAACTTGGGCGTACCGTTCTCAACATGGGAACAATAACGGTTGGCCCAGTTACGGTTACAATAGCGCCGAATAAAAAAGCCATCTCCCATGACATTGCTAAAAAATAGTGAGCTGCACAGGCGGCAACTATCAGAGTCACAAGCGTGCCAATCGTACAGAGGTTTCTTACCATGGAGCCATGGCCGCGCAAATCTTCGAATCTTAGGGTCAGCGCGCCTTCAAACAAAATAATCGCAACCGACAAAGACACCACTGGAAACAACAAGTCACCAAACATTAAGTCTGCATCAATGACGCCTGTAATCGGCCCAACAAGGATCCCGGCAACCAACAGCGGCAAAATGGCAGGAAGCTTTATTTTAAACGCGGCATATTGGCAAAATATCGAAAGTAAGCCAACTATGACTAGAGCTGCAGTCAAATCAATCAAAACAGATCCTTTTCAAAGTTCTTCATTAAGGTCCAATAGAGACCCGGTTTTCTTCCATCAATAACACTTATTCAACAATAACCAGTATGTTGGCATATCTTCCTAGCTGCAATAACTTACAATCAATTAACTATGGCACAAACATAGTGAACCGTATTTAAAACCTGATCTATATCAACTAAGTTGCTATCAACACTCGCCTTGATATGAGAAAGATCTAGACTAAGGGTATCGATAAGACTTGGAGATCATTCAATGCCATCAACACCCATCAAAAGCCAAACCACATCATCACAATCAAAAGATACTAGCGAGTCAACCACAACCGCTTCGGTTTTACATGAGCTTGCAGAGCACCGTCATGACCCCGACTTTATTGCTCGGTCTTTTCGATCTGGTGAATACCCCTATAAAACCAAGATATCAAAATCAGTTTATGAGGCACGAAAAAAAGAATTACAGGTTGAGTTACTAAAAGTACAAAAATGGGTAAAGGATACAGGTCAAAAGATCGTGATTATCTTCGAGGGACGAGATGCGGCAGGTAAAGGAGGAACCATTAAGCGCTTCATGGAACACCTAAACCCACGGGGCGCCAGAGTTGTCGCGTTGGAAAAACCATCCGATACCGAACGAGGCCAATGGTATTTTCAACGTTATATTAAACACCTGCCAACTGAGGGTGAAATCGTTATGTTCGACCGTTCTTGGTACAACCGAGCAGGCGTAGAAAGAGTGATGGACTTTTGTGAGCCAAACGAATATTTAGAATTCATGCGCCAAACGCCAGATTTAGAACGAATGTTAACGCGAAGTGGCATTAGACTGTATAAATACTGGTTTTCAGTTACCTCTGAGGAACAAGATTCACGTTTTAAAAAGCGCGAGACCGATCCCTTAAAACAATGGAAATTGAGCCCGATCGACAAAATAGCGATGCAAAAATGGGATGACTACACTGAAGCCAAAGAAGCAATGTTTTTCTATACAGACACGGCGGATGCGCCATGGATGGTAATCAAATCGGATGACAAAAAACGGGCACGTTTAAATTGCATGCGCCACTTTTTATCCACCCTGCCCTATGACAATAAAAATACACATCTTATCAGAGGAGCTGATCCACTCATTGTTGGACCAGCATCCACTGTTATTAATTCTGATTCTCATATTCTGGGAAAATCATTGCATCCCCAGCAAAAGAAACGAGAACCAAGCTCAAGTTAAGCGAATAAATTGCAAGACCTAAAAGGCTACTTAACGTAGCCTTCATTCGCTTTAACCGTTAGCGGGTGATAGCCAGGTTTAGCTTGTTCAAATGCACGTTTGGCAAACTCTTTCCCTTCAGCCGTTTTAGACAATTCACGATACAAGGGCTTCACTAATTTATTTCTTCCGATGCTTGTTAGGTAGTCATATAAACGCTCATAAGCTGGCTGATACTGGTTCTTCACACTAATCATTAGCCAGCTGTGTGCTATCTCATTATTTTTGCTTTGGGTCAGTGAAAATGCTTCATCTAGCTGAGCGATCTGCGCTTGTGGTAATGTTGCTGGCATATTATTCAAAAAATAGAGCCATTGATGCACAGTCCAACTTTGCATATCAATGTCATTAGCAGATAAATCACCGTCTAACCATGCCTGGCGATTTTGATCGATAGAAGAAAAGGCATCAGATTCAGGCACGGGAGCTCCCTCTGGTATACCTGGCTCGAAAATCCATTGTTGGATACGTGCTTTATCAAGTTCTGCCGGAAAACGCTTTAACAAAGTCTTATCTAAATAAGCTATGAATTGGTCGGTGGTGATACTTTGAAATGCAAAGTCTTCAAAATAAGTAAGTAGAAATTGATCAAAGTTTTCTCTGCCAATCTTATGTTCGATTTCTCGTAAGAAAAGCGCGCCTTTTTCATAAGGAATATTTGAGAAAACATCATCGGGGTTACGACCCCGTAAATCAATGGCGAGTATTTGGTCATTGGCATCCAAAGAAGCAATATCAGCTTGCAAGTCTTGATAACCCAATACGGCTTCCATATTGTATCTATCTGTGCCAAATATCATTTCCATAATGCGGTAGGTTAAATAGGTGGTAAAGCCTTCGTTCAACCAGAGATCTCTCCAGGTCGCATTGGTCACGGTATTGCCTGACCAGCTGTGAGCTAACTCGTGAGCAATTAAAGCCACCAAACTTTTATCACCGGCAATAACGGTTGGCGTGATAAACGATAAACGTGGGTTTTCCATACCACCAAAGGGAAACGATGGCGGCAATATCAACAAATCATAGCGGTCCCAACTATAAGGGCCGTAAGTATTTTCGGTCACCTCCAACATACTCTCGGTATCTTCAAACTCTAGAGCAGCTGCTTCTAATACTGAGGGCTCGGCATAAACACCAGTGCGCTGCCCCATTGATTTAAACTCTAAATCACCAACGGCTAATGCAATCAAATAAGAAGGAATTGGCTGAGGCATAGTAAATTCATACACGCCATCTCGTTGAGTATCAGGATCATTGGCAGCACTCATAACGGCTAACAATGCTTTGGGCGTTCGAATGGTCGCGTTATAGGTTACTCTGACTTGTGGCGAATCTTGTAGAGGAATGAAGCTTCTCGCATGCACTGCTTGAGCTTGTGTAAACAAAAACGGATGTTTTTTGCCGGCAGTTTGAGCGGGTGTTAGCCATTGAGCCCCCGATGCTTCGGGTGATGTTGCATAGTTTATGGTCACTCTGTTTCCCTGCTGGGGAAGTTCAATATGAAGTGCCGCGCCTAAATTGGGATCTGCTTTTTCAAGCATAAACTCAACAGGGCTGCCAGCAGCAGTAACACCTTGGACATCTAAACCGCGCGTATCGAGAGTTAATCGCGTGGCATTTGGGTCCACTTTTTGATAGTCCATTGCTGCACTACCGATTAACCTTCTCTTTTCAAAATCAGCGGTAAGGTCGAGATCAATATGAGTGATGACCACTTGTTCAGGATTAGCAAAAGAATGATAATCTTTACCTACTTCTATTGCGTTGTCGGATGTTGCTACTGGAGGGGTAATAGGACTGTTTTCTTCTGGCGCTGGTGTGCATCCTGCAAAAAATAACGTGGCTGTAACCACAATTAACCCTGATTTCTTCATTTATTTTTCCTAAGGTCTGTTGAAGACACTGAACTTTTTATAAGATTGTGACATAAAAATGATACAAGCCAAAGGCACTCAGTTGCGAAGGGCCTGAATAAAGCACTTTTACAGTCAAACTTTGTTTACGAGACCGAACTAACATGTCAGATTCAGATAGTGCCAACGAACACTCTTTTCTAGATGCGATGCAAGATGTCGTGCCATTGAGTGGGCAAAATGAGGTGGTGGCATTCAAGCATCAATCAACACTAGCGCAAAAACTTAGGCGAGAATCAGTAGAAAACGAACAGCAAATATCACTAAATTTCCTTAGCACTGCACATGTCGAACCTGTTGCACCGCTAGACCCTATCGGGTACAAAAAAGCAGGTGTGCAAGACGGTGTTTTTAAAAACCTTAGACTTGGGAAATATAGAATAGACAGCGTTTTAAATTTACAAAAGCTCAAATTTGAACAATCCAGACAAGCTGTTTTTAATACCATTCAAAGTGCACAAAAAAATGGATATCGAACGCTTTTAATTAAACATGGTGTTGGGCTAGATAGTAAACCATTTCCAGGATTTACAAAGAGTTATGTAAATAAATGGCTGCAAGAGTTGCCAAATGTATTAGCCTTCCATAGTGCAAAAACCGCACATGGTGGAAATGGCGCTGTGTACGTTTTGGTCAAAAAGAGTGATGAGCAAAAGCAAGCTAACAGAGAATTACATCGAAAGCGCTAGTTGGTTTTCGAATAGATTACATTAGATTTGTGACGTTAACTGCACGCTGGCGGTTGGAGCAGCATTCGCTGATGAACTCATGACGGCCATTACAACCAAAAATAATACGGTCGCAAAGACACCTGCTAAGCCAAACCCTTTAGATGAACGATTCATTGTTTTGTCTCTTATTATTGTTTTTTATATTTTTATTTTTTAAGACATTCCATGTCACGAACTGAACATCATTTGTACACATGTCAATGTGTCTTTAATCAGCGCCATAAGAGTCTAACCAGCAAAAGTTTAATTGACAAGCGTTTTATTCAATTAAATCAAAGGTCTATTTTAATAAATTGGTAAAAAACAGCATTGCAGGATAATAATGTTACCGAAAAAAAAGCGTTTACCTTGGTAAACGCCATAATGAAAGCAATAAGCTCTTAGGAAACATCGGTAAATTTATTAATTAATTTTAACCAATGAATGCTCTCGCGTTCCTAAACATTCTCATCCACGGGCTATCTTCTTCCCATGCATCATCTCGCCAAGAGTTAGACACTGCACGAAAGACTCGCTCTGGATGAGGCATCATAATTGTTGCCCGCCCATCTATGGATGTTAATCCTGTAATGCCATCCGGTGAACCATTAGGATTAGCAGGATATTGCTCAGTTACGTTTCCATAATTGTCGACGTATTTCAGCGCCACTGCTGCATTATTCTGTACTTGTCGCAAATGACCGGTATGCGAAAACTCAGCACGGCCTTCACCATGAGATACGGCAATTGGGATCCTTGAACCTTGCATTCCAGCAAAAAATACTGACGGACTGTTTTGCACTTCAAGCATAGCAACCCTGGCTTCAAAACGCTCTGAGCGATTGGTGACAAAGTGCGGCCAAAGATCTGCTCCTGGAATTAAGGACTTTAGATTGGATAGCATTTGACAGCCATTACATACGCCTAGGCTAAAGGTGTCAGTGCGATGGAAAAATTGTTCAAACTGGTCTCTAGCTTGATTGTTGAACAAAATAGATTTTGCCCAACCCTCACCGGCCCCGAGCACATCACCATAGGAGAAACCGCCACATGCGACTAATCCTTTAAACTCAGAAAAATCAACCTGCTGATTGAGAACATCACTCATATGTACATCAACCGCATTGAATCCAGCCCGATCAAAGGCTGCGGCCATTTCATTTTGTGAATTGACCCCCTGCTCACGTAATATTGCCACACTGGGCTTAAGCCCTTTGGCAATAAACGGGGCCGCAATATCTTGTTTAACGTCGAAACTAAGCTGACTGGTTAAGCCTGGATCATTAACATCGGTTTTAATTGACCACTCTTGGTCGACACAATCAGGGTTGTCGCGCAAGCGCTGCATCTGATCGGTAGTTTCAGCCCAAATAGCCCGATAATGGGAACGGCTTTCACTTAAAATGCGCGTTTGATTGTGGGAAATTTGAACCGCATCTTGCGTGTTAACATGACCGATGTCAAAACAACATGCAGACAAGCCAGCTTTGCCTAGAATATCTAGAACCTTAACACTGTCTTGTTGTTTAATTTGAATAACCGCACCGAGCTCTTCATTAAATAAAATCGACGCACTATCGCCTGTCAACGCATCTAAGTTGACCTCAAGCCCACAGTGTCCTGCAAAAGCCATTTCCACCAACGTCGTGAACAAACCGCCGTCGGAACGGTCGTGGTAAGCCAAAACCAGTTGATTATCAATGAGAGTTTGCATGCCATTGAAGAAGCCCTTCAACAATGCGGCATCGTCGACATCTGGAGCATTGTTTCCGAGTTGATTAAAGACTTGCGCAGCACATGAACCACCGAGGCGGTTTTTACCTTGGCCAAGGTCGATACATAAAAGCGAGGTTGGTCCCTGATCGGTGCGAAGTTGTGGCGTCAACGTCTTTCTGACATCGCGCACAGCACCAAAAGCGGTTATCACTAGCGATAAAGGAGACGTAACCGATTTATCTTGTCCCTCTTCTTGCCATTGGGTTTTCATCGACATCGAGTCTTTACCCACTGGGATAGTTAATCCCAATTCAGGGCACAACTCTTCGCCAACCGCTTTCACAGCTTCATATAGGCCCGCGTCCTCACCGGGATGTCCAGCGGCTGCCATCCAGTTAGCTGAAAGTTTGATACGGTTTAGTGAGCCAATATCTGCCGCAGCAATATTTGTTAAAGCCTCTCCTACAGCCATGCGTGCCGATGCGCCATGATTAAGAAGTGCAATCGGCGTCCTTTCCCCAACTGCCATCGCTTCCCCTTGGTATGAATCAAATGAAGAAGCAGTGACAGCGACGTCAGCAACGGGTATCTGCCACGGACCAACCATTTGGTCACGACATACAAGGCCGGTTACTGAGCGATCGCCGATGGTAATTAAGAACGTTTTTTCGGCAACGGTAGGTAATCGCAAGATACGTTGTGCAGCATCTTGAATATCAATATCGGTTGCATCAAACCCATCCCCGGCTGACTCACTAGAGGTCACGTTTCTATGCATTTTGGGGGCTTTGCCTAGTAAAACATCCAATGGTAAATCGATTGGTTTGTTATCAAAGTGGCTATCTGTGAGCGCTAAATGTTGTTCTTGCGTGGCTTCACCAACAACAGCAAAAGGTGCTCTCTCACGCTCACAAATGGACTCAAATAATGGCATATCATCTGGTGCCACAGACAAAACATAACGTTCTTGAGATTCGTTACACCAAATCTCATGAGGTGCCATACCTGGTTCATCGTTCGGTACATTGCGCAATTCAAAATTAGCCCCTCGGCCACCGTCATTGACTAGCTCAGGAAATGCATTTGATAGTCCACCAGCACCCACATCATGGATAAACTGAATCGGGTTTTTATCGCCTAATTGCCAACACCGGTCGATGACTTCCTGGCAACGACGTTCCATCTCTGGGTTATCACGTTGCACCGAGGCAAAATCCAAATCTTCAGTAGATTGACCGGATGCCATTGAAGATGCTGCTCCCCCTCCCAAGCCAATATTCATAGCCGGTCCGCCTAGCGCAATAAGCTTAGCACCAAAGGTGATTTCGCCTTTCTGAGTGTGCTCAGCACGAATATTCCCTAATCCACCAGCGAGCATAATGGGTTTGTGATAACCACGAACTTCTTGTCCATTAAAGCTATTTACTGATTGCTCATAAGTTCTAAAATAGCCAAGAATGTTTGGACGCCCAAACTCATTGTTAAACGCGGCACCGCCAAGTGGCCCTTGCTGCATAATATCTAATGCACTAACAATCCGACTAGGTTTACCGTAAGCCTGTTCCCAAGGTTGTTCAAAACCTGGAATTTGCAAATTAGACACACTAAAACCAACTAATCCCGCTTTAGGTTTGGAACCTCGACCTGTGGCGCCTTCGTCACGGATCTCACCGCCTGAGCCCGTAGCCGCACCAGCAAAAGGTGAAATAGCGGTAGGGTGATTGTGAGTTTCAACTTTCATCAATATATCGATATTCTCATGATGATAGTTGTACTCATGAGAAAACGGATCAGGGAAAAAGCGTCCAGCCGCCCAACCTTCCATCACGGCTGCATTATCTTTATAGGCTGAATGCACAAAATCAGGGTTTGTTTCAAAGGTATTCTTAATCATTTTGAACAATGATTTAGGCTGTTGTTGCCCATCGATTGTCCAATCAGCATTAAATATCTTGTGCCGGCAATGCTCTGAGTTTGCCTGGGCGAACATATAAAGTTCGATATCATTTGGGTTGCGGCCTAGTCGCGTAAAATTGTCCACAAGATAATCAATTTCATCTTCTGCCAATGCTAACCCCATTGTTGTGTTGGCACTGGCAAGTGCTTCTCGCCCGCCAGCTAATATATCAACGCTGTTGAATGGCTTAGGTTGCTCTTCGAAAAAGAGTTTGTCGGCCTGGGCTAATTCACTCATGACGGCTTCTGTCATGCGGTCATGAACCAACAATTCAACGGCATTAACTTGTTGATCATTTAAGGCTTCACCAAGCTCAATATAGTAAGCACAGCCTCGTTCAATACGTTTAATCTGCGACAATCCACAATTATGGGCGATATCCGTTGCCTTGGATGACCACGGCGAAATCGTTCCAGGTCTTGGCGTTACCAACAACAGCTTGCCAGTTGGCTCATGAGCAGAAATACTAGGACCATAAGTAAGTAACTTTTGAAGCACGGTCATTTGCTCGTCAGATAAGTCTGACGACAACTGAGCGAAGTGAACATACTCAGCATAAATGTCTGAGACAGGAAGTTTTTGAGCAGCGAAGTTATCGAGTAATTTTTTAATTCGAAATTCAGAAAGCGCAGGCGCACCGCGAAGGACTAGCATAAGGCTATCACCAAGGTTACTGGAACAAATCTATTAAATAGAAAAGTTCACGATTTCAACAAGATTTGAGGCGCGGATTATAGTGGAATTTATCGCCATTGATAAGGCTCAAACTGGCTGAATTTAAATTTTTCTCGAACATTTTAATTATTCTGGTAGATGAAAAGAGACATTTTGTTCACAATGGAGCTATCAGCATTAAACAAGGTCTTCAGTGAAAAGTCGTTTATCCTTATTTCTAGCGGTATGTTTGATACTCATACTCAGTGCCTGTGAGCAGCAACATCGTGCAAGTACCCTTGAGCGCATCTTGAACGATGGTGTATTAAAAATTGGTACTAATTACGGTTTAACCACTTATTACAACGGTGCAACCGGTCCCGAAGGTTTCGAGTATGAACTTGCCAATGGATTTGCTGAATACCTAGGCGTCAGACTCGAAGTTTTTCCTTACTACACATTAAACGAACTTTTCCCCCAACTTGAGAGCCATCATTTAGATTTAATTGCAGCCGGCATCAGCATTACCCCTGAGCGCAGCAATGCCTTTAGGTTTGGCCCGGCATATCAAAGTGTTAGTCAAAAAATTGTGTTTAAACAAGGTAACAAACGGCCACGTAGTGCGACCGATTTGACCGAGCCCTTAATCGTCATTGGTGGCAGTAGCCATTCTGAAACATTGCGAGAGTTTCGTCCCCACCACCCCCACCTTGTGTGGCAAGAAACTGATGAAAAAGATGCTGAAGAACTGATGGAGATGGTGCTCAATGAAGAGCTTGCCTATACCATTGTTGATTCAAATATTTTGGCTCTGTTGCGTCGTCGTCACCCGGAACTCAGCATTGGTTTTACCATTACCCAAGAACAAGGAGTTGCATGGGCCCTTGATAAAAGCCAGGATGACTCGCTACTCGCCGCTCTAATTGAATATTTTGGACTTATTCAGGCCAATGGCAAATTAGCCGCACTGGAAGATAAATACTTTGGTCATGTGCGCCAGTTCAACTATGTTGATACTCGCGAGTTTATTCGTTCTGCTCGCTCTACCTTGCCCACATTTAGGCATTGGTTCGAAGAGCACGCAAAAGAAGTTGATTGGCGGCTAGTGGCAGCAATGAGCTATCAAGAAAGCCATTGGGATCCAATCGCAAAATCCCCCACAGGCGTGCGCGGTATGATGATGTTAACCTTAGCCACAGCACGAGACTTAGGAATAGAAAGTCGTCTAGATCCAGAGCAAAGCATTCGCGGCGGCGCGGAATATTTTGAAAAATTAATAAAGCGGATCCCTGCACGTATCCAAGAGCCAGACCGAATTTGGTTTGCACTTGCTGCATATAATGTTGGCTTAGGCCACTTAGAAGATGCAAGAGTCCTTACTGAACGCCAAGGTGGAAACCCGGACATGTGGATAGATGTTAAAAAACGTCTACCGCAACTACGTCAAAAGAAATACTACAAAACCACACGCTATGGTTATGCCAGAGGTGATGAAGCTGTCACATATGTTGATAATATCCGACGCTATTACGACACCCTTGTTTGGTTAGATGGTCAAGATGAACAAACGTTAGATGAAGCGGAAAACGTGGCGCAAACACAAGATAAACAGCAGCCTTAGGTAATCGGCTGCTCTTCACACATCCCCAGCTAGTCATAATAATGACATCAAATTGTCATGTTAATTTCACATCAATATGCAACAGCGTTCAAAATTCAACATTATCAGCAAAGTCTCGCCACCAATGAAACTTTTCAGGTAACAAATGGGTCTATGTAACTAACCCCAACTCGGGATAAGAAATGTCGGCTGCTTTAGATTTTTTAATTATTTCAAAAGTATACAGATGAAGAATAGCTTTTTATTTGTTTTTTGTAGGTAAGTGCTGAGATTTATGCGTCTATCAAGGCGAGAATTATGTTGGCTAGTCGCTCTACACTCATGATGAACAACGAAGAGAGACGCATAAATAGTGGTGCTTACAGGCGTTGCTTATCCCGAGTTGGGGTTAACTAGACCGTTTTGCATAAGAAGAGCAATCTCTATTGAATGAACGACATAAACAAGAGGATAGAAACATGAGAAAAAAACCAAACATGTCGAGAAATAATCGACTAAATAATGGCAATCGAAGACGATTAATGCTGAAAAGACTTCACAACAAAGTACTTCTTAGACGTCAGCAGTTTTTACAATTTGATATGCAAGACACATTTGCCAAAGCGAGTTAATCTGCGCCCTTTTTCAAGGCCTTCTTCTGTGCTCTTCGAAATTTAAAAAACGACGACAACATTTCAGCGCATTGCGCTTCAAGTATTCCCCCAGATACATCTACTTGATGATTAAGACGTTCGTCACTGAGCAAATTCATGAGACTTCCAACACACCCCGTCTTGTAATCAGGTGCGCCAAAAACCACGCGCTTAATGCGGCTGTGCACCAACAAACCCGCACACATAGAGCAGGGTTCAAGGGTGACGTACAAGGTACAATTAAGTAATCGATAGTTCTGCTCATGATGACCCGCTTGCCGAATGGCTAACATCTCGGCATGTGCAGAAGGATCGTGTAAAGAGATAGACTGATTCCACCCTTCACCTAAAATAATATCATCCCTGACCAACACCGCCCCCACGGGCACTTCCCCCATATCCCAAGCTTTTTGGGCAAGACTTAGGGCATGCTCCATCCATTGTTCATCAGATTTGCTAAGGGTAGAATTATTGTGACTATTCAAAAAGCTGCCTTTCATTGTAAATTTTTGGTTATTTTTGTCAAAAAGTAGTTTTTTTGACTATTCGACTGTGAACGAAAAAATCATTAAACACCATAAATCATTGATAATTAACAACTTATTAAATTGGTCAGCTTTATGCAATAGCCACTGCAAGTAAACAAAACACAATTGCATTGCAAGCCCAAGGAGAAAACATTATGAACCTCACTGCCATCTTCGTCATCGCTATCATCTGTTGGACAATTGTAAAATTGACTGGAAAAGATAAAAAATCAGTCAAGCAAGAACCGGCAGCAGATCAAGAAAAAGTTAATTTGCAATACCAGGTGGATACGCTCAAAGAACGCATTGCGGTACTTGAAGCAATTGTCACAGATGAAAAATATACACTAAAGCGCGAAATCGATAATTTAAGCCGTCACCGCGCTGCCTAATCCAGAATAACCAAGAACTCATCGCGCATAAATAACAAACGGACGATAATATTATCGTCCGTTTTTGTTTTTACAACTCGTTATTCCCATTCAATGGTAGCGGGTGGCTTTCCAGAAATGTCATATACCACGCGGGAAATCCCATCAATTTCATTGATGATTCTATTCGACACTTTGCCTAAAAAGTCATAGGGTAAGTGTGCCCAATGGGCGGTCATGAAATCAATGGTTTCTACTGCTCGTAAAGACACAACCCAATCATATTTGCGCGCATCACCCATTACGCCAACTGACCTGACCGGTAAAAATACCGTAAAGGCTTGACTCACTTTGTGATAGAGCTCCGCAGTATGCAGTTCTTCGATAAAAATCGCATCAGCGCGGCGCAGCAAATCACAATATTCTTTTTTGACCTCGCCCAATACCCGAACCCCAAGGCCCGGACCAGGGAATGGATGTCGATATAACATATCGTACGGTAAGCCCAATTCAAGACCAATTTTGCGCACTTCGTCTTTAAATAATTCTCTTAGGGGCTCGACTAACCCCATTTCCATATCATCTGGTAGGCCACCGACGTTATGATGAGATTTAATTACGTGTGCTTTACCCGTTGCAGAACCAGCTGACTCAATCACATCTGGGTATATGGTTCCCTGTGCCAACCATTTAGCATTGCTGAGCTTTTTAGATTCTTCATCAAAAACAGCAACAAATTCGTGGCCAATGATTTTTCGTTTAGCTTCGGGATCTTGTTCTCCTTCTAGGGCTTTTAAGAATCGTTGCTCGGCTTCAATCTTGATGATGTTTAAGCCAAAATGATCACCAAACATATCCATCACTTGCTCGCCTTCGTGTAAGCGTAACAAGCCATTATCAACAAACACGCAGGTCAACTTAGCGCCGATAGCTTGATGCAATAACATCGCAGTAACCGAAGAATCGACACCACCGGATAACCCTAAAATTACTTCGTCATCGCCAACCTGCTCTTTTATACGAGCAACGGCATCTTCAATAATACTAGCTGCAGTCCAAAGTTTTTCGCAGCGACATATATCCAAGACAAAATGGGATAAGACACGCATTCCTTGTCTTGTATGGGTTACTTCTGGGTGAAACTGCACACCGTAAAATTGACGCTGTTCGTCGTACATAGCGGCATGGGGGCAGCTAGACGTTTGCGCTGCGGTAACAAATCCTTCAGGAATATCGAGAACTTTATCTCCGTGACTCATCCACACATCGAGCAAGCCATTACCATTTGCGCCAATATGATCTTCGATATTGGCCAATAACGGCATATCATCAATCACTTCAACCTGCGCATAACCAAATTCACGCTTATCGGAACCAAGCACTTTACCGCCTAATTGCTCGGCCATGGTTTGCATACCATAACAAATACCAAACACAGGCACGCCAGCATCAAAAACATACTGTGGTGCTCTTGGTGAATTTTGCTCTGTTACCGACTCTGGTCCGCCAGAAAGAATAATACCATTGGGATTAAATTCTTTAATTTGCTCCTCGGTTACATCCCAAGCCCATAATTCACAATAAACACCAATTTCACGCACTCTACGAGCGATAAGTTGAGTATATTGAGAGCCAAAATCGAGAATTAAAATGCGTTGGTCATGGATATTAGTTGTCATGCAGTTTCTCATTTAAAAAATAAACACAGGCGTTGCAGATACAACGCCTGAATAAATATCTAGTCGCTATTGATTAGCCTAAACGGTAGTTTGGCGCTTCCTTGGTGATACTCACATCGTGAACATGAGACTCGCCCATACCTGCTGCGGTTACTTTCACAAATTGAGGCTTGTTGCGCAGAATCTCTATTGTAGCACTACCCGTTAAGCCCATTGCCGAACGCAAGCCACCCATTTGTTGATGAATGATAGTCGAAATAGGCCCTTTGTAGGCAACCCGCCCTTCTATCCCTTCAGGTACCAGCTTTTCTTCGTTATTACTGTCTTGGAAATAGCGATCAGATGAACCATGGCTTTGGTTCATTGCTCCTAGTGAGCCCATACCTCTATATGACTTATAATAACGTCCTTGATATAATTCAACTTCACCTGGCGCCTCTTCGGTGCCCGCTAACATGCTACCCACCATGACACAACTTGCGCCAGCAACCAGTGCTTTGGCAATATCGCCAGAGAATCTTATGCCGCCATCTGCAATCACAGGTATATCCCGTCCTTTTAATGCTTCAACTGCATCAGCAATAGCGGTAATTTGCGGAACACCACAGCCGGTAACGATACGTGTGGTACAAATTGAGCCTGGGCCAATGCCCACTTTTACGCCGTCTACACCAGCATCGGCGAGGGCCAATGCGCCTTCTGCGGTGGCTACATTACCTGCGATAATTTGCACGTCAGGGAAAGCTTTTCGCGTTTCGGTAACGCGATCAATCACGCCTTGTGAATGTCCGTGTGACGTATCAATTAACAATACATCTACGCCCGCTTCGATTAATGCTTCAATGCGTTCATGGGTACCGGCTGCTACACCTACCGCGGCACCTACGCGCAAGCGACCGTATTCGTCTTTACAGGCATTGGGCTTACTTTCCGCTTTTTGGAAGTCTTTTACCGTGATCATGCCTTTTAGTTTAAATGCATCATCAACCACTAGAATCTTTTCTACCCTATGCTCATGCATCAGTTCCAACACTTTGTCTGAAGCAGCACCTTCGGGAACCGTCACCAAGTTTTCTTTGTGGGTCATCACACTTGATACGGGTTGGTCTAATTTGTTTTCAAAACGCAGATCTCGACCGGTCACAATACCAATCAGGTTTTTATCATTATCAACAACTGGAAATCCAGAAAAGCCATGATGTTTAGCCAACGCATTGATTTCACCGATGGTTGCTGTATCGCTCACTGTGACGGGGTCAGAAACAACACCACTTTCGTACTTTTTGACCGCACGAACATGGTTAGCTTGTTCTTCGATGGTCATGTTTTTATGAATAAAGCCAACGCCACCTTCTTGCGCCAATGCAATAGCCAGACGAGCTTCAGAAACAGTATCCATCGCAGCGGACACCATAGGGATATTCAGGGAAACGTTTCGAGTAAGACGTGTACGCAAGTCGGCGGTGTGAGGCATCACAGTAGAGTGCCCGGGAACCAACAACACATCATCAAAAGTAAGGGCTTCTTTCGCTATTCGTAGCATGCAACAACACCTATATTTAGTGGGTTTTAGTTGCGGCGTGATTGTAGCGGTTTTGTATATTCAGGTAAACTCTATTTGTGTTAATTTTTTAATTCTTTTGGGTGTACAATAGGTCTGTCTTCTTTGTTAATGGAATTTTCATTTGGGCCAGTCAAATACCAATAAGAATATTTTTACGGTTAGTCAACTTAATCGCTTCGCAAGATCCGTTTTAGAATCAGAAATAGGGCAAATTTGGCTAACAGCCGAGATATCCAATTTTGTCGCGGCATCGTCGGGTCACTGGTACTTTACCCTCAAAGACAACAAAGCACAGATAAAAGCCGCTATGTTTAGAGGCGCAAATATGCGCACAAAAGTCCGCCCCAAAGAAGGTGATAAAATTTTAGTTCGCGCAAGTGTCGGCATATACGAAGCAAGGGGCGACTACCAGCTAGTGGTTGACTTCATGGAGCCCGAAGGCGAAGGGCAACTCAAACAACAGTTTGAAATGCTAAAGCTCAAGTTAGCATCCGAAGGTCTGTTTGCTACAACCAGCAAACAGGCCATGCCTAAACATATTAAAACCATCGGCATTATTACCTCCCCGACTGGCGCAGCACTGTACGACATATTAAGCGTATTAAAACGTCGCAACCCTAGTATTTCAGTGATTATATACCCGTCTCAGGTACAAGGAGAAACTGCCCCATTACAAATCTGCAAGGCAATCGACATAGCAATTTCCCGCAATGAGGTGGATGTGTTATTGGTTGGCCGTGGTGGTGGGTCACTCGAAGATTTATGGTGTTTTAATGACGAAACAGTGGCGCGCAAATTGTTTGCTTGCCCAATCCCTACGGTTAGCGCGGTGGGGCACGAGGTTGATGTGACCATTTGTGATTTTGTCGCTGATTTAAGAGCGCCGACCCCCTCAGCAGCAGCCGAACTATTAAGTCTCGATCAAATGGAGTTGCTTAGCTCGATGCGTGGACTGACACAAAGGCTTTCGCTTGGCATGCAAAAACAACTTCAGCACCACAAGCACCAAAATCAAATTATCTTCCAATCGCTTCAACAAAATCATCCATACAACCGCATCAAGCAACAGGTACAGCGGTTAGATAATTTAACCATGGCACTCGATAATGCGGCGCTAAGACGTATTGAGCAAACTCAACGACGTTTAGAGCAAAATAAACAACGCCTAGAACGAGTCTCTCCTGAGCGTCAGATTCAGCGCCAGCTCCAATCTAACCAGTACTTGAATAGCCAATTGCACAAATCGATGGCAACCATCTTATCCAACCTTAAATTTCGCTTAGCCAAGGGCTCTGAGCTGCTCGACAGTGTTAGCCCTTTATCGACGTTATCAAGGGGTTACAGCATCACCTACTGCTCAGACAAAATTATAAAGAGCGAAAAAGAGGTGGCCGCGGGTGATGAAATTGTTACTCGCCTGCAAGATGGCCAAATTAAAAGTCGCGTTGTGTAAGCTTTAATAGAATTGCATGGGATCACTGAAATCAAACTCAAAAGCAATCATTGGGAAAACAAAATCAATGGTCATGTTGTGCCATTTACGGTACTTCATCCGACATTCAGTGAA
>JAOMVH010000028.1 GCA_028356795.1 Aliiglaciecola sp. | reverse complement strand
CGAATTCTACACGCCCTGTGGATGTTGTCAACCGTTTTGTGTTAAATATTTAAAAATTATTTTAAATCGCTAACTGGCTGCATCCCGCTTCACACTTGCTTTACAGCAATGTCACAAATCGTCATTACTGAGTATTGTGAATGAGTGTTCTTGTAAGAACTCCCTGAAGCGAGCGCGCATTTTACAGACACAATCCTGCACGTCAACACCTTATTTTAATAAATCTGACATATTTAGTTTGATTGGCTAAAAAGGAAGCAAAACACTCGAAATCATTCGCCTTACATTGAGTCAATGTGTACTCCAAAATAATAGATTAGAAGTTGAAGTTCCAAGATGAAGATGGAGATGGGGGTTTTATTGGCTCATCCAGCTGTCTACGAAAGATCACTCAATATTCTGACATGATAATTTAGAAAGGAACTAGTTCTGTATATGAGCTAATTCTTGTTAGCGGATAATTAATCGACCACATTACTACAGATCAGAATATTTAGCTTCAAGCAAAGACCCACGAAGCGCTATTAACGTTAAATTTAAAATCTCACATCGCATACAGATAGAATCATTACTCTCTCCAACTGTCGCCATGCAAACGACAACCATTAAAGGGTAATAACATTAACTCTGCATTATGAGAAATTGCATTACATATTTAGGGAGTAGCTCTTGTCAAAACATCTGTTTCCCTAATAGCGGTTAGCATATAAAAAGAAGTATTAAAGATTTAGATAGAGCAAAAGTGTCAGTTTTTTTAACACAAACCCTATTACTCAATCTTTTTTTATAAATAATAACTAATAAAAACAGTAGGATAAACCAGGGGAACATTTATTGCTTATTAATTTCTCGCCAAAATTTTATTCGTTAAATAAACTGTAGTTTGAGACTA
Organism: Aliiglaciecola sp.; assembly: GCA_028356795.1. Lineage (GTDB taxonomy): Bacteria > Pseudomonadota > Gammaproteobacteria > Enterobacterales > Alteromonadaceae > Aliiglaciecola. Next base: position 22,620 of record JAOMVH010000028.1, on the reverse strand, counting down.
AATTTGGCGTTATAGTTGATCAACCAAACCATAGAAGTTTGGAATACGCTTTTCATACGCAAGCAGTAAAGCTTGCTTAATAATTATAATTAAATAAATCAAACAAAGGAAAATTCTATGTTACGCAAACAGCTAACAGTGCTCGGTACCGGGTGCTTTTTGGCGATGTCTGTGCATAGTGCTTTAGCATTATCAAATCCAGACAGAAGTCTTGTCACTCTGGATGCAAACAGCGTTCAGACCAACGTTTCAAAATCCCGATACATTGTACAACTTCGAGGCGCCCCCGCAGCAAGTAGAAATACTCAGAATGAGATACCCAATAAATTAGATGGTGCTTTTGGAAGCGAAAAGTACGATGCTTCATCATTAGAGTCTAGAACGTACCGCCAAGAGTTAAGAAATAAACAACAACAAGTTATGACTAGCGCTGGTGTTGGTGAAGCGATTTATAGCTATGAGCATTCGTTCAATGGTTTTACTGCAAACTTATCGCAAGCCCAGTTGAACAAACTTAAGAACAATCCTGACGTATTGAATGTATGGCCCGATGAATTACGCCAGATAGATACAGCAAACACACCCAGATTTTTGGGTCTTACCAACCCTGGCGGATTACACACCATGGGTAATAAAGGTGAAGGGGTTATTATTGGTATCGTAGACTCAGGTGTATGGCCTGAAAACCCAAGTCTTACTGATGAAGGGTTCGATCCGATTACAGATACTCGTTCTTGGCCAGTAGACGCAAGCCCAGAAAGAGGTCCAGTGTGTGATGTAGGTACTGACCCTGAATTTAGTTGTAACAACAAGCTGATCGGTGCGCGTTATTATAATGATTCATTCGCTGCTAATAATACGATTTTGCCAGGCGAATTTGACTCTCCTCGTGACGCTGATGGACATGGTACACATACCATGACTACAGCGGGTGGTAATGAGAATGTATCAGCAACTCTACAAGGTGTAGATATTGGTACAGTTACGGGTATTGCACCTCGTGCTCGTGTCGCCGCGTATAAAGTATGTTGGAATGGTAGTACGCCTGGAAACAGTGGTTGTTTTACAGCTGACTCTGTTGCCGCGATCGATGATGCTGTTGCAGATGGCGTGGATGTTATCAACTTCTCTATCAGTGGCAGCCGCACCGATCTGACTGACCCTGTCCATGTCGCATTTTTTAATGCCTCACGTGGTGGTGTATTCAGTTCAATTTCTGCAGGTAACTCAGGTCCTGGCGCGCAAACTGTAGCGCACAATGTGCCGTGGGTAACGACTGTAGGAGCTTCAACATATGATGGTGAAATAGCACTTATTGGAAACGCGTTAGAAGTTACAAACGACGGTGATTTTGAAGAGTTGTTTTCTATTCCTGGTGGTATAACAACACCAATTCCAGAAGGTGGTTTTGCTGGCGAACTTCAAGCTACAATACCTCTGAATGCCTGTGGCGCAGAACTTGATATGGAAGAAGGTGCTCTTGACGGAAAGATTGCATATATCGCTCGTGGTACATGTGCTTTCTCTGAAAAGATATTAAACGCCCAAAACAAAGGCGCTATTGGTGTTGTGGTTTACTCTGACGCTAGAACTCCAACCGCTATGGGTGGCTCAAGCGATGGGATTACAATCCCAGGAGTAATGATAACTAATGAAGATGGTGTGCGTTTGTTGCCGGATGTTGAGGCTATGAATGTAAGTGTTAACATGACTCTGAATGGCGCATCTAGCTCTTCTCCGTCAGTGGGGAACTTGATGGCAGGTTTCTCTTCTCGTGGAGAAAGCTTGGCAACGGCTGATATCATTAAGCCCGATATCACTGCACCTGGCGTGGATATTTTAGCCGGTACGTCTGCAGATCAGGTTGATGGCGGAGAAGGTGAGAACTACGCGTTCTTGAGTGGTACTTCGATGTCGGCACCTCATATTGCCGGTATCGCTGCACTTGTTAAAGAAACGCATCCGAACTGGTCTCCATCTGCAATAAAATCTGCGATGATGACAACTGCTCGTCAAGATGTGTTTAAAGAAGATGGTTCAACGCCATCTGACCCGTTTGATTTTGGTGCTGGACATGTTGTTCCAAACTCAGCAGTTGCCCCTGGTTTAGTTTATGATGCTACATTTAACGATTACTATGCTTTCCTTTGTGGTGCAGGTGACGCTGATTTTGTAGAAGTCGACTATTTCCCTGGCGCATGTGGAGCGCTCGAAGGCGCTGGCTTCCCGACAGATCCAAGTAATCTAAATATTGCATCGATTGCAAGCGAAGCCTTGTCGGAAACTGAAACAATGCGTCGATTCGTGACGAACGTCAGTGATTCGACTGCATATGTTGCAATGATTGAAGCACCAGCGGGTGTCGATGTAACTTTATCTGTTTATGACTTCAATTTAGGAACGTTTGTTGAATCAGATACCATGGCGTTCAACGAAAACGGGTTTGGCATATACGACATTACGTTTAGTCAAAATGATGCTGTTATTGTCGACGAGTGGGCGTTTGGTTCAATTACCTGGACGGATGGGACACACAGTGTTCGTAGCCCTATCGCATTGAAACCAACCCTTCCCGCTCGTGTAACAGCGCCGGAGTCAGTGAGCATTGAAACTCTTCGCTCCGCAGCCCGTATCAGCTTACCAGTTGAAATCGGATACAATGGTCGCTTCTTTGCCCAAGGCATTGGATTAGATGCGCCAGATGTATTTGTCGATACCGTTTTCCAAGATGCTGACAGCACGTTTGCGTTCAATGAGCCTGGTCTAGGTTTCTATTTTGTCGATGTGCCCGAAGGTACTCGTATAGCGAAGTTTGGATTACGCGGTGATGATTATGCAAGCGAAGACGTCGACTTAGACATTTTTGTATATGCTTGTCCTAACTTTAGCTGCTCGCAAGTAGGCTCGGGACAACTTGCCGGCTCTGATGAATCAGTCGTTATTGTCGATCCACAACCTCTAGCTGACTTAGCAAATCGAAATACATATGTAGTATTTGTACACGGTTGGTCACTAGACGGTGCTGAGAGTGTGGAAGCGCCTCTTTATGTCCATACGGTTGATGAATCTCGTCCAAGTGGTATGTCAGTGCGTGCATCTTCTAGAGCAGTAGAGGGGCGTACCAGTCGTGTTTATGTTGGTATGAGTGGTCTACAAAGTGGTACCGATTATGTTGGCGGTGTTATTTATAAAGACCAAGATGGCAATGAAAATGGTATTACCGTGCTTGAGGTTAAAGCGCAGTAGTATTCAAGCTTAAAGGCCGTTGGCCAATTTAAAACTAAAAGCCAGTAGCATAATCGTTACTGGCTTTTCTATTTGAGTTACTAAGTTTTTTGATTTTTATATCAAATATAAATATTTCAAATATTATCAGTTCCATGAACTACCCCGCTATATGAAACCAAAATAACACTTCTGAACTGCCTACAAAAAAGTAACTTACCAATAAAAACAGCGACCGATTCTGGCTTCTATGGCATACTATCGCCCATTAAATTTAGACTCTTGCTCTCCAAGCATTTATTTCAGGAATATCACTTTGTTAGTCTCAGCAAATATCACCATGCAGTTTGGTGCCAAACCTCTATTTGAAAACGTATCCGTTAAATTTGGCGAAGGAAACCGCTATGGCTTAATAGGAGCCAACGGTTGCGGAAAATCCACATTCATGAAGATCCTCGGTAATGATCTGGAACCTTCTGCGGGTAATGTATCTAAAGACCCTAACGAACGCATAGGTAAACTAAAACAAGACCAGTTTGCCTTCGAAACATTCTCAGTACTTGACACTGTTATCATGGGCCATGAAGAGTTATGGGCTGTCAAAGAAGAACGAGATGCAATTTATGCTAACCCAGAAATGAGTGAAGCAGATGGCATACGAGCTGCCGAACTAGAATCTGAATTTGCCGAAATGGACGGTTACACAGCCGAATCGAGAGCCGGAGAGTTATTGATTGCGGTTGGCATCGAGGAATCTCTTCACTACGGGCCTATGAGTGAAGTTGCCCCAGGTTGGAAGCTTAGAGTACTTTTAGCACAAGTGTTATTCTCAGATCCCGATATCATGTTATTGGATGAGCCAACTAACAACTTGGACATAGATACAATCCGGTGGTTGGAAGAAACACTAAACGCACGAAATTGCACCATGATCATCATCTCGCACGATAGACACTTTTTAAACAGTGTCTGCACCCATATGGCAGATCTAGACTATGGAGAGTTGCGCTTGTTTCCGGGGAATTATGATGAATATATGACTGCTGCCACACAATCTCGTGAACGTTTGCTGTCGGAAAATGCTAAGAAGAAGGCACAAATAGCAGAACTAAAAACCTTTGTAAGCCGTTTCTCTGCTAATGCATCAAAGTCAAAACAAGCAACTTCTAGAGCTAAGCAAATTGATAAAATTCAATTAGATGAAGTGAAACCCTCAAGCCGACAAAATCCTTTTATTCGCTTTGAACAAGACAAGAAGCTACACCGACTAGCAATAGAAGTTGAAGGCATAAGTAAGTCTTTTGAACAACCTCTTTTCACAGATCTAGATCTCATGGTCGAAGTGGGTGAACGTGTTGCGATTATCGGGCCCAACGGTGCAGGAAAAACCAGTTTGATCCGTTGTCTATTTGGTGATCTTGAAACAGACTCAGGTGAAATCAAGTGGTCCGAAAATGCCACTTTGGGATATTATGCGCAAGATCACGCAGATGAATTTGAGGCAGACATGACCCTGCTTGAGTGGATGTATCAATGGGGACAAGATGGCGATGACGAACAGGTAATTCGTGGCACATTGGGCCGTTTGCTGTTCTCCCAAAAAGAAATCGACAAGTCTGTTAAGGTTATATCTGGAGGAGAACAAGGACGCATGCTGTTTGGTAAAATCATGCTTCAACGTCCCAACATATTATTGATGGATGAACCAACCAACCACTTGGATATGGAGTCCATTGAATCTCTAAACTTAGCTTTGGAAAACTACAAGGGCACCTTGTTTTTTGTCAGTCATGATAGAGAGTTTGTGTCTTCATTGGCAACTCGGATACTTGAAATAACAGATAGCGGCGTTGTCGACTTTAAAGGCAATTATGATGATTATTTGGCTCAGAAAAACCTAGCCTAATCGACCTAAAAACTGAAAGCATGGGAGAGTATCAATGAAACGCATAGGCATTTTCGTCGATGTACAAAATATTTATTATACCTCCCGGCAAGCTTACCAGAAGCAATTCAATTATCGTGCACTTTGGTCTCACCTCTGCTCACAAGGGAATATCCAAGTCGCTAATGCTTATGCGATTGCACGCCAAGATGATGGTCAAATTAAGTTTCAAGATGCCCTTCGCCATATCGGTTTTGACGTCAAGCTCAAACCATTCATTCAGCGCAGTGATGGTACAGCCAAGGGCGACTGGGATGTAGGCATTACCATAGACATCATGCAACAGGCGGCGCAACTAGATGAAGTGGTTTTGCTCAGTGGCGATGGCGATTTCGGCCTTCTTCTAGCACATATCAAAAAACACTTTAATGTATCTACAAGAGTAATCAGCGTACCTGAATTGACAGCACGAAGTTTAACGGAGCATGCCGATATTGTAGAAGCGATAACCCCTCAAAGTGGTTTCCTCAATAACACATAATTGTTGCTCTAAAAGAGCCAAAAAATTCTCACAGACAAAACTGTACATACATACAGTATCAAGCTATAGTTAACTCAACTTGAAAAATAATACCCATAACCATGTTTGTATTTTGACCATACATAGGGTTAACTAAGACTTGGTTATCAATATTCTGATAAATACTGAGGATTCGATATGGCAATTATCGTTAAATACGTCGTTGAGCATAATGGAGAAGAAAAACTAGTGACCACTGACAAAAAAGCAGCAGACCAATATGACAAAATGTTGGATGTAGCAGACAATCTTGGCACTTACATTGAAGCTAAAGGCGTTAAATTATCTTCTGAATTAACAGAAGAACTAACCATTATGTTATCTAAAAATAAAGATGTGATCGCGAAATTATTAAAAGGTAGTGATGCAGAAACATTATTAGAACAAGAAAAAGCAGATGTTGTTGAAATGGAAAAGCATAAAGCCTAGTAGTATTTAATCCCGCCCTAGGATAAGCAACGCCTGTAAGCACAGTTATTTATGCCCCTATCAGCGTTGTTCATCATGAGTGTAGAGCGACTAGACAACATAATTCTCGCCTTGATATTCGCCATTTTAGCTCTCGCTGAGTGAGCACATATCTCGCTGAGTGAGCACATATTAAGGTGGATTGGTATAAACACGAGCAACCTAACTAGTTGACATTAATCCCATGAGTTTTGAAAACAAAAAGCCAACGTTTCCGCTGGCTGATGAATTTGAAAATGTCTTACTGTTTACTTTCCAGCTTTTAAATGATCTGCCACCAAGAAAGCCATCTCAAGAACTTGGTCGGCATTTAAACGAGGATCACATTGAGTTTTATAGGCCTGAGCAAGGTCATCGTCACTAATTTGATAAGCTCCACCTGTGCATTCTGTCACATGTTGCCCTGTCATCTCAAGATGAACACCACCAGCGTGCGTACCTTCCGCGTGATGAGCAGCAAAAAATTGCTGAATTTCACGTAAAATGTCATCAAAATTTCGGGTTTTATAGCCACTAGACGCTTTGATGGTGTTGCCGTGCATAGGATCGGAACTCCACACCACTTTGCGGCCTTCAGATTTAATGCGACGAAGCAATCTTGGCAAGTTTTTCTCTAAATTGTCAGCGCCCATACGTGTGATAAAGGTTAAACGACCTGCCAGATTATCTGGGTTCAGAGCGTCAGTTAATCGAATCAATTCGTCTTCATCCATTGTTGGACCAATCTTTACGCCAATAGGATTATGAATACCTTTGAAAAATTCCACGTGAGCATGGTCAAGTTGACGAGTACGTTCACCTATCCAAACCATATGCGCAGAACAGTTATAAGGTTTGCCGGTTAACGTATCAATGCGAGTTAATGCTTGTTCATAGTTTAACAAAAGTGCTTCATGAGACGTAAACAAATGAGTTTCATGTAATGTCGCGTTGTTCCCATGATTGATACCAATGACATCCATAAACTCCAGTGTTTCTTGCAGACGATTAGCCACATCTTGATAGCGCTCTCTCAATGGATTATTTTCAAGAAACGTCATGTTCCAACGATTAACTTGATGTAAATCTGCTAAACCACCTTGCGCAAATGCGCGCAGTAAGTTCAAAGTTGAAGCGCCGCGATGATAGGCTTCCAACATGCGATTTGGATCAGGCTGCCTTGCAGCATTGGTAAACTCAAAACTATTAATAATATCGCCACGATAGCTAGGCAAAGACACCCCATTTATAGTTTCCAAATCAGATGAACGAGGTTTGGCATATTGCCCTGCCATTCTGGCTACTTTGGTAACCGGACACTTACCTGCAAATGTAAGAACAATTGCCATTTGTAAAATAACTTTGAATGTGTCACGTATTTTTGGTGCATTAAATTCATCAAACGACTCAGCGCAATCACCACCTTGTAGCAAAAAGCCCTTACCTTCAGCAACATCACCCAGTTGTCTTTGCAATTGGCGCGTCTCTTCAGCAAAAACCAATGGCGGATAACTTTGTAATGTTTCTTCAACCTGCTTTAAATGTTGTTGGTCTTGATAGGTGGGCTGTTGCTGGATAGGTTTACTTCTCCAGCTATCTGGTTGCCATTGACTCACGGTATGTCCTTTATGATGAAAATTGAAAAACGAAATAATCCAAAGAGGATAGAAAACACAGAAGGTACGAGGAATATCGCTGACGGTCAATCGCTTTATACCATAAGCTATAAACAAGTGTGCAAAAAAACGGAAATCGCTTTTAATTGCTGACCAGCGATGACCTGGTCAGTTAACCCTAAGATAATAAGGTTAATAAGTTTACGTTCTCGAATTAGTTGGTTTGTATATGACGTATCAGACCATCCGATGCGTCCTCAATTAGGTCCAACACGTATTCAAAGCCTTTTTTGCCACCATAATACGGATCAGGCACTATCTCCTCCTCCAATTCAGAGTAAGACATAAAGAGTTGAATTTTATGATGATATTCATCGGGCGATTCACTTTGCAAATTACGTAAATTTACTTCGTCCATGGCGACAATTAGGTCAAAGCGGCTAAAGTCGCTCTTTTCTACTTTGCGACAACTTATCCCTTCAAAATTGTACCCCCTAGATAAACCCGCTTCCATAGAACGCTCATCGGGTAAACTTCCCGTATGATACCCTTGCGTGCCGGCGGAATCGACATCAATGGCAACTCCTGCCAGTTTCACTTTATGACGAAAAACAGCCTCAGCGCTAGGTGAGCGACAAATATTCCCTAAACAAACAAAAAGCACCGAACGAATAGGTTCAGCCATGTCAGTTGTATCCTTAGTACTATTCTCTTATTCTTATCACTATTTTAACCACCCAAGGTGCTGCGTCTAGCGCTAATTTTGAATTTTAGGAAAAATATGTCAAAACCTCGTGTATTAATGTTAAGTAGTTCTCGAGCTGGAAATGAAGACTACTTAGAATCTGCGATCCCGCATATTGGCAAATTCTTAGACGGTGTAACCGAGGTCATTTTTGTGCCTTTTGCAGGTGTAACCTTATCTTGGGATTATTACACAGAAAAAGTACAACAAGCGCTACCACAATTAACGATTACTGGCATTCACCAAACCCCGGATCCCACAGAGGCAATCCGTAAAACCCAAGCTATTTTAGTCGGTGGGGGTAATACATTTAACTTACTCAATGAACTTCAAATTCGGGGACTAGACATCGAAATTCAGCAAGCTATCGACGACGGCTGCGGATATATTGGCTGGAGTGCAGGGTCAAACATCTGTGGACTATCGATTAAAACCACCAATGATATGCCTATTGTTGAGCCAAAATCATTCAACGCATTGAATTTTGTGCCATTTCAATTAAACCCTCACTACACCGATTATCAGCCTGAAGGATTTAACGGCGAAACAAGAGACCAGCGTATAGCAGAATTCGGTGTGCTAAACCCTTCTACGCCAGTTGTTGGTATTAGAGAAGGCAGTGCCCTTTTGTTGGCAAACAATCAACTATCTCTGCTGGGTGAACACGATGCAGTTATATTCCTAGGGAATTCCAAAACTAAGGTACGAGATACACAAACTCTAACCGCGCTTTTGTCCTAATCAAGAATTCAATAACAAGTCGATATGTAAAAACTGTTTGGCGTCTTCGGTATTGTCGAGAAAAGGAATAACACCGATACAAGGGGCGTCAATCATATCTTTAAGGCTAGTAATGTTTTGTTCTAGATATCGCATTTCTGGGTCAACAAGATTGGCAACCCAACCCACAACGTTAATACCATCAGACTTGAGAGCCTCATAAGTCAGTAAAGCATGATTCAAGCAACCTAGCTTAAGTCCGATGACGAATATCACTGGCATCTTGTGCTGAATCACAAAATCCGACAAAAAACTCCCCTTTCCCAGCGGCAAACGCCACCCACCAGCACCTTCAACCAACAACAAGTCAGGTCGATATTGTTGAAGATCGAACATACCAGAGGATAGTTGCTCTACAGTAATCACTTGGTTGACTCGCGCAGCAGCAAGATGGGGGGCAACTGGATCGGCATATGCGATGGGGTTTACCTTTTCGTATGGACAATCAATGGTAGAAGCCTGTCGTAAAAATAGCGCGTCTTCATTTCTTAACCCTTCAGGAGTTAACTCGCAACCTGCTGAAACCGGCTTATATCCCAAGGTAGATAAGCCATGCTCTTTTGCCAACTCAAGAATTGCTCTAGACACAAGGGTTTTACCCGCATCGGTATCCGTTGCAGTTACAAATATTGCATTGCTCATAAAGGTTTGCTCACTGATAAAAAGCTAACTTGATAGGTCAAAGGTAATAAACTCTCCCTCTCGAAATTATCCCAATAAGCACCTTCGAGCAACCCTAGTGCTGCGCGGGTCAAAGGCTGATGTTGATGTTTATTGGGCAAAACGCTGGCCCCGACATGACGCACACTGTTTAACAAAGAAGTTAAGTTTGGATGATTTGTTACATAAGGGATTAACTTATGAGTTGTACTAAATCCTACCTTTTGTGCCTGATCAACCAAATCTTGATGTGACATAAACTGGTTAACCCTGCCCTGCTCGCCGACTTGTCGCCAAGCATGATCAAGTTCGGCCATAGAACCTGCACTTAACATTGCCAATATCGCTTTGCCGCCAGGTTTCAACACTCGAAATATTTCACTGAAACTTGGCGTAATAGGATCACACCATTGCAAGGCCATACTGGAAAACACCACATCAAAATGAAGTGAGTCAAAAGGCAAGTTTTCCGCATCGCCAACAGCAAACGACATGTTTTTTGTATCTACATGAGTCTCAGTAGCTAATTCGATCATTCCCGGCGCCAGATCAACACCAAAAACTGATTGGCTTCGTTTTGCCAAAAGTCGCGTTACACGTCCTGTACCACAACCGATATCGAGTACCTGATGCATATCAGTTGGCAGGCATTGCATCGCATCAATAGCAATATCTAATTGCACTTTTGCCACATCATCATAGCGCTTGGCTGCCCGCCCAAATTGCAGTGCAATACGTTGTTTTTTGTCGAACACTAAATGACTCACGACTTTACATCATGCACTGGCAACACCAGCTGTAAAACATCCACCAACGCTTCAATATCAGATTGATGATGCGAAGCACTTAGAGTGATACGCAGTCTATCTTGCCCTTTGGGCACAGTTGGATAACGTATAGGAGCAACCCACAACCCTAGCTCGCGCATTCTGAGACTCGCCTCTAAACAGGCTTCAGGGTTTCCCATAAGAACAGGTTGAATAGCACTAGTTGATGGCATCACCTTGATACCCGCTTGTTTACATAAAGTAGTAAACAAAGAAATGTGATTGTGAAGTTTGGTTTGTTGTTCACCATCTTGAATTTGTTTAAAACTGGCAAGCGTAGCCGATGCTAAAGCTGGCGGCATGGCGGTGCTGTAGACATAATGTTTAGCAAAATTGATCAAATAGTCGATTAAATTTGCCGAGCCCGCAATAAATGCACCAGCGGTGCCGATGGCCTTTCCAAAGGTGCCCATTACGATAGGAACTTGATGTTGAGACAAACCCAATGCTTCCACAGACCCTAAACCTCTTGATCCAAATACGCCGATACCATGGGCATCATCAACCATCAACCAGGCATTGTTGTGCGTACATAGCTGACTCATTTCACTTAACTTACCTTGGTCACCGTCCATACTAAAAACGCCTTCAGTGGCCACCAAGGTATCTGCCTTTTTATCTTTCAAACGATGAGACAGGTGGTTTAAGTCATTATGGTTAAATCGTGTATAGGCCGAGTTGCTATGCATGGCGCCTTCAATAAATGACGCATGCATGAGCTTGTCAGATACAACCAAACTATCTTTATGCAAGAGAGCCTGGCAAAGGGCTTGGTTAGCCGCAAAGCCAGAATTGAATAACAACGCCTTTTCTCGCCCTAGGTTTTGTGCCAAATAACATTCAAGTTCATCATGGGCCCGAGTATGACCAGTTACGAGGGGAGAAGCACCACTGCCAACGCCATATTCTGAAATGCCGTCAACCCAAGCTTGCATCACCGCCATATTTTGACGCTGGCCAAGATAATCATTGCCACTAAAATTAATGTAATGACTACCGTCTACCGTCATCATCGCCCCAGCAGAAGAGTCCACCAGGGTGCGCTTTCGTAGAATATGTTGTTGTTGTCTTTTTGCCAGCGACGACTGAATAAACGCAAATGCCACAGAAATTAGCTTACCTTAGTTTGTCGTGTCTTCAGCCAAATTGACAGTCTTAGTGGCATCGTAAAACAAGTCGTTTTCAGGTGCACTTTCAGCTTGCAGTTCATCAAGCAACGCAGCCTCATAGGCTTCATCAGAGAACTCTTTGGTTTGCTTAGAATTAAGTCCCAGCTTTTTAAACAACATCACGTCTTCGTGAGTTTCTGGATTTGAAGTGGTTAAAAGCTTGCAACCATAGAAGATAGAGTTTGCGCCAGCCATGAAACACATGGCTTGCATTTGTTCATTCATGGCTTCACGCCCAGCAGACAAGCGCACAAAGGATTTGGGCATTAAGATACGTGCTACTGCGATGGTGCGAATAAACTCAAAAGGCTCTAGGTCGTCAACATTATCCAATGGTACACCTTTCACTTTTACCAACATATTAATTGGCACGCTTTCAGGATGATGTTCTAAGTTGGCCAGCTGCATTAATAAACCAGAGCGGTCATCAGCATCCTCTCCCATTCCTACAATGCCACCAGAGCAAACATTCATGCCCGAGTCGCGCACATTTTGCAATGTATCAAGGCGGTCCTGATATGTGCGAGTGGTGATGATATCACCATAATATTCAGGCGATGTATCTAGGTTATGGTTGTAATAATCAAGCCCTGCTTGTTTTAACGCCAATGCCTGATCACGGGTCAACATTCCCAACGTCATGCAGGTTTCTAAACCCAGTTTTTTAACTTCTTTTACCATATCAATAACGTACGGCATATCCCGTTCTTTTGGGTTACGCCATGCCGCCCCCATACAAAAACGCGTTGAACCGGTAGCTTTTGCTTCCTTGGCACGTTGGATGACTTTTTCAATTTCCAACAAACGTTCTTTTTCCAAGCCAGTATCATAGCGCGCGCTTTGCGGACAGTATTTGCAATCTTCAGGGCATGCACCCGTTTTAATCGATAGCAAAGTGCTAACTTGCACATAATTGGGATCAAAGTGTTGACGATGCACCAGCTGAGCCTGAAACATTAAATCATTAAACGGCAATTCGAACAGCTCATTGACTTCGTCTAACGTCCAGTCGTGCCTGATAGATTGAGACGACTGAGAAACGGCTGAATTAGGCATATTTGATCCTTTACTATGATATTTTGTTGGCTTAGTCTAAGGCCCAATTACACATTGTCAACTCGTACCACTTAACAGCATTTACAAGCGAGCATTAATTGAGCGATTTACTTTCAGATTCAAAATTTGACCAAAAACACATATGGCATCCCTATACATCGGCGTTGAATCCTTTGCCGTGCTACCAAGTCGAACGTGCAGAGGGTGTAATGCTTCACTTTGAAGATGGTACAAAGGTGATAGATGGCATGTCTTCGTGGTGGGCGGCTATCCATGGGTATAATCACCCAACGCTCAATACTGCTGCCAAAAACCAGTTAGATAAAATGTCCCATGTGATGTTTGGAGGCCTAACCCATTCGCCCGCCATAGATCTATGTCGGCAATTGGTTGATATGACGCCCGAAGGGCTAGAAAGAGTATTTTTAGCTGATTCAGGATCCGTCTCGGTTGAAGTCGCGATGAAAATGGCAGTCCAATATTGGGCTTGTCAGGGAAACAATGAAAAACACAAATTTATTTCTCCCCGCAATGGCTACCACGGAGACACCTTCGCCGCCATGTCAGTGTGTGATCCTGTCAATGGCATGCATAGTCTGTTTAACTCAGTTCTAGCAACTCAAATTTTTGCCCCTGCGCCACAAACGCGATTTGACCAGCCCTGGAACGAAGACGACATTGCGCCTTTGGAAGATTTAATTGTCGCACATAAAAATGAAGTGGCAGCCCTCATTATTGAACCCATCGTTCAGGGAGCTGGCGGTATGCGGATATATCACCCTGAATACTTGCATCGCTGTCGCCAATTGTGTGATGAACACGATATCTTGCTGATTTGTGACGAGATCGCCACAGGTTTTGGCCGTACAGGAAAGCTATTTGCCTGTGAACACGCACAAATCACTCCCGATATCATGTGCATAGGTAAAGCCCTAACTGGCGGTTACATGACGTTAGCCGCGACATTGTGCAGTGAGGATGTCGCATTAGGGGTGTGCGCCGGTGAGCCGGGAGTATTTATGCACGGCCCCACCTATATGGGCAACCCTTTAGCCTGCGCAGTGGCATCAGCTAGTTTGCGATTAATTCAACAAAATCATTGGCAACAGCAAGTCAGTAACATCGAGCAACAGCTAAAAGAGTTACTTCTCCCCTTGAAGGCTCACACAGCGGTTCAAGATACACGGGTACTAGGGGCAATTGGTGTGGTCGAATGCAAACATCCAGTAAATGTCGCGCAACTACAAAAAGTCTTCGTGGAGCAAGGTGTCTGGATACGTCCTTTTGGCAAGCTTGTTTATATCATGCCGCCATTTGTTATTGAGCCTCAACAACTTGCGCAATTAGTGATAGGAATAAAAGCCGGGTTAGATACTTTAGTTGCTTAAACAACGATACTGTTATTGCAAATTTTGAACATCGGAAATAATCCAAAAAAGTACCGTAATACTGATCAAAAGCAGGATCACAACGTTAATGCCGAAATAGTCATTTTCACGACGATTTCGGTATTTTCTTAGTATCAAAACGCCGAGGCTCAACGAGGTACAAATGGCCAATAAACCTAGCAAGTAATAACTCAATGAAAAAGACCAATCTTGTCGCCCTTCCACTCCCCAATACTCTTGCACACCAGAAATTAGTTCAGGCCGAGCATAATGAAAAACAATCAAGGCAGCAATGAAGACCACCCAGGCGAAAATATTCAATCCCAATACGATTTGATAAAATTTATCGTGACTGCGAGGTGTTTTTCGACGATTTTCACCCTGCCATTGTATTTCTTCGCTCATAATGTTCGATTAACACCTATTTTTACTTGAGTCTGACAATCAGCCAAGTAAGATTACACTTCTTGTCAAAGCGATGTGTCACTTCGACCTATTTTCATGGCCATATTACAAATGTAGAGCATGAATAGGATTTAAACTAGCAAGTTATTTTAGTCGAACACCATCGTAATAAGTATTATCAATAATTATTTTTGCAGGTTTTAACCTGTTGTAGTGGAGAAATTTAATGGCGCACACCCCTGTGGTTGATGTATTAGCTGGTAAACACCCAATCGGTGAAAAACTAGTGATGAAAGGATGGGTGAGAACTCGACGTGATTCTAAAGCGGGTTTATCTTTTATCAATTTACATGACGGTAGCTGCTTTGATGCTATCCAGGTGATTGCGCTCAATGATTTATCAAATTATGACGATATTCAAAAACTGACTACTGGCTGCTCTATTGCGGTCACCGGTGAGGTAAAAGCCTCCCAAGGTCAAGGTCAATCTCTTGAAGTACAAGCGATTAGTATCGACGTACTTGGTTGGGTCGAAAACCCAGACACCTATCCAATGTCGCCAAAGCGTCATAGCATTGAGTACCTACGAGAGCATGCTCATTTGCGCCCTCGCACCAACGTGATTGGCGCAGTAACCCGTGTTCGTAACTGTTTGTCACAAGCCATTCATCGGTTTTTCCATGAACAAGGTTACTTTTGGATCAGTACGCCAATCCTCACGGCCAGTGATACCGAAGGGGCCGGCGAAATGTTTAGAGTCTCCACCTTGGATATGATGAACGTGCCAAAAACCGATAAAGGCGAAGTGGACTACAGCCAAGATTTCTTTGGCAAAGAGACCTATCTAACGGTATCCGGTCAGTTGAATGTAGAAACCTATTGTACAGCACTGTCTAAGGTTTATACCTTTGGACCGACTTTTAGAGCCGAAAACTCTAATACTAGTCGACATTTAGCTGAGTTCTGGATGATTGAGCCAGAAGTCGCCTTTGCTGATTTGTCTGATGTGGCTCAGCTTGCTGAAGATCTTCTTAAATATGTATTAAAAGCCGTGCTCGAAGAGCGCGCTGATGATATGGCATTTTTCGCTAAGCATATCGATAAAGGTGTAGTGGAGCGTTTGGAAAAGGTCGCCAGTCAAGACTTTGTCAGAATGGATTACACCGATGCCATCGATATCTTGAAGAACTGTGGTAAGAAGTTTGAGTTCCCGGTAGATTGGGGAGTTGATTTATCCTCAGAGCACGAACGCTATCTCGCAGAAGAACATGTTGGTGCACCGATTATAATGCAGAATTATCCAAAGGATATTAAAGCGTTTTATATGCGCATCAATGACGATGGCAAAACCGTCGCCGCGATGGATGTGTTGGCACCCGGTATTGGCGAAATCATTGGTGGTTCGCAACGTGAAGAGCGTCTAGACGTTTTTGACCAGCGACTTGAAGCCATGGGCTTAGATAAAGAAGATTATGGCTGGTATAGAGATCTGCGTCGTTACGGAACCGTACCGCACTCAGGTTTTGGTTTAGGGTTTGAACGTTTGGTCGCCTATGTGACTGGTATGCAAAACGTGCGGGACGTTATTCCCTTCCCTCGCTCACCTGGCAACGCCAACTACTAATCGCGAGATAATTTTGAAAAGCCACTTTATGTGGCTTTTTTGTTTGTTGTATCGAACATCTATTAATAACGCATAGTTATACAAAACATTGCTTCACGAATTGTCCTTACTGATTTTCAATGCTAACGTAGTCAAATACGTTACCAAACTAAATATCCCATGTCAGCGCTGCAAAAAACATTGTTTTCACAACATAAAAGTGCACATTTACTTGACCGCGCCACGTCACATGCTCGCCACTATTTGCTAACGGCTGATTCCTTGCCCGCGTTTCCATCAAACGAGTCATTAAACAAACTAGATTGTTTTAACGATTCGCTGCCCGAAGAGATTGGCGATGCACAACAAATCATAGAGTTATTGGCTAAAACTGGTGGGGAAAATACGGTGCATTATTCTGGTGGCCGTTATTATGGGTTTGTTAATGGTGGTGCATTGCCCATCGGAACGGCAGCGCGCATCATCGCCGATGTATGGGACCAAAATGCGGCTTTATATGTTATGTCGCCTATTGCGGCAAAACTTGAAGATGTGGTTCAAGCTTGGTTATGCCAGCTTTTTAATGTCCCAACAGGTACCGTTGCCGGTTTAGTTGGTGGCACCTCAGTTGCCAGCCTTTGCGGGCTTGCAGCTGCTCGTTATCGTCAGCTTTCAAAACTGAATTGGAATGTCTCTGAAAAAGGCTTATTTGGCGCGCCTAATTTACGCGTGGTTATGGGCAAACAAACTCATGGAACCGTTATCAAAATGCTAAGTTTATTGGGTTTTGGTCAACAACATATTGAGTGGATAGATTGTGACGAACAAGGACGTTTATTGGTGGGTGAGCTTCCGAAACTGGACCACAGCTGCATTGTTGTTCTGCAAGCAGGAAATGTATGTAGTGGCGCCTTTGATGACTTTCGCCAAATACTGCCTCTGGCAAAAAAAGCGGGCGCTTGGGTACATGTCGATGGCGCATTTGGTTTATGGGCCGCGGCTTCAAAGGCCTTTTCACACTTAACTGATTCCGTTGAATTGGCCGACTCCTGGTCAGTTGACGGTCATAAAACACTCAATACCCCCTATGATTGCGGGATCATTTTATGCGCAGATCAACAGGCACTGACGCACGCATTACATCAGCAGGGTTCATATATCCAATCTAGCGACGCTCGAGATAGTATGATTTACACTCCCGATATGTCGCGCCGTGCCAAAGGCATTGAATTGTGGGCATGCCTTAAATTTTTGGGTAAAAAAGGCATCTCAGATTTGGTCGAGCTGTTACACCAACACGCCTGTTACTTTGCAGCTAGTGCCACAAAATCTGGATTCGAGGTACTTAACGACGTGGTCTTTAACCAAGTCATGTTAAGCTGTGAAAATGATGAAATAACACAAGAAACACTAAAGCAAATCCAAGGTTCAGGTGTTTGTTGGTGCGGGGAAGCAAGTTGGAATGGCCGAGCAATAATTCGCATCAGTATATGCTCTTGGGCTACCACGCAAGAGGATATAGATATCTCTATCTCTGAATTCGTCAGAGCTCGGGACGATGCAACCTATGTTATCAATCAATAATTATTTTGTATGAATAGTCTTGCTCGCTCCTCTCACCCAAAACATAACGGTATAATTATCTGTCATGAGTGTGAAAACCGCGTCAATGTACCGGTTTTGGAACACCGTCAAAAAGCACGCTGTCCCCGTTGTGGATATGTGTTAACTCGATATAACAATCAAGCACTACAAAAAATCATCGCCTTCGCGTTCACCGCATTAATATGTCTTGGCATGGCATTACCCTTCAATTTTTTAGGTTTTAGTGCCAACGGCCACGAGCAATTCATCGGCATCATTTCCGGACTTGAAGTACTAATTGCACAAGATTATTTGTTTTTGGCGATTATCCAGTTATTGGCGATTGTAGTTTTACCCGCTGTGATACTTATTGGTTTGATTGCGGTTGTATTGCCAATTCATTTAGGCTCTGAGCTGCCATTTGCTAAACCCGTATTAAAAGTAGTTTTTGCCTTATTTCCTTGGAGTATGGCTGAAATATTTCTCATTGGTGTATTAGTTAGCTTGATAAAAATAAGTTCGCTAGCAGATATTAGTATAGGTCTATCTTTTTACGCGTACATCGCGTTTACCCTATTTATGACCGCGGCCTTTTTTTATGTTGATAAACATCAGTTGGACATAGCAGTTAATAAACACGAACACCCAACTGCACCCATCAATGCATCACAAAGCATTCAGCGTACCTGGGCGCTACTATTCACATCCGTATTACTCTACATTCCCGCCAATGTACTCCCTATTATGAACACACGTTTCCTGGGCAATGATGAGCCCAGTACCATATTGGGCGGAGTCATACTTTTATGGCAATCAGGATCCTACCCAATTGCGCTTGTCATATTTATTGCCAGCGTCATTGTACCTGTGGGCAAATTGATCATTTTAATTTGGTTGAACTACACCGTTCAAACTCGACAAACAGGCAAACATTCAGAACGCATATATTGGTATCGAGTTACCGAGTTTATTGGTCGCTGGTCTATGGTCGATGTATTTGTGGTTGCAGTGCTTGTGAGTCTTATTCAATTAGGCAACACTATGAGTATTCTTCCAGGCCCAGCGGCAATTGCGTTTTGTGGGGTTGTGATATTAACTATGCTAGCCGCAATGACCTTTGATACTCGCTTAATTTGGAGAGAATCAGTAACTTCACCATGAGCAATAACATAACGGAGCAAAATGTGACTGAACAAGCCGCGCTTGTCGAAGACTCAAGAAGGATATCAAGGATCTGGTTGATCCCTATGGTTGCCTTGAGCATTGGCATTTGGATGATTTATTACCAATGGGCCAATCAAGGCCCATTAATTACCATTGAATTTAATTCTGCAACAGGCATTGAGGCCGACAAAACTAAAATCAAAACGAAAGATGTCGAAATTGGCGTGGTCAAAAAAGTCGCGCTTAAAGATGATCTATCCGGCGTCATTGTCACCGCGAGAATTGAGCCCTCATCCGCCAAGTTATTACAACAAGACAGTAATTTTTGGTTAGTGCGCCCTCGCGTATCACTGAGCGGCGTATCCGGTCTAAGCACGCTGCTCTCAGGTCCTTATATCACCATGGAACCAAGCAATAACGGTGAGACAGTCACTGAGTTTGTGGCATTACCCAATCCCCCCGTCACAGCGGCAGGTACACCAGGTTTACAACTCACCTTAAACAGCAACGACGAATTTGCGTTTAAAGAAGGCGATCCAATTATCTACAAAGGTCTTAAAGTAGGTGAATTTGAAAATATATACTTTAATTTGGAAGAGAGAGTTGTCTACTACAATGCGTTTATCGAAGCCCCTTATCACAAGCTGATCACTGAAAATACCAAGTTTTGGAACACCAGCGGTATTCGCTTCGAGTTAGCAGCAAACGGTATAGAAGTGCAAGCGGGAAGTTTGGAAACCATCCTGACCAACGGTGTGACGTTTGGCATTCCCGATGGCATGCCCGCTGGCAGAAAAATTACTAAACGGGCATATTTTGATATTTATAAAGATTATCAAACTGCCTCTGACGAGCGCTATAAACTAGGTGTCAATTTTGTTATTTTAATCGAAGATACGATTCGCGGGCTAACAATTGGTGCGCCAGTAGAATACCGAGGCTTAGAGATAGGTAAAGTGCTCGATATCAACCTTCCTGCCACATCGCAAAACCAAATTGGTAGCGAAGACTATGCGATCCCAGTATTAATAACGATTCAGCCTAGTCGTGTGCAACAGCCAGACAACCGACAAGGCGCAGACTTTGTTCGACAACAAACCTTGTTGTGGATCCAACAGGGTCTAAGAGCCTCCTTAAAGGTCGGAAATATATTAACAGGTGGATTGTATGTCGACTTACAACACTACGAAGATATGGAGCCAGAATCCTATCAAACCTTCCATGGCTATGACGTAATCCCCACAACAAGTGGCGAATTTGCTCAAATTACCCATAAGTTAACGGATGTCTTAGATACCATAAATGGTATCCCGTTTGATGACATAGCTGGAAACACCAATACACTGCTTAAATCATTAGATGAAACAGCCATATCATTTCAAAAAACGGCGCAAAGCGTCGAACATCTGCTAAAAGATGTGGAGGGCGCAAAAACAAGCCGCAATATCAACCAGACGATTGAAGCACTTGATGCGCTGTTGCAAAACTACTCTAAGGGTTCTAAAAGTCATGATGAGCTAATCGATTCATTACGGGCTTTCCAAGCAACCATGGAACAATTAACGCCTTTGCTGCAACAAATGAATAAACAGCCCAATAGTTTAATTTTTGCTGATGGCACCGAGCCGGTTATCGAGCCAAAAGCTAAGGATAGTAACAATGAGTAAGTCGCTTATAATTACACTGATGCTGCTTTTAAGTGGTTGTTCTGTCAAACCTACTGAAAAAGTTAACTATTATTTGCTCAATAGTGTTCCAGCTGAATCGCACAATATAGCCCGGAAAACCGGCGAACATGTCATAGCTGTCGCGGAAATAAGACTGGCTGATTATTTAAAACAAACTAATTTGACCATGCAATTGCAAACTCACCAATTATATTTTTCGAAAAACCATTTTTGGGCCGAGAGTTTGCAAACTGGCATACAAAAAGCATTAATCAGTGATTTAAACGCAGGAACTGATAGCGCCTCCTTTGTTGATGCTTCTTCAGAGGCGGCTATTCGCCCTACTTCCAAAATCAATATTAGCGTTGATCATTTTGTCACCACTCACGATTCTAAAGTAGTCATGAGTGGGCAATTTTGGTTTAAGCAAAGCGGCGCAGATAATACGAGCCAATTACAGCACTTTCACTACACGGCTGACCTGCAACAAGATGGATTCCCTCACGCTGTTTTTAAGCTACGAGAACTGTTAAAGAGACTAAGTGATGATATTTTAGTAAAAGCAAATCAATTAGGAAGTTCATGATTTCGACGTGCAAAGAGTGGCTTAAACGCTATTTACAACTAGGTATAGTTGAAAGTAAAGATCATCGAATCAATCAGCAAATTTTTGTTTCAAATTTGTTTTCTTTGATTGGCTATACCATCACCTTTGTCATGGCCGTGAGCGCTACAGTTCGAGAAAATTATATCTTGGCATTTTGTCTGTATACGGCGAGTATTTTGTTTTTTACCGCACATCAGATTCATCGATTTGGCAACCTACACAATTCCCATAAAATATCATCAAAAATTGTACTAATTAGTTTATTGATACTAATGGTGTATCTCATTTATACCGGAGGGCACAACAACACAGGACCACTTTGGATATACATAGTCCCGCCCGTTGCCTTCTTTTTCGGGGGCATGCGTAAAGGGTTAGCGAATATTGGATTGTTCGTAATTATCACTTCCATCATGTTGTTCTATCCCGGCGACATACTATTGGGCACCAGTTATGAATTTAGCTTTAAATCACGACTTCTTTACTCCTTTTCAACAGTGACATTATTGTTTGGTTTCTATGAATATTCTCGTCAGAAATCTATTCAAAACATCCAAAACTTAAGTGACAAATTCGAGCAGCAAGCCATGTACGATATGATGACAGGACTGCCTAATCGACGTGCCATGAGAGAGTATTTGCAGTACGAGTACGACCGGTCACAGCGAAGTAAGAAGAATATGTCTGTATTGTTATGTGACATCGATCATTTTAAAAAAGTAAATGATCAACATGGTCATGATGGTGGTGATGTCGTACTGCAAGAACTGGCGAATTTATTCACAAACTCTTTGCGAAAACAAGACAAAACGGCTCGCTGGGGAGGCGAAGAGTTTCTATTTTTACTACCCGAAACAAATGCTTTTGAGGCTCACATTCTCGCTGAAAAAATCAGAAAAAAAGTTGCTAACACTGAGTTTCATTACAACAAACACCTTGTTAATATCACCGTGAGCATTGGTATTAAAGAGGTGGAAAAAAACATCTCTGTCGACAAAGCAATAACATTGGCAGACGAATTTTTGTATCAAGCAAAAGAGTCTGGCAGAAACACCTCCATGCCCAAATTCGACGCGGTGGATGATGAATAAAACCCGCAACATGAGCGGGTTTCTTTTATATGGCCCAGAGAGAGGGATATCCTCAGGCATTTCATATTGCCTGTTTAGTGAATGATTCAATCACTTTGGCTAGAGCGGTTTATTGATGCTT
>JAOMVH010000027.1 GCA_028356795.1 Aliiglaciecola sp. | reverse complement strand
ATGATTTTGCTGGATTTGAGGGAAATAAATGCTTAAACGTCATTTTCTATGGTTCATCTACGGGATGTTTGTTGCAACAGCGTTATGGTTTAAACCTGAAGAACCGCTGTTTTTCAGCGACGGGCCTTTGCCCTGGGGAAAACCAATACTTTGGGCTGTATTGATCGCTTTTTTGGTTTATACCTTTTATTGCCACATAAAAGCTGATTTTTTCGAAACGATGAAAATCACCGGCAGGTATCACTGGACCAAGCAAACCGGTGTTGACTCATATTTAGGTGTTGGATTAATCGCTTGTGTCATCTTTTTTAATCACGGACTTCTTGTATTGTCCTTGTGGTTAATCCCGCTTCTTATCTATGCAAATCTGGCAACTTTGTTATACCTAGCTTTGCACTATGACCTGATCATTTCCAATTTAGTGAACTCGACTCAGTAGACCCCAACAACCGTGTTTGGGGATGACGCTTCTACTATCGGGATGGCTGGCTAGGCTAGAACAAGGGACTGGGTTCTCACAAGATGCTTACACATTCTCAAACAATGCTTCTACTTTTTGTAGAGTCTCTTCAATCTTACTCACATCTGCTGGGGCGATAAAAATCGTATCATCACCAGCGATAGTGCCAAGCACACCATCTTTTTGGCTTAATGAATCAAGTAGGCGGGCGATAAGTTGAGCTGCACCTGGGCTGGTGCGAATAATGACCATGACATTATTGTGCACAATATCTAACACTAATTGTTTTAAAGGGCTTTTGGCAGTGGGCATGCCCATTTCAGGTGGTAAACAATAGACCATATCACCACGGGCATTTCGAGTGCGCACCGCACCAAATTTACTCAGCATACGTGACACTTTGGATTGGCTAATACTGCCAAACCCCTGGTCTTTGAGTGCATCAACAATGCCGCCTTGGGATCCAAAACTTTCTGTCTTGAGAATTTCTTTAAATGCTTTTACTAGTTCTTCTTGTTTATTATTTGACATGCCACCCTCGCTTTTAACTGCTATAGTTTGACACAATCTATGCAGGGTAGGTAGACATCAGTGAAATCAATGTCTTGAATAGTCACTATACCGCCCATATATTGCCTTTTTAATGTGTTCAATTTGTAATTTTACGCGGCTTGCATTAGTGTTTGCCGTCGATTTTATTTTTTCCCACAGGAGACAACTATGAAAGTAGCGGTATTAGGTGCTGCAGGCGGTATCGGACAGGCCCTTTCCCTTTTATTAAAAACTCAACTTCCAGCGGGTTCTGAGCTTGCATTGTATGATGTTGCGCCGGTTGTTCCTGGTGTAGCCGTTGATCTAAGCCACATCCCCACAGACGTTAAAGTTGAAGGGTTTGGTAAAGATGACGTAGCAGCTGCCCTACAAGGTAGCGACATAGTACTTATTCCTGCTGGTGTTCCTCGTAAGCCTGGTATGGATCGTTCAGACTTGTTCAATATCAATGCTGGCATTGTAAAGAACTTGGTTGAAGCGATTGCAGATAACTGCCCAGATGCATGTACTTGTATTATTACCAACCCTGTGAATACAACGGTTGCTATTGCCGCTGAAACACTAAAAGCTAAAGGTGTTTACAACAAGAATAAATTGTTTGGTGTAACCACTCTGGATGTTATCCGCGCAGAAACCTTTGTTGCTGAACTAAAAGGCTTGAACACTGCTAGCGTGCATGTACCGGTTATTGGTGGTCACTCTGGTACCACTATATTGCCACTACTCTCTCAAGTTGATGGCGTATCTTTCACCGACGAAGAAGTGTCTAGCCTCACTCACCGTATTCAAAATGCTGGAACCGAAGTGGTTGAAGCAAAAGCGGGTGGCGGATCTGCAACACTTTCAATGGGCCAAGCGGCAGCGCGTTTCTGCTTATCTCTTGTTTCTGCAATGAAAGGTGACAACGTGGTTGAGTATACATACGTTGAAACTAACTCTGACGATGCTGTGTTCTTCTCTCACCCAGTTAGATTGGGACCAAATGGCGTGGAAGAAATCTTGTCTTATGGTGAACTAAGCGACTTCGAGCAAAATGCCAAAGAAGCGATGTTAGATGGCCTTCGTGGTGACATTGATTTAGGTGTGAAATTCGTTAACGGTTAATCCCCAAAGCGATATAACAGTAAATAAAAAACCAGCCATAGCGGCTGGTTTTTTGTTTCTTAACCTATCAAAACAGTCGTTTGTTAATACCAAGCCTTAATCTGTGATCAGATATTAAGGCTGATTGGTATAACTAGCCCGTATTGCGCATACCCACAGCAATGCCGGCAATGGTCACCATCATGGCTCTTTCAAGCACGGCATCATGTTCGTCTTCATCCAATTGACGAATGCGGGTTAACAATTCCATTTGCAAAAAGTGGAGAGGTTGCAAATAGCCTGCACGGATCGACATAGACTCCTTACCCTTAGGATC
The DNA here is from genome assembly GCA_028356795.1 of Aliiglaciecola sp. GTDB lineage: Bacteria > Pseudomonadota > Gammaproteobacteria > Enterobacterales > Alteromonadaceae > Aliiglaciecola. The sequence continues at coordinate 21,124 of JAOMVH010000027.1, read as the reverse complement.
ACTCTCCATTACAGAGTCTTGCTTTAACAAGCTAAGTAGTGACGTTACGCTGGTTGTAAGTTCGTCACGAATTGCCTCACCAAAATGCAGCAGCTCTTTTGGAACAAGTTTTTCATCGTACTCCTTACTAATTCGCGAGTCGGCCTTGTTGAAGACCATATCGAGCATTGACAAGCGAGAGTGGAAGAAAGGCCAGTGCTGCAGCATGTCCTCAATCACGTCTTGCATGCCTTGCTCTTGAGCGGTGTTCACTGCTTTCATCACGCCAAGCCACGAAGGTAAAACCAAGCGTGTTTGTGCCCACGCAAATATCCATGGAATAGCACGTAGGCTCTCGATGCCACCTGACGGTTTGCGTTTCGCTGGTCGACTACCCAGTGGTAATTTCCCTAGCTCTTGCTCAGGTGTGGCAACGCGGAAATAAGGGACAAAGTCAGGGTCGTGTCTAACGGTTTGACGATAATTATCGCGACCGTTATTTGCCATTAAAGTGATAGCTTCGCGCCACTGCTGTTTAGGTTGCGGAGGCGGGAAAAGAATCGCTTCAATAATTGCACTGGCATATAACCCTAAACTATTTTTCGCTAGCTCCGGCATGCCAAATTTATAACGGATTGTCTCACCTTGCTCTGTGACGCGGAATCCACCGGTTAGCGACCCTGGTGGTTGTGAATGAATAGCTGCATGGGCTGGTAAACCACCGCGACCAATGGTGCCTCCTCGACCATGGAACAAGGTCAACTTGGTGTTGTATTCTTCCGCAAGCTTCACCAGGGCTTCTTGCGACTCATATTGGGCCCAACCTGCTGCTAGTGCCCCTGCATCTTTGGCGGAGTCAGAGTAACCAATCATCACATGCTGCTGGCCCTGAATGTATCCACGGTACCAATCGATATCAAACAGTTGTTTGGTTACAGCAGGTGCATTGTTGAGATCATCAAGGGTTTCGAACAGCGGTGCAACTGGCATCGCCCATCCCACACTAGATTCCTTCAAGAGAAGTTGTACAGCAAGGACATCTGAGGGCAAGCTGGCCATCGAGATAATATAGATTCCAAATCCATATTGGCTATTTCTTGCGATCACTTTGCACGTGTCGAGAACTTCTTGCACATCTGCAGAGGGCTGCCAATTTGCTGGCAAGAGAGGCCGCTTAGAGCTGAGCTCTTTTAGCAGGAAAGCTTGTTTATCTGATTCACTCCAGTTGGCATAATCGCCAATGCCAAAGTAACGAGTGAGCTCACTAAACACATCAGCGTGGCGCTCAGAATCCTGACGAATATCAAGCTTGAGCAAATGGATCCCGAAACAGTGCACTCGGCGGATGGTATCGAGCAAATTACCATCAGCAATAACTTGCATACCGCAGGCGTGCAGCGAACGATAGCAATCTAGCAATAACGGCAAAACCTGTTCTTGACTGCTTATCCAGCTGCTCTGGTCTACAGTGTTGCCGGCTAAATGCTCTGCTATGCCTTCTTGTGTTGCGTTGAGTTTGTTTAACAGTGGTCGTAAAAGCGCACGATAAGGCTCCAGGGCATCGTCTCCCACTTTTGCTCTTAACTCGTCATCGCAGTCACTCATGGAAAGTTCGACCTGTAACTTGTCTATATCTTTGGCAAACAGCTTGGCTGCGCGCTTACGGGCCAACAATAAAACTTGCTGAGTGACCGTTGAGGTCACATTTGGATTTCCGTCTCGATCGCCACCCATCCATGAACTAAATTGCACCGGCGCTGCGTCAATGGGCAGTGCGATACCGAATTTGTTTTGTACCTTCTTTTCCAATGAACGAATAAATGCCGGAACCGCATCCCATAGAGAGTTTTCAATAACTGAAAAACCCCAGCGAGCTTCGTCCACTGGCGTTGGGCGAATAGTACGAATTTCTTCGGTATGCCATGCTTGGCTAATCAAGTCGGCAATTCGAATTTCTAAATCTTCACGTTGTTCGGTGGTTAGTCTACTTTGATGTAAATCTCGCAAACAACTGGCAAGCTCACTGTGTTTATGAATTAAAGTACGACGGGTCACTTCAGTGGGATGTGCTGTCAGTACTAAATCAATTTTTAGTTGCTCAAACGCGCTGGCAAAATCTTGATGTGATATATCAGCTGATTCAAGGTGTTCGAACAAGGTTGTGACCGGATCATCTTCAGTGGTGATGGTATTAAACTCTTGTTCTGCGATATTAGCTAAGTTCAAAAATTGCGAAAAAGCACGACCAATTGTCAGTAGTTCGTCGTTTTTTAACTCCGAAAACAAGGTTTTAAGCTGCTGTGTTGCATCGCTTTTACCTTGATGAGATTCTCGCCCCGAAAGTCTTATGGTTTCTATGCGCTGAAGCCATTCTTCACCCATTTGAGAACGAATTGTGTCTCCAAGAGTAGAACCTAAAAATCTGACGGTTTCTTTTAACTCGTTATCCCGTTGTTTTGACACGTATCCTCCTAATGCTGAATGATAATTTCAATTATTCTATGACCATACTGTCACTGACTAAATTTGTCCAAATTGATTGGTTATGCGTTATTACTAAATATTTAGCCGTCATATGACTGAATTTAACCCAAAAGTGCAAGATAATAACTAGCGTTTTGGGTGTTAAGTGAAAGCGGCTTTGTGTTATTATTGCGCGCTTAAATTTCATCATTTTCAGGATATATTGTGTCAGAAAAGTATAACAGTGTAGAACTTCAAGCAAGTTACGGAATTGGATATCAAATGGGCGAGCAACTTGCTGGTAACCCTTTTGATGGTTTGGACATCGAAGCAGTGAAAGAAGGCCTTGCTGATTCATTTGGTAAGCAAGCCCCTCAAGTTGATAACGAAGCCTTAGGCGCGGCGTTTAACGAAATTCATCAACGTATGCAAGCCGCTAAAGCTGAGCAGCATCAAGGTGCCATTGAAGAAGGAACTCAGTTTCTTGCCGATAATGCAAAACGTGCAGAAATCACTGTTACTCCTTCAGGTCTTCAATATGAAGTTATCACTGCAGGCGAAGGCGAAAAGCCAACTGCTGCTTCTACTGTGCGTACTCATTATCACGGTACATTGATTAATGGCAGTGTGTTTGATAGCTCTTATGACCGTGGTCAACCTGCTGAATTCCCAGTTGGTGGCGTTATCAAAGGCTGGACTGAAGCATTACAAATGATGCCTGTTGGCTCAAAATGGCGTTTATACGTACCTCACGACTTGGCTTATGGTGAGCAAGGCGCTGGTGGTGCGATTGGTCCATTTAGCACACTAGTATTTGATGTTGAATTACTCGACATCATTGCTTAGTCACACAATGTGATGTTTAAAAAGGTCGGTTATCCGGCCTTTTTTTATGTTTGTATTATGGCGGTTCTGCATAAGATGGCGGTTAAATGGTGATAATTAACAAACTGTTAAAAGACCTGGCATTGCTTAGCTGCTAAAATAGACGATTAACCATAAAAATATTATTTGAACACAACACTGAGGTAATCAATGATTGACCTAATAACCAGCCGTGATAGCAACGTCAAAAATGATGTGCTGTCTGGTATAACTGTCGCACTCGCTTTAGTGCCAGAGGCGGTAGCTTTCGCATTTGTAGCAGGCGTAGAACCTATGGTTGGCTTATATGCTGCGTTCATGATGGGATTGATTACCTCTGCTATCGGTGGACGTCCTGGCATGATTTCAGGTGCTACCGGGGCAATGGCAGTGGTCATGGTCGCTTTGGTGGCTACCAGTGGTGTCGAGTACTTGTTTGCAGCGGTTATCCTCGCCGGAGTGTTACAAATCTTAGCGGGAGTATTCAAGCTCGGTAAGTTTATCCGGCTGGTTCCCTATCCGGTAATGCTTGGCTTTGTTAATGGTTTAGCGATTGTTATTTTCTTAGCTCAGCTCGGTCAATTTAAAATTATTGATGAGTTAGGCAACCAGGTATGGATGCAAGGTAGCATGATGTATTGGATGCTCGGCTTAACCGCGCTTACCATGGCAATTATCTTTTTATTACCTAAATTAACAACCGCTGTTCCCGCTTCACTCGTTGCGATTATTACCGTCACTGCTTTAGTTCACGGGCTAGATTTAGAAGCCAGAACAGTAATCGATTTTGTCAAAGACATGCTTCCAGAGGATCAAAAAGCAACGGCCACACTAGCGGGCGAGCTGCCTAGCTTTAGTATCCCCATGGTGCCATTTAACATGGAAACACTTTACATTATTCTGCCTACTGCTGTGATTTTGTGCTTGGTAGGGTTAATAGAGTCATTACTGACATTGTCACTGATAGATGAAATGACAGACACCCGTGGTAACGGCAATAAAGAATGTGTTGGCCAAGGTGTTGCTAATACGGTAAATGGCTTCTTCGGTGGTATGGGTGGTTGTGCCATGATTGGTCAAAGCATGATCAACATTAACTCGGGAGGTCGTGGTCGATTATCAGGGATTACCGCGGCATTAGTGCTGTTGGGCTTTATCTTATTTGCCGCACCACTAATTGAAATGATACCCCTTGCAGCCCTTGTTGGCGTAATGTTCATTGTTGTTATCGGCACATTTGAGTGGGCATCATTCCGTATTATTCGTGGCGTAAACAAAGAAGACGCGTTTGTACTGTTTTTGGTGACAGGTATAACCGTGGTTGCTGACTTGGCTGTAGCGGTTGTTGTAGGTGTGATTGTGTCAGCATTGGTGTTTGCATGGAAACATGCGACCCATATTCATGCTAAAACCCACACAGATGAAGATGGCTGGAAGGTGTATGACTTAGAAGGCCCGTTATTCTTTGGCTCTGTCTTACATTTTAGAGAATTGTTTGATCCACAAAATGATCCCCAAGATGTAGTTATCGATTTTAAAGACTCGAGAATATGGGATTCATCTGGACTAGACGCCATCGACGGGTTAGCGGGTAAATACAAAGACCAAGGTAAAAAGCTCCATATTCGCCACATCAGTCCCGAATGTAGCACCTTGCTAACCAAAGCACAGGACTACGTAGAGATGGACTTAAACGAAGACCCCCGCTACAGAATCGCCTCCGACAAATTAGGGTAAGAGCGGGGCTTTCTGGAGCACAGCTCCAGCCGCTCGCACGACTGACATGGATGTCAGGCTGGACGCAGCACCATGGAGGGTTCATGTCGCGTTTTGTATTATTTCATTAAAACCTAGCCGTTGATTCGGACTGGGTGAGCTACCACGGATGGATTCAATGTGTGTTTTGTATTAATACATGCTCGAAGAAACGTTTTTCCTACCGCTACGTCAGCCTTTGGAGATCCCCGATAAGAGCACTCGGGGATGACGGTGAGGGAAACGCTTCCAACCCAACCGTCATCATCGAAACGCTTTTAATCGATGATCTTCTCGGTTACTACCTCTGATACCAAAAGCACAAGATCCCCCACTGCGTGCGCGATAAAAGAGCACTCGGGGATGACGGTGAGGGAAACGCTTCCAACACAACCGTCATCATCGAAACGCTTTTAATCGATGATCTTCTCGGTTACTACCTCCGATACCAAAAGCACGAGATCCCCGATAAGAGCATTCGGGGATGATCCCAGCCTAAGAGCATCGCTGGGACAGGCTCGTGATTTTTAATGGCCGTTATTCAGGAATGTATGACCCGGCGCGCAACACTTGGGCAGTGGGGTTTACAGATTGGTGTTTGAGATTAATGCAATAATAAAAAAGCCGGGAAATCTCGGCTTTTTGTGTTGTGAACAGAGGTTAAGTTACTTTTGAGTCGTTAACCAAAGTAATAAGTCGATAAACTGATCTGGGGTCATATTGCGGCCAAATACTGCTTGATATTTATCATTGACAATAAAGGTCGGAACACTCGAAACACCGCGGGTTAGTTTGTTATTTTTGGCAACCAGACTGCGTACGCCAAAACTCTTCGCCATTTTACCTAGCTTTTCACTATCACCGCCTGTGGCTGCATAAACGGCCAAAATATCGTCCATGCCTGTGATATTTTTACGTTGCTTGTGAATCGCATCAAATAGCGCGGCATTGAACTCGGCCGTTTTTTTCATCGCTTTGGCGGCAATCATAGCCTTAGTGGCATCGTTTTGAATTTCAGGCGTTGTGGAACCCATAAAGTTGACGTGGGCCTTGGTAAATGTCACATCCGCAGGTAATTTAGTTTTAAGTTGTATTACTATTGTCTCAAAGCTATAGCAGGCTGGACACCAATATGAAAATACTTCGCGAATGCGCTTGTCGTCACTGGCTTTTTCCGAGATGACGTTGTAGTGAGTGCCTTCTTGCCATAACGCTTGGGCGGAGGCAACGGCTGGCATAGTCAACAGTAACGCAAAAAATACGTGTTTGATTGATTTGAAATTCATTTCTACTACTTCCTTTCTAAAATAATTATGATTGTGTGGTTAACCAAACGATCAGTTCAACTATATCATCAGGCGTCATATCACCGGTTACTGTGGCTTGATATTTACCGTTGATGATAAAATTAGGCACCCCTGACAGGTGATCGCGAAATGCGGCAATGTCTTTACGGTTTTGGTCCAACATGGTTTTTACCTTAAAGCTAGACACTATTTTGTCGAACTCTGCAACTTCAACACCTCGAGCCAGGAAAATTCCCTTCAACGGCATGAGACCTGTAACAGGCATTCTTTGTTCATGAATGTAGCTAAAAACAGCTTGATTGAATTCATCTTCGCGATCTAGTGCTCTGCCCACCAGCATGGCTCTAGTTGCATCTTCTTGAACATCTGGGCCGGTGAAACGCATAAAGTTCACATGAACTTTATTGAAAGAAACATCTTTATCTAACTTCGCTTTAATCTTCGCCACTATGGGTTCGTAGCTGTAACAATGTGGGCACCAAAAAGAGAAAAACTCTGTCACAACGGGAGTTTCAGTCGCGGTGTCATTAATCACTTTATAGTGTTTATCTTTTACCCATTTAACATCGGTTTGCTCAGGCTCGGCGCAAGCTTGTAATAGCAAAATCAGCGTAAGTGTGAAAAATAGTGCGAGTTTCTTCATTCAAACATCATCCTAAAAAATTTTTCCAAGGTTAACATAGCTAGATAGGTCAAAGGTAGTGTATATCAGTTGTATGAATATAATCTGAAGATGAAACACCAGATTGCACCAATCAAGCTAGTTTTCGCAAAACGGCAGCAATAAAAAACCGTCTAATTAAAGACGGTTTTGATGGGTTTTAGATCAGTTGCGCAGTTTAGAAAATATAATTCACCGCAAATCTAACCAAGGTGGCATCTGCGGTATCGTCTAGGTCATCATCATACTTACTAATGTCAGCTTTAAGTGCAACATTGGTGTCCATATCATATCTTAGCCCCAACGTGGTTACTGTGTATTTATCGAAAAATGCTTGCTGTGTGCCAGTTACCGCAGCACCCACAGGAGCTTGGAACGGTTCTGGTAGAGCTGCGACGAGATCTAGGAATCGGATCTCTCCTTCGCCATCCAAGCTCTCATATGTGATGGAAGGTGTGAACTTACCCGTTCGAATCCCCGCGGATACATAGTAGGCAGTATCGGTAGGAGAAAATGATTCTTCTATTCCAACCTCGGTGAATTCAGCATTAACAAACCAGTCAAATTTGTCCACCTCTATACCCAACCCATAAAATTCACTGGTATCGTCTTCGATACGCAATGCATCGGCGATATTGTCAGGAATTTGTGCGAAGGTTGTTTCAAGAACTGCGGGCCTGAATGTAACACTGGAACGTCCGCCAACAACACGAATTTTAAACCATTCGTATGTCGCCTCGGCGGTAAGAAGGACGGCGTTATTTGCTTTGAGATCAACCTCCACAGGGTTTCCTGTGGCATCAGGGACATCTATTTCACTGTTGATCGTGCCGGCAGCTAGCTGAAAACCGTACTCCCAATCTCCAGCATAATTGTTATAGTCGACGCGAAAGCCTTCTAAATTGTTAAATGCCACGTCGTAAACCGCCCGTGGAGCGTTAACCCAATGATAAGAATATCCAACATCTTTAGAAGCAGAATATCTAAATAGTGGCAGTCTAAGTCGGCCAGCTGAAACACTAACGTTATCAGTTGCTTCATAGGTTATGTAGGCCCACTCAAACTCGGTTTTATAGTCATTCTCGCCCTTGGCGACGACTTGTCCGGTGGCGGTCATTTTGTCATTGATATCGCCACTTACTTGGATAGCAAATATGCTCTCGTCACTAAATGATACGTTGTCATCATAGCCATATACAGTGTCGTCACTACTGGTAACTCCACCAACAAAATTGGCGAAACCATTAATTCTCACTTCGGCATTAGCTGAAAATACTGTTGCACACCCCAGTGCAATAAGGGTAAGTGATTTTTTCACAGTCAATCTCCTCAATTAGTTTAGTGGAATGGATTTGACGTCGCCGGTAACCGCCGAGCTGTCTATGTAGCCGATCGCTGATGGATCAGCGGCTACGGCTGCAACTACCTCTGCATCTCCACCAACTTCCTTTGGAGGTACACCTTTGCCTGTGAATATTAGTTTTGACCAGTAGGCCGCAACTTGGCTTGAACTTCGGCCCAATACATTTGAGTCGAAAGTATCTCTAGCATCATTGTCGGCTTGGTTGATTGGGGTCACCCCAGTTCCGTTGCTAAACTTTTTTTCTTTGCCTAAAAATATTCTTTTTACGGCTCTATCATCAAGGGTGCTGTTATTACTTGGATGAACGATGACCACTACATCGGCAAAGGTATTGCTCGCAAAAAACGCGGTGATTGCTGCGATGATTGTCTTGCGCATTAGTTTTTGTAACATGTGTCCTCTCATAACTAAGTAAAAAATAGCCCCTGCGTATGGGTCGGTGCGTAACATATCGGCTTACAGGTTCTTTCTATTTATCCGAGATATACATTGCAATGTCATCGAATTTAAATATCAGTACTAGCAACTGATACCTCAACCCAATAAAGCGCTGCTTCAGACCATGAGTGGCATTATATAAAGACAAAACGCCACTAGTCTGTAACCATAGTAGTAGTTCCTTTGCTTCCTTGATGAGTGACGGCTGGGTCACGTCCAATATTGTTTGATGTGTAGGTGAAAAAGTTACACCTCTATAATATTAGTCTGGATTTTTCAATTCATCTAGTAAATAACTAAAAACTTTCCAGTAGAAACAAATAGATAGGATTGGTGAGGCATGGTTGTTTACAGAAGTGCTTGAACAACAGTTGGTGATGAATATAAAAAAGCAGAACAATCCCATTTTGATTGTTCTGCTTGATATATCGAGAAAATACTAAAAGCGCCGTGTTCAATTTTAAATGTTTTACGTCTTCTCTAAAGTAGTTTCAGTGTAATATTACATCGATGTCTAGGTTACAATTTGAGGTTAGCGGACAAAGATACAGAGCGCTGTGCTGAGTTAAAGCCAACAACTTCTTGGTATTCGGAATCAAATAAATTTGAAATACCTAGTGTAAAACTAAGGTTTTCCAGCGCTTGCCATTTTGCTGAAATATTTGTGACCGTGTAATCATCTAATTCCTGGCCACCAATATCCACAGCATCATTTACAACGCGATGATTCAACTCAACCAATAAGGTATCGTCTAGCCAGGCATGGCGAACACCAAAATTGAATTTGTTTTTAGGGCGACGTAAGCGTTGTTGCTGCGCAGTGTCTGTGGCATCGTTGTAGGTATAATTGGTCCAAAATGACGTGCCGTTTTCAAACACATGTTCAGCGCCTATTTCAACACCTTGTGATTCACTCTCTCCTTGCCCTTGTAAATAACCTTGGAAACCAACGGCATCAAACATGATTTCATCTTCGATTGTTTGTTTAAACAAGACAACTTCGACACTTGAACCTGAACCCAGAAGTAATTCTATGCCAACATCTACGCCTTGGCTGTTTTCCTCTTTCAATTGCAAATTGGCTGCGTCGCCGAATGCAAAAGGTCCATCGTTGTATGCCTGCTCAAACAAACTTGGCGCACGAAAGCCAGTACCGAAACTTGATTTTAGTTTGATATCAATCGTGTCGTAATCAATCAGTTTAACTAAGCCTGCTCTGAGGCTATTGTGTTTGCCAAAGGTGTCATTGTCATCCAAGCGAACGCCTAAATTGGCCGAAATACCATGACTAAACTGGCCCAGCCATTCGGCAAAAATACTATTTTGGTCTCTGGTTTGGGTGTTTCCTTCTAGGGTTTCTTCTTTTAACTCAGCACCAAAAATAAAATCATGTTGTTGCCATTTTGCCGAGCCTAGATACTCAAATTTTTCTATTGAACCGCTGTTTTCAAATCCAAACAGCCCATTATTGATAAAGCGACGCTCTATCTCGGTGTTGTTAAACGCTACTTCGTGTTTTGCGTTTTCATGGGTATAACTTAGGCTGACTCTGGAGGTGGTTTGCTGCGCTTGTGTTAAGCAATCATTGCTAGGGGCAAAAGTCGTGTTGTCGAAGCAACCATCATACTCGTTGTCGGCATCTGCTTGCCTAACAACCAAAGCACCTTGCAGTTGCTCCGTAATATTAACCTGTCCTTTAAAATGAAAGGTTTGGTTGTCGTATCCATCTAGTTCACCGGAGGTGTCCGATGTTTGTGCATTGAATCCATCACTTGAAAGGGTCGAAGCAGAAAAGAATATATTCCCTGTTTCGTTACCAAAAGCCAAGTTGCCAGACAATGCCTGAGTATCATAGCGAGATATACTGGCGCTAGCGGCAGCAGAAAAACCGTCGGTATATTCTTGCGTAAACAGCGCAATTACGCCTCCGGCATCAGCACCGTAACTAAGGCCTTGTGTTCCTCTTAATACTTCTATTCGAGATAACTGATCTACTAGAACATCGTCAAATACCGGAGCGACTTGTGGCGACGATGTGTCACTGAGTTCTACGTTATCGATATATAGTTTTGTTCTAAATCCTTCTTCTCCGCGAACACGAAGAACTGTATTTTTGCCTAATCCACCAGAGTTAGAAACGCCAACACTGGGCGTTTGTCTTAAAACGTCAGTGACATTGAGCGCCGTTTGAAATTGTAAATCAAATTCATCTAAAACGGTTGTGCTGGTTGCAAGTCTGTTTGTTGGCAACACGATACGGCTAGAAACGACCGAAACTTTTTCAATTTCTTGTTGTGCTGTTTCAGAGTTGGTTTGTTGAGCGAACAATGAAGAACTGAGCAATAAAAAGCTGGCACTTAACGTAAAAGGAAGTGTTTTGTTTAACATAGTAAAGACCTTCATGAGTACTCCACCCGAGTACTTGGTAAATAAAACGAAGCTAATCGATTTAACGAATAACTTCAGTGATACACAAAGGCCGGTATCCGGGCTCATAAGTACTTGCAAATAAACAGCATTGGCAGGTCGTACTGACACCTTCCCATTCCAAAGAACAGTGGTCGTTCGTCAGTATTTCACTTATTTACCGTTGCGGGGGCAGCGTCAGATTCCATCATTAAGGGTTATGATGTCACTGTCTTCCCGTTTAACTGCGCAATTAGTAGCGCAGCACCTCAGCGAAGTTGCATTATAGCTATTTGTTCTATAAAGGCTAGGGTATGTTTTAGATAGTTATTAAAAAAGCGTTAGACTTGGTTCATGTAAAGCCGACAATTGTTCCTTTAGCGCTAATATCTGCTGCTCCCAGTATTTTGCATCTGCAAACCAGGGAAAAGCTTGGGGAAAGGCGGGATCTTGCCAGCGTCTTGATAGCCAAGCCATGTAATGAACCATTCTCATCGCTCTAAGTGGCTCAATTAACGCCAGTTCACGGCTGTCAAATTGACTAAATTCGTCATAGGCTTCCACCAAGGTATCCATTTGAATGCGCTGCTGTTGGGTATCACCAGAGAGCATCATCCACAGGTCTTGAATGGCAGGTCCTGTGCGACAGTCATCTAAATCTACGAAAGTCGGGCCATCACGCCATAAAATATTGCCAGGATGGCAGTCACCGTGAAGCCGAATTTGTGCGGCTGGTTGATAGCGTTGACTGGTTATTTCAACCACTTGATCCAAAATAGTAAAAAATGCGGTGTGCAAGCTTTGTGGAATAAGCTGTGTTTGTTGCAATGTTTTGGTTGCATCCAACAAATGCTCTTGAACCGAAAAGGTGGGGCGTTGATTGAAATTCTTTCCTTTTGATACTTGATGTATCCGACCTATAAATCGCCCCATCCATTCAAGTTGATCTAGGTTATCAACCTCAAATTGGCGACCGCCTACGGAGGGAAACACTGCAAAGTAAAAGCCCCGATAGTGATGCAAAGTATTGTTTTCTAATTTTAACGGCGCGACAACTGGAATTTCATGTTCTTGTAACTCCCAGGCAAAATCATGTTCTTCTTGTATCTGTTGCTGCGTCCAACGTTGTGGGCGATAGAACTTTGCCACATAACGGGTCCGGTCATCACCAATAAACTGATAAACGCGGTTTTCATAGCTGTTTAATGCCAGCAGGCCCGAGTCAACACGAATACCTTTGTCTTCAATGGCATCCAATATCAAATCCGGCCCCAATTCTGAGAAGTCAAACGTTGCGGGCGGTAATTTACTCATCGATATATAAACTTACTAGATTCAGTAACTTCAATGCTATTCTCACTGTCGATTGCTTGAACATGAAATCTAAATTCGGTCACTTGCTCTTCCAGAGCATAAGAGTCGATTGCGATACTAATTGGTAGGTTAAACACTTCGCCACCAACAACTTGCACTGTGTTTTCACCAATGTATTTGTGGCCTTCTAGACCAATAACTTCGACGCGATAAGTTTGCGCAGTTTGAGATTTATTCAAAACCTTCAAGGTGAATACATTCTCAATGAGTCCGTCGTTTGTTTCACGATACAAGGCGTTACGGTCACGAATAATATCCACTTCCAACGGTACACGAGTCATAATTTCAAATATTAATAATCCAGTCATGATCGCAAGTACCACAGCATATCCGACTAATTTTGGACGCACTATCTTAGTCGTGCCTCCAGATAATTCATGCTCAGAAGTAAAACTAATTAATCCCTTGGGATAGTTCATTTTTTCCATGACACCGTTGCACGCATCCACGCAGGCGCCGCAATTTATACATTCGTACTGAAGACCATTGCGAATATCAATTCCGGTGGGACAAACCTGTACACATAAGTTGCAGTCTATGCAATCTCCCAAGCCTTTTTCTGACAAGTTTTCATGGGCTATTTTGCGCGGTCGTGGCCCCCGTTTTTCGCCGCGAGCGCTATCGTATGCAACGGTAAAGGTATCTTTGTCAAACATCGCGGATTGAAATCTGGCATAGGGACAAATGTGAGTACACATGATCTCTCGCATCCACCCAGCGTTGCCGTAGGTACAAAATGTAAAAAATACAATTGAGAAGCCAGCCCAAAAGCTTGTAGATAAAGTAAAGAAATCAACAAATAGCTGATCAATGGGAGTGAAGTAACCAACGAATGTTATGGCAGTGAGCAGTGCTACCATTACCCAAGAAAAATGTTTTAGACTCTTTCGCCAAAACTTATCAAAATCCATTTTGCGTTGATCTAGTTTGATTCTTTTATTGCGTGAGCCTTCAATTCGTTCCTCAAACCATATGAAAATAAATGTCCATGTTGTTTGAGGGCACATAAATCCGCACCAAACGCGCCCCGCGAAGGTAGTGACAAAAAATAATGCAAACGCGCTAATAATTAATATCCACGCTAATAGTGTGAGATCTTGTGGCCACAGTGTCAGGCCGAAAATATTAAACCTCTGAGCCCCAATATCGAATAAGATCGCTTGATTACCATTGAATTGTATCCAAGGTAAAATGACGAATGTACCTAAGAATATGAGTCCAAAAAAGCGTCGAAAAGTCTCCAAGGTTCCCTCAACGGCGCGGACATAGATGTGGCTACGAGGTGTATAGGCATTTTCGTGTTTTGCGGCGTCGGGTTTATGGACTTTTACTGGGGTAACATCTTTAACGGGAATACGCTCACTCATACATGTTTCCTTGATGGGCGAATTTGGTAATTCTGAACTTTGCTCATTATCGCACACAACCATAAATGAATGTTAACCTGGATCAACAATTGACTTTAATTATTTTCGTCATACGCCATTGTTTTTCGATACTTTCAGTAAATGCAGAGCTGGGCGCACTTATCACTTTGTAAACGAAAGTATAGACTTGGATAATCAAAAGTCCTTTCTTCATCGCGCGCGTTACCTTAATCTTAAGGCATATTAATCTTCCCGTTGTGGGAATAACCAGAGTTCGATAAAAAGATATGTTTCGCTATTTAATCATTTTGACAGAGATTGTTGTGTTGGTGACCGTTTTGCGGTCCTCCTTCGTGCAATATTTGCTGTCAGATGTTCAACAAAGTGTGGCTGACTTGATGACTGAAGTATCAATGACGCTAGAACGAACACAGTTGGCAGATGTGAGATATAGCTTAGCGCCATACACAGGCCAAATGCGCGAATTTCAAAAAGATTATATTAGCGATATCACAGAGAGCTCAGAGCGACTCGAAAGTTTTCACCAAATTTACTGCTTACAAAGAGAAATAAATCCCTATGTTAACGGCGCAAATTTAGAGCTTGTTTGCCATACTATTTCAAATTCCAACCTGATTGCTGTGGCAAGACATCATCAAAATTAGCGGCTATAGTCGTTTGTAAGTAAAAAGCTCACGCAAAACGATGCGCCGCCGATGGGTGAGTCTGCAACCCAACATTTTCCATCATGCCAATGCAATATACGTTTTACGATGGCTAAACCTAAACCAGCTCCGCCCCTAGAGCGATCACGACCGTAATCTGGCCTGAAAAATGGTGCAAATATGCGTTCTTTGTATTTATCGGGTACACCTTCGCCATCATCCTCTACCATTAGCAAAACAGTCTGACCTTTCAAACGCACACTCACAATAATCTGGCTTGCGGCATATCGATATGCATTGTTTATCAAATTATCTATCACCCGCTCAATATAATGCTCATCAGCCAATATTGTCGCGTCAGTGCCGGTGCATGTTACTTGAATATTTCCGCTTTTATAGCTGGTTAAATAATCAATGCGATGACGGCAAAGTGAAAGCAAGGGAATTTCCGAAATGTTCAACTCAGGTTCTTGGGTTTCCATACTGGTGTAGTTCAACATTTCTTGAACGAGCTTTTCTAATTCGTCGATGTCATTGTTCATCTCATCCAAAAAGCCCTTGTCACCAACTGTGCTTTGATTCGCGGTAGCAAATTTTAGACGGGATAAGGGGGTTCTAAATTCATGGGCAACCGCGCCTGTCAATTCCCGTTGCGTATTCAAAAGCTGTTCAATCCGGTGACCTTGTTCATTCAATGTCAGTGCGATAGGGTAAACTACCGACCGTGGCTCTATGTCTATCGCTCTGAAAGGATTGTTGGGAGTAATAGTTGACACCGCTTGCTTTAGACGTTGAAGATCTTTCCATAAAGGCCATAGCCAAAGTGCAATTAAGCCCGCTAGAAGCGCAAAGAATACGCCGCTATACAAAAAGTAATTGGCCTTGTTACTGTTTTGCTCAAGTAGCGTAATTTCAAGAAGTTGTGTTGGCGAGGTGAGGAAATATAATTGCGCAGTATTGTGTTCATCAAAAAGTACCAGCTCCTGTTTTTCCCTTAGTTTCATGTACTCCTCTTGACTAAAAGTCATGTCGGATGGACTTAGGTATTGAATACGGAAGAACTCTGAACCTAACAGCTGACTATCGAGCTCCCCTTTTTGATGCATACGAGTGAGCAAGGAGATCAGGTTTTGTTTATCAAAATTGTCATCATCGTTTTGGAAAAAGACATGATTCAAGAGACCACTTAGCAGCACTAAAGACAAGGCAATAAATAAATATAAGCTCAAGAATAGCCGCGTCATATTTGTTTCTCTGAGTACATAGGGTTCATGTTAAATCAGTCCCAAGCGTCTGGAACAAAAAAGAATCCTTTTCCCCAAATCGTCTTGATTCGAAAAGGGTTTTGCGGGTTGTCATGGAGCTTTTTCCTAAGGCGAGAAATTCTGACATCAGCAGAGCGATCAAGGCCATCGTACTCTCTACCGATTAGCTCCGTATATAAGGTTTCTCTCTCAACAAGCATTGATGGATTTGTTGCTAACTTCCATAACATGTCGAATTCATGGCTCGTTAAACTAACCTGTTTATTTTCTAGCACAACTTCCCGACAGTTTTTATCAATACGCAGGGTTCCATAGTGCAACTGATTTACTTGGCCGTTATCATCAGCTTTATTATTTTCCATTCGCCTGAATAGCGCATTGATTCGAGCCAACAATACTCTCGGCTCTACAGGCTTGATAACATAATCGTCTGCACCGATTTCTAATCCCAAAACTTGGTCAAAGTCAGAACTTTTTGCTGTGACAAATAACAGTGGACCACTATAATATTTACGCA
This sequence comes from Aliiglaciecola sp., assembly GCA_028356795.1. Classification (GTDB taxonomy): domain Bacteria; phylum Pseudomonadota; class Gammaproteobacteria; order Enterobacterales; family Alteromonadaceae; genus Aliiglaciecola. The sequence continues at coordinate 4,700 of JAOMVH010000027.1, read as the reverse complement.
ATGACTTGCAGATTTCAAATCCATCTTCTCCTGGAAGCATAATATCTAATACCACGATATCGGGGTTGAACTGTTTCATCACAGCTCCCAAGCCGATTGAATCAAAACGGCAATTAACCTCAAAACCGTTAAGCCTTAAAAATTCAGCCATGAGTTGACTAAGGCGTTTGTCATCCTCGATCAATAAAAGTCGCTTACTCAAAATAGACTCCAAGGTTGCCGCACGCGGCGAGTTTGGGGTTTGCGGTTTCGTGCTTTGATTTGTATTTCATGGGACAACAATATAGTGTCATTTTGGTCCCTAAGTTCTAGCACTGTGTGCTGGGAGAATTTCACAACAACCGTGTCTTCAGCCTGATTAAATGTTTTGCAGTGCATTTTTTGATTATTTTTGAAATAGCAGTATTTTCCAGGCTTGAGCCCATCTGTTGAGATTAAAAGCGCCATTTCACAGCTGTCTCCAAGTTTAGCTACAATGCAAACTTTTGGCTGAACACGCCAACTTATATATGCTTTTTGGGGAGCTTGAGCAAATACACCATAATGTAAGCATAACAAGCTCAGTACAACCCAATATCTGCCTATGCACGTTTTCAGATTTGAGTTTTTGGTGCTCATTAAAAACGGTACCCCAAACCTAAAAATACACTGGATACATTGTTTTCATCGACAATGGGGCTAGCGACCATACTCGAATGCAGCTTTTGGTAGGACAGGTTTGCAACCCAATACCAGTCTTCGCTAAATCTTTTTGTATAGGTTAGAGACAGTGACGGTTGAAGACCGCCTTTTGCGGTATACCGAATATCATTATCTGGAAAGTCTTGTGCACTTACCCCGTAGTAATAATTCACTAGTTTGTCGCTTTTCCACAATACGCTTGGCCGGATGCTAAGTTGCCAGTCATCCCCGGACCAATAATGTTCATAGCTTAGGGCGGCTTTGCTTCCTTGATGAACGCTGCTTACGTCCGTTTCATATGAAAACGAGACTTCCCCTTTTTCGGTATAGTAGTGGTATCTTCCCCCCAGATTTACCGCCCACTTTCTATCTCTAATATCATCAAGTGACAGGCGGACCTCTTCGCTATCTAGTGTTTGATTATCTGGCGGAATGGGTTGGCCAGTTGTAGGTGAAATAAGAGAACTAATACTGAAGTTACCAGGGTGCAGCAAATCAAAATAAGCTGCTTCTCTATCAATAACTAAATAGGTTTCAAACCCCGTTTTTTGATTTTCGATTAGCCGAAAACCAAGTTCGCCATTATCAAAATAGATTTGGTCACCGTACCAAGCCACGTCTATCAATATGATGTTAGGAAAGGTATTACCATCGACTAAGGGGTTTGAACGGGCACCGATACCAAACGCGATACCAATGTCCCATTGCCCTTTTTCAATGCATGATTGCCCTGATTCGCATGCGAAGGCAGGAACACTGCCAAACAAACTGATAGCAAGTAATAAATAGCGTAGTCGATGAATAAACAATCTAGCCTCTAAATAATCTGAATTCTGGATAAGCCAGGCCTCTCAACAACACAATTTACGCGCCTATCGGCATTGCATATCCTACAATAACCCGTTATTGCGTACGAAAATGCGCCTTGATATCTACATAAATTGCATCATTAAACAATTGACAGCCGCTTCAATGTCATTGGGTTTTCTTAACCTATTGTAAATTATGAACAATTCCATATTGGTCGACATCTTTTATCCACAATTCAGGTTAAATAATCCAATGAATAAAGACACATATTAAGCCTGTACAAGCACAGACTAACAAACCCACAATCAAGACTCACGCGAGGGTTACAATTATTCACATTTTTATGCATTTCGTATCAGACATCATCACTCGGGGAATCTAAACTTTTACGCATTCAATGATAGTCGTTTTTAATAATTCATTATTTAAGGAGACCCATTATGCAGTGGAAAAATATGTCTTATGTATGTTTGGCAACTACCTCAATATTCGTTGTTAGTGCATGCGGCTCATCGAGCGAAGAAGAGCCTTTAGTCTTGCCGCAAGTGAATCAGGCCAAGGGATTTGAAGGGCCTTTAGCCCAAGGGGATGCCGCTACCTTTATTCGAAACGGTATCTACGCCACGACACTAAATGGCGTGCCGGTTTCCGCCTCCGCGGACAACACTTCAAGCCCGGCTGTACCAGAAGGGTTTTCACAAACCAATACGATTGAACAAGGCGTGGATGAAGTTGATAGAGTCAAATACGATGGCAACACACTCTTTTTAGCAACTTACCCCGTGTGGTCTGAATCAGGCTCGTCTGACCCACAAGTTAGAGTGTTGACTCGTAACGAAGACTTTTCATTGTCGGAGCAATCACCGATTAGCTATGATATTGATGATATAAATATCCAAGGCCTATATTTAAACAATACTCGGTTGGCCGTCGTGGGTAGTGCTTATCCTGTTTATGCCATCGATGCCTTAACTATGGTGCCTTGGTACTATGATTCTGCCAACCTTACTATTGATATTTATGACGTTTCGAACCCCGCCGATATCGCTCAGACCACAAATATCAAGATAGACGGTGCACTTTTATCTACACGACTAATTGAAAACCAGCTTTACGTTGTAAGCAGTTATGTTCCGTACATTGAAAACCTCAACCCAGCAGCATCAACGGAAGAGCAAAAGTTAGACAATTATCGCAATATCATCAATACACCCTCATCTGACATCATGCCTAAAATGTACACAGACGGACAAGCTGCCGCAATGAATGATGTAAGTCAGTGTTATGTTCCCGGTGAGGCCACTAACAATGATGGTCATGCACAGATTTTAACAGTTACCCGAATTGACCTGACCCAGCCTACAGATACCCAATCAATGTGTATGAGTGTTTATGCATTTATGATGTATATGTCTCAAAACAGCTTGTACCTTGGGTCTGCGACACAGACTGACAAAACCGCTTTTCATAAGGTAGATTTGGCAAATTTAGACTATCAGGCTTCAGGCAGTGTGGATGGATTTATCAGTTGGCAAAGTGATCCACTTTTTAAAGTTGATGAAGAGCAAGACTATTTTAGAGTGGTAACAACCGATTATGCTGGTCAATCACCTGTCCATAAACTTCACATTTTACAGCAGCAGGGAACAGAGTTAACTGCCGTTGCGACCTTGCCCAACGATTCACAACCCGAAGCAATTGGGAAGCCCGATGAAGAGATATATGCGGTGAGGTTCATCGAAGACAAAGCTTACATAGTGACTTTCGAACAGATTGACCCCTTATATGTGATTAACCTTACAGACAACACACAACCTTACATCCAAGGTAGTTTAGAAATACCTGGGTTTTCAAGATACCTGCATCCTCTTGAAAATGACCTCCTGTTGGGTGTGGGCCAGCAAGTTGATTTTCAAGATATTCCTGATACCGGCAGTATTGTTGTTGAGCCGGTAACAACATCGGGTATGAAAATAAGCTTGTTTGATGTGAGGGACCCGGCCAATCCCCAAGAGCTCACTAGCATTGTTGAACCGGACGCCTACACACCGGTGGAATTTAATTATAAAGCATTAACTTGGCTTGAGAGGGATGGTGTCTATCAATTTGCATTCCCAACAGAACGCTGGTTGGAGGCGGATGGACCTAACGGGACAAGTTATTGGAAAACCCAGAGCAATTTGATGTTATTGGAAACCAATAGCAATAGTGATGTGCCTTCGCTGAATGAAATAGGCAGCATTCAAATTGACTCTGAATCCCGAGAGTATATCTATGTGGGCGATGACCGCAGTATTATTCATGGCGATAAAATCTATTACATACATGGAAACAAGGTCTGGCTAAGCGATTGGCAAACACCACAAGTTACTTCTGGACCTTATTAATCGGCGTAACATATATCAATAACCAAGTTTCGAGCATGTAGTGCTTTTTGGACCGTTCCTGCCGCGGTCCTTTTTTATGAAACAATTCACAATTTTATCGGTCTATACTTATGTGATTGATCCAGGAAAAGGTCGATTTAGCGCAACTAAATAGAATATTCAGACGTATTCAGTTTTAGTTAAGCAAATTTCACTATACTGTATATACAAAACCATAGGTCGACAGACTAAGGGGAAAATATGAAAATTTTAACATTAATGGTAGGGGCTACATTGTTGGTGGCATCCAATACCAGTTTTGCTAAAGCAGATGTAGATATTACCTGGGAAAATCCGAAGAAGTTCCGAGATGTGCAGCCTACGATGCAATCGAGAGCCAAGTTTCGTGCGCAAACCTTTGAGCGTCTTGAAAAGTATATGAATAAGCTTGCTGAGGGACTACCAGAAGGACAAACCTTGGCGATTACGGTGACTAATCTAGATTTGGCAGGGCGTGTTTGGCCGTCATCTTTTGTGGGTCTCGGTAGTGGAGGTAGTGAAGTTCGGCTTATCAAAAGCGTTGATATTCCGCGCATTACCTTTTCTTATAAATTGGTGGATAGTGACGGAACTGTTATTCAAGAAGCCGAAGAGGTTAAGTTGAAAGATATGGGCTTCCAAACTCGCCACAATCCATTTTTTAAGAGTGAATCTTTACGCTATGAAAAAAATATGTTGCGCCGCTGGTTTAATGATGAGTTTCCTTCGTTAGTGGCGAGCAATTAACGGCTGAATATATTATTTAAAAGCCGCCGCAAGGCGGTTTTTTACATTCAACTATCA
>JAOMVH010000026.1 GCA_028356795.1 Aliiglaciecola sp. | reverse complement strand
GCTAGCCAGCTGGGTTTAGCCCTGCATAATAGGCAGCGAGATTGTTGATATCTTCGTCACTTAAGCCAGCGGCCATGGGCGCCATCACCATATTTTTGCGCTCTCCGTCTCGAAACGCCTTCATTTGAAGCACCAGATATTGCTCTTTTTGACCCGCCAAGTTGGGATACATGGGGATCATCGAAATACCGTTTGCACCATGACAAGCAGTACAGGTCGTTGACTTCGCTTTACCTTTTGCTGCATCTCCTGCCGCCATTGCGTTGGAAGCCATGGTCGCGCTTAGAGATAATACAGCTAGCATTACAAGTTTTTGAAGTTTCATTATTACACCTCGATTAAATTGAAAGAGAATTGACGCGCCAAATAGATTCACTACAACATGATTATTCTGCGCAAAGGAAAAAAATCCACTGGCCCATTACGTTTGTTGGGATCATTTTTCTTTGAGTAGACGTATCAACATAGTATCCGCTCAGGATAGACTAACACTATCTATAATATTATACAGGGTTACACGTGTTTTTTGATCACTCCTACGCAAACCAATTAACAGACTTAGCCTCTGCTGTTTCAGTCACACCTTTGGCCAGTCCGAAGCTGGCGTTATTCAATCACGAATTGGCCTCTGAACTTGGCTTGCCGGATTCATTTTCGCAAGAGAAGTCACTACTGGCCTCGTTATTTGAACAAAGTGGCACGCTTAATCAACAGGGAATTGCGCAAAAATACGGTGGGCACCAGTTTGGAGGCTGGAACCCTGACTTGGGCGATGGTCGAGGTTTGTTATTGGGCGAATTTACCGATCCCCACGGGCAGCCTTGGGACTTCCACCTGAAAGGAGCTGGCCAAACCCCTTACTCTCGGTTTGGAGATGGCCGCGCTGTGCTACGCTCCACCATTCGAGAATACTTAGCAAGCGAAGCCCTACATTCATTAGGGATCCCGACTTCTCGAGCTTTGTGTCTAATATCAAGTAACGAGCCGGTTTATCGAGAAAAACAAGAAAAAGGGGCGGCTCTGATTCGAATCTGCCAAAGCCATATCCGATTCGGTCACTTTGAATATTTTTACCACAGCAAACAGCATGACAAACTCAATAAACTATTTGAATACACACTCAAACATCATTTTGCCGAGTGCCTTTATGAAAATAACCCTCATTTGGCGATGTTAGAGAAAATTGTTGAATCAACGGCAGGTATGGTCGCTAAATGGCAGGCCTTTGGTTTTTGTCACGGCGTTATGAACACCGACAACATGTCGATTCATGGGATAACGTTTGATTTTGGTCCCTATGCGTTCTTAGATACTTATGAACCCGGCTATATCTGCAATCATTCTGATCATCAGGGCCGCTATGCTTTTGACCAACAACCCGGTGTTGCGCTGTGGAATCTAAATGCCTTGGCCCACGGCTTTACATTGCATGTAGAGATTGAGCAAATAAAAGAGGCTTTAGGAAAATACGAAATAACACTGCGCAACCAATATGCCCATTTAATGCGTCAAAAGATGGGGTTCAATTGTGAGCACGACAATGACATGTTATTGGTCAATCAATGGCTCGATTTGTTGGCAGCAGACAAACGAGACTATACACAAAGCTTTAGACTACTAAGCCAAAGTGACCTAACACAAACCCAGTTTGTTGATTATTTTGTCAACCGTGAACAAGCCCAAGCTTGGTTTGAAAAATACCAGCATCGCTTAGCTCTGGAAACAACTCAGCCGCTGCAACGCAGTGAACAAATGTGCAAAGTGAACCCGAAATTCATTTTACGTAATTACCTCGCTCAGATTGCCATCGATCGGGCAGAAGAGGGCAACTTTGAAGAGTTGACGAAATTATTAGACATATTGCGTCACCCATTTGCTCAACAAGAAAAACATGAATCCTATGCCAAAACACCGCCTGATTGGGGCCAATCAATGGAAATATCATGTTCCAGTTAATCAACAATAGCCTTTCACGGGCTGGAAAATGGCAACATGATGAAAATCGAATTGATTACTTGTTCACCAGCTTTCCTGAACAGTCACAATTCATAACTTGTGCAGAAGAGGGTTTGAACAAGTTAGGTGCCCAGATATCTGACATAGCCAATGGCATCGAGCGGGCACAGGTCCATTTTGTGTATCAACAAAGAACATATATATTATGTTTTGAACAAACCTGCGAAGCCATCTGGATTGAAGGAATAGGTGAAACAAATACCGAAGCTCTGGTATTGTTGTTTCACTCTCTTAGCGCAGACTTACAATAGAAGACGGTTGTTAAATTTGAAATTCAAAGCGATTATGTGGTTCATTTTTGTCATTGCAGTAACAAGTAGTTTCGCGCAAAACACTAACTCGCCTGACGTAGTATCGATTGATAACGACACTGACTATGTGACATTGAGCCCGTATCAGCAAACTATCCGTACGTCTCTGCGTAAACAGCTATCGCAAATTCAGAGCTTGGAGGAATGGAGCGCACAAACCAATACAACCCCTTTGCACAGAGACCAAGCCCAATGGCAACGGTTTTTGATCAACTATCAGGGAAATCAAGCTGACAGGTTTGTAATCGTGATTGCAAATCCATCGATAAATTATATAGATGCATACATTCTGGATGATAAAAATCGCATTCTTGAATCCTTTCTGGTTGGCGCAAAACGTGACAGTGAACAACGTCCATACAACAATCGACATTTTGTTCTGCCATTAGAGCTTGTTCCCAATCAGCAGTATCAAGTTTACATCCGACTGCAAGATGATGGCCCCGCGGTGTTTCCTATTGATTTGTGGCGCTACAGCGCGCTGATTGCCAACGAACAATTTCAACTCGCGTTCATAGGCGTTATTGGCGGCGCTTTAGCGATTTTATTCTGTTACTTTTTAGTCACTTATATTCTGTTGCGCAGCCCAGTACGATTTTGGTTCTCAGTATCTAGTTTTGGACTGGTGTTATTATTTTTAAATATCCAAGGGATCATTAGTCAATTAACCGAACTAGGGGCTTGGACAGCACAAATTAATAGCGCGCTTATCGCCGTTATCATTCTAGCGGCCGCCAAAGTTTGCCACTCCATGTTGAATCGGGTTCCCGTTTATTGGCGCTTTATGTCATATCTGCTAGCTCTAGGGCTATTGATCATGGCCCCTATCCTTAACAGCTATTGGCAAATAGTTATTGGTTCGGCCCTCACCGCTGCAGCAGTGTTACTGCATTTGGTTCTCGCTTTGATTTATCACAACCGCGAGCACAGTACGCCAAACCGTTTATACGCCCTAGGTTGGCTGGTTATCAGCGCAACAGCAATGCTCGATGTGAGTTTGTATTTATCTGGTACCCCATCGAGTATGAATGTTGATTTATTAATTTCGTTGGTGATGATGTCAGGGGTGTTGCTCATCGCTGTGGCTATCGAAAGCCATGAAAAGTCTGTGGCTTTTGCCCATCATGTACAACAACAAAGCGCCATAGATAACCTGCATCAGTTTTATGATTTGTTTCGCAATTCAGCAGAAGGACTTTACACATCAACAAACGAAGGGGCTTTGTTAACAGCTAACCCCGCCATGTCTTCTTTATTTGGATACGAAAACGAGCAACAAATGCTCGAGGAAGTTCGTGATACCTCGCAACTTTATGCCAACCCACTAGAACGGGATCTACTACTTGATGAAATTTATGAGTATGGCGTTGCAATGGGCAAAGAGATAAAGGGAGTGAGACGAGACGGCAGTGAATTTTGGTTTTGTATTTCAGTTCAGATAGCTCAAAGCTCAGAGGATGAATATTTCTTCGGCTCCATTTTTGATGTAACCGACAAAAAACAGTCCAATATCAGTTTGGAGTATTTGGCCACCCATGACTCACTCACCGGTGTCTACAATCGTCGAGAGTTTGAGCAAAAGTTGCGAGAAGGTATTCGCCATTGCAAGCAGCTTAAACAAGAACTGACGCTTTTATATATGGATTTGGATCAGTTTAAAGTAGTTAATGATACGTGTGGCCATAAAGCTGGCGACGCACTTATCAAACAATTGTCCCAACAACTTAACGATGTTGTTATGGGGAAAGGATTGCTGGCTAGGCTTGGCGGCGATGAGTTCGGTGTGATTCTGCAAAATGATGCGGTCGATTCTTCACATATTATTGCTAATCAGCTACTCAATGTGGTCAAAGACTTCCGCTTTATTTGGGATAATCGTATTTTTGCGATGGGTATTAGCATCGGCATGGCCCAATGGCGTCAAGAGGTTGAAACACCTGAGCAGCTAATGAGTATGGCAGACGCAGCTTGTTATATGGCCAAAGAACTGGGGCGAAATCAGATCCACCAGTATTCGAGTGAAGACCTTAAGATGCAACGATATGAGAGTGAGCTTAATTGGGTTTCGCAAATCAATGATGCCTTAGAAAACGATAAATTTTGCCTGTACTATCAACATTACTATCCATTATCAAAAGTCGTAGATGGACACCACTACGAAATTCTTCTTCGTATGCTAGATAGCGAGCAGAATATTGTTCCCCCTGCCGCCTTTTTACCAGCCGCCGAGCGTTATGGACTTACATCACAAATTGATATTTGGGTAATACGCAATACGTTTAAATGGTTGTCGGAGCATCCTGAACATCTTCAGCAATTATGCTGGTGCAATATCAATTTAAGCGGTCACTCACTCGCAGACAATGATCTTAGACGCCATGTGTTAACCGCATTTGAAGAGTTTCATATCCCCTATAACAAAATTTGTTTTGAGATCACTGAAAGCATGGCCATCGTCAAAATGGACGAAACACTGCGCTTTATCAATACGTTTAAAAAGTTGGGCTGTGTATTTGCACTTGATGATTTCGGCAGCGGTTTCTCTTCATACAGCTATTTAAAGAACTTACCGGTCAACTGTGTCAAAATAGATGGAAGCTTCGTTAAAGACTTACTGGTTGACCCAGTTGATATGGCCATGGTTTGTTCAATGAAAGATGTGGCCAAGGCAATGTCGATGACGACGGTTGCTGAATTTGTTGAATCAAAAGAGATAATGGTCGAGTTGGGCAAAATGGGCGTCGACTTTGCACAAGGGTTTGGCGTCGCGAAACCTGCACCATTGGATCAATTTTCTGCGTGCAAGACCATAGAATGAAGCTTGTATTCTTAATTTTAGTGCCCATATAACAGACCGACAGAATAATCCTTCACACTGAGGTACGTTTTTAAACATGAGTAATCCCACTAACAACTTTGAATTTGTGAGCTCCGCGATGCTTCCCACGCGATTTGGGCAATTCACGATTCATGGTTTTGTTGAAGTGGATACCCAGCAAGAGCATGTGGCTTTATCATACGGTGAATGGCAATCTGACGATGTTGTGCCAATTCGAGTTCATTCAGAATGCTTAACGGGTGACGCGCTTTTTAGCACACGATGCGACTGTGGGTTTCAACTGGAAAAAGCATTGCAAAATATCGTAGAGCAAGGAAAAGGCGTTTTGTTATACCTTCGCCAAGAAGGCCGAGGCATTGGGCTTCTCAACAAAATTAAAGCCTACAAATTACAAGATACCGGTTTAGATACAGTAGAAGCCAATGAGCATTTAGGTTTTGATGCCGATTTACGAGACTATTCCATTTGTAAACTGATGTTAGATACCTTGAATGTCAATCAAGTGTCATTGATGACCAATAACCCCAAAAAACGCAAAGCCCTTGAAGAAATGGGAATTAATGTCGTGAGTCGCACGCCAATCGATCACGGTTTGACAGACGATAACCTAAATTATCTTCGCACAAAAACTGAAAAGCTCGGCCATCAGTTCGATATGCACCTTTTCAAAAAGTAATTAATACCTTCTAACCTATCCCTTCGAATAATCTAAAACCAAACTATAGCGCGCCTGTATCGGCGCACTGCCAGCGTAAATAACCCTAATCCAAGATTTAGGCTTTGACCTCTTTCACCGATACGCAACCATTTTCATCTAATGTTTGCCCTTTAACCAACATCGATAGCTTGCGACATAAGACGTAAAACACCGGTGTGAAAATCAAACCAAAGAATAACACGCCTAACATGCCACTAAACACTGCCACACCGAGAGCTTGACGCATTTCGGCTCCTGCACCAGATGCAATAACCAATGGCACAACCCCAAGGATAAACGCAAAGGATGTCATTAATATCGGGCGCAGACGCAAACTTGCTGCATCAGATGCCGCCTTATAGAGGGGGAAACCTTCATGTTCTTTTTGAAGAGCAAATTCAACGATTAAGATGGCATTTTTACTGGCCAAGCCAACCAGCACAATTAATCCCACTTGGGTCAAAATATTGTTATCCATGCCAGCAATATAAACACCTAAAATAGCGCCCAACAGACACATAGGAACGATCAAGATCACCGACAGAGGTAAGGTCCAGCTTTCGTACAAAGCCACCAGTAACAAAAACACAAAAATAACAGCAAACACAAATGCTAATATGGCTGAACTACCTGCTTGTTTTTGCTGATAAGCCAACTCAGTCCATTCATAACTGATGCCATCAGGCAGAATTTCTGCGGCAAGGCGCTCCATGGTTGCAATGGCTTCGCCAGAGGAGAATCCAGCGGCGGTATCACCATTTAAGTCAGCCGCAGGGTAGAGATTATAGCGAGGTACTCGAGAGGGCCCAGAACGATATTCAAAGGTCGCTACCGAGCTGAGTGGCACCATGTCTCCCGCGTTATTACGCACACGAATTCGGCCAATATCGTCCGCTGACATTCTAAACGGCGCGTCTGCTTGTGCGGTTACCCGAAAGGTTCTGCCCAAATAATTAAAGTCATTCACAAAGGCACTGCCTAAATAAATCTCAAGTGCGCTGAACACCTCTGAAACCGGCACACCCAAGCGTTCCACACGCTCGCGGTCAATATCTGCGTATAACTGCGGCGTATTGGTTTCAAAAAAGCTAAATACAGAGGTGGTGGCAGGTTCTTGATTAGCCGCACCAGCCAGCTGCCACATAGCTTGTTCTAATACCGGTAGACCTCTTCCACGTCGGTCCTCCAACATCATTTTGAAACCGCCTCCATTGCCGACGCCGCGCACAGAAGGAGGTGGGATCACCACCACAAAGGCTTCTTTGATTTGCCCCATTTCAGCACGAACTTGATTGACCAATTGATCAAATTCAATTCCCTTGGCAGCCCGATCTTCAAAGGACGTCAACACCGGAAATATAGCCGCGGAATTTGATGCGTTGGTAAATGTAGCGCCAGAGAACCCGGTGAACCCCACTGAGTTTTCTATGCCATCGATATTGAGCAATCGAGACACGGCCTCTTGCACCACGGAATCGGTCCTGGCCAAAGAACTCCCTGACGGCAATTGGATCGCCACAATTAAGTAACCTTGGTCTTGCGCTGGAATAAATCCTTGCGGGACTTTATTAAACATAAAACCGGTGAGTGCCATCAACCCCAAATACACAATGGACATAATGCCACCCAGCCTAACCAACTTGCACACCAACTTGCCGTAGCCAGCGGCTGTTGCGGCCATGCCTTTGTTAAAGCCATTGACGAACCATCCCAACGGCCCACCACCTTTGTTGCTTTCAGCATGAGGTTTGAATAACAGTGCCGACAATGCAGGGCTTAGCACCAAGGAGACTAACACTGAAATCATGGTAGCCACGGCAATGGTGATACCAAATTGACTATAAAACTGGCCTGAAATTCCACCAACAAAGGCAGTAGGTAAAAACACCGCGACTAAGACGAGTCCCATAGCAATGAGCGCACCGCCTACTTCAGTCATGGTTTGACGAGCCGCCGCAAATGGCTTCATCCCCTCGCCCAATAGCCGCTCCATGTTCTCCACAACCACAATTGCGTCATCAACCACGATACCAATGGCGAGAACGAGACCAAATAAGGTTAAGTTGTTGAGTGAAAAGCCCATCGCGCTCATCACCGCAAATGTACCGACTAACGAAATGGGAATGGCTAAAATGGGGATAATAGCTGCTCGCCAGTTTTGCAAAAATAACAAAATAACCAGCACAACTAGGCCTATCGCTTCATAAATTGTTAGCTCGACAGCATCAACGGATTCACTAATAAATTCCGTTGGATTATAGGCAATATCATAGGCCAAATCAGGAGGAAACGACGCTGACAGTGTTTCCATCGCCGCTTGAATATTAGAAGCCGTTTCCAGTGCATTTGAACCCGGACGTTGAAAAATGGGCAAGGCTACGGCCTTTTTATCTCCCAAATAACCTTTGGTGGCATAACTCTCTGCGCCTAATTCAACACGACCGACATCTTTGAGACGCACAATTCGGCCTTCGCTATTTTTGATGATCACATCTTCGAATTGCTGGGGTTCAATCAGTCGCCCCTGAGTTTGTACACTCAACTCAAAGGCAGTTTGGCCCTTTTCAACCGGGGCTTGGTTCAATATACCGCCAGCAACCTGAATGTTTTGTCCTCGAAGGGCATTAATCACCTCCGCGGCAGTCATATCAATAGAGGCAATCAAATCAGGGTCTAACCACACGCGCATGGAATATTGGCTGGCGCCGAACACTAAAATGTCGCCCACGCCATCAATTCGAGACAACTGATCTTTTACTTGCAGAGTGACATAGTTGGCGATATAGGTTTGATCATAGGTTCCATCCGGCGAGAACATATTCACAACCATCATCAAGTCCGGCGAATTCTTTTTGGTGGTGATTCCCAAGCGCCGCACTGTCTCGGGTAATCTTGGCTCAGCGATAGCCACGCGGTTTTGTACCTGCACTTGGGCGGTATCAAGATCAGTACCTAGCTTAAATGTGACGGTAATGGTTACCCGCCCATCCGCGGTTGATTGAGAAGACATATACAACATGTTTTCAATGCCGTTTATCTCTTGCTCCAAAGGTGTAGCAACGGTTTTTGCAGCAGTATCAGCATTAGCACCGGGATAGGTCGCGGCCACTTGAATAGTAGGCGGTGCAATCTGAGGATATTGCTCAATTGGCAAGGTAAAATAGGCTAAACCACCAATAATCAGAGTGATAATAGCCAGTACCGACGCAAACTTGGGTCGGTCAATAAAGAAATGGGAAAACGTCATTATCGCTCTCCCTACTTCACACTAAACTGTTCGCTGACATTCACCTCATTCGGCTGCGTTGGCATACCAGGTCTGACACGCATCAACCCATTAACAATAATATTGTCGGTCGCCTCAAGACCAGAAACGATGACTCTTAATTCAGGTGTGTGTAATTTTCCCAACTTGACAAATTTCCTGCCCACTTGGTTATTATCATTGACGGTATAAACAAACTTACGCGATTGGTCGGTGCCAATAATTGCATCAGGGACCAATAATGCACTGACATTCTCTCTGGCAAGTAGGCGCATGCGACCAAAGATACCCGGTAAAATAAAGCCATCACTGTTATCTAAAATTGCACGTCCTTGAATCGTTCCTGTACTTTGGTTGACACGATTATCTACGAAGTCCATCACACCCTCATGGGCGTAAGTATCTTCGTCCTGCAATTTGATTTTGACTGGATTTGGCGTGGTTCTGGAGCTTTTACGCTGATCGGTTTGGCTCAAGCGCATATATTTGAGCAGGTCACCTTCACTGGCATCAAAGTAAAAATGGATGGGATTGACCGACACAACCGTGGTTAGTAAGGTGGCGTTAGTTGCCGAACCATTTACCAAGTTGCCTACATTCACTAGGTCGCGGGACACCAACCCGGTAATGGGCGATTTAACCTCAGTAAACTCGATATCAAGTTTTGCGCTATCGAGGGCGGCTCTTGCTATTTCCAGCTCATTTAATCGACGATCAACTTCCTCTTGAGAAATAGAATTGCGCTTGCGCAGATCATTACCACGCTCCAGTTCTTTTTTAGCCAGTGCATATCTAGACTCTGCACTTTTCAAAGCGATTTGAAAGAGTCTTTGATCAATAATAAAAAGCACGTCACCTTTATTAACCGTTTGCCCGTCTTTAAATTTAACTTGTTCCAAGTAACCACTGACTCGGGCACGAATTTCCACTTCTTCAACCGCACCAAAGCGCCCGGTATATTCATCCCATTCTGTGATTACCGCTTGAATAGGCTTACTTATGTCAACTTGCGGTGCTGGTGATTGCTGTTGATTTTCAGATTCGGGTTGTGAACAGCCTGACAACATGAGAAACACAACAAAAAGCAATAAATATTGGCGATACATGAAAGCCCCTTAAATTAGTCAATGGAGAAACAACATCCCGGAACAATAAGATTAGCAGTCAAAATAAATTTTGAGTGAAATCAATGCTGCATAATCTATTGTCCATCAATTATCGTAATAATGGTTTAGACTTAGATTTTATCGGTAGTACATAACAAAACGATCCCTCAACAAATTCTTCGGTCAGTCATGCAGTATCCGAAACAACAGGAGAGCGCGCAGTGGCAATAACACTCGATATTAATGGCAGTAAAAAACAGGTAGACGTCAGTGATGATACCCCCCTGTTATGGGTATTAAGAGATGAATTACAACTCACAGGCACTAAATTTGGCTGTGGGATGGCCCAATGCGGCGCATGCACAGTGCACGTCAATGGCACGCCGCAACGGTCTTGTGTGCTTCCGGTGGAGGCTGCAAAAAATATGCAAATAACCACGATTGAAGCCATCAATAGCGATATCAGTCAAGCGCTACAATTAGCCTGGCAAGAACTAGACGTACCTCAGTGTGGATACTGCCAATCTGGCCAAATTATGAGCGCGGTGGGTGTCCTCACTAATCATCGCAAACCCAGTGACGAACAAATCGATAACGGTATGTCGGGTAATTTATGCCGCTGCGCATCATATGGCAAGATACGAGAGGCCATTCACTTGGCGGCCGATAAACTCGCTAAGTCGGAGGCATAAGCATGTCAAACATTCAAAATTCTAGCCGCCGTCGTTTTATTCAAGGCACAGCTGCAGGCCTGGTTATCGGCGTGCATTTACCCATGTTGATAGGCAAAGGCGCCATAGCAAGCCCAGTCACAACTAGTTTTGATGCCAACGCATTTATTCGTATTGCTAAAGACAATACCGTTACGGTGCTGATTAAACACATCGAATTTGGTCAAGGCGCCTTTACCGGTTTAGCGACTTTGGTCGCCGAAGACTTAGAGGCTGATTGGTCACAAATGCGCGCAGAACATGCCCCAACTGATGTAACCTTATATAAAAACTTAGCGTTTGGCGTGCAAGGCACAGGCGGCTCCACAGGTCTTGCCAATTCCTACTTACAAATGCGTCGAGCTGGTGCCAACGCTAAACGCATGTTGATTAGCGCCGCAGCCCAAAAGTGGCAAGTGGATGCAGACTCAATTGAGGTATCCAAAGGCAAAGTTGAGCACCTTCCAACGGGTAAACAATTCACCTTTGGTGAGTTGGTAGAGAGTGCCAGCAAGTTATCTTTACCAACCTCTGAGCCAGCTTTAAAACCTGCCAGTGAATTTACCTTGATCGGTACTGATGTGCCAAAATTGGATAGTGAAGACAAATCTAAGGGCCAAGCAACTTATACACTCGACTTATATCAACCTAATATGCTCACAGCGGTGGTCGCCCATCCACCAGCATTTGGTGCAACGGTTGCCTCGTTTGATGCAAGCCAGGCTCTAAAAATTGACGGCGTGGTTGACGTAAAACAAATCCCATCGGGTGTTGTGGTATACGCCAAGAATACTCACGCCGCAATCAAAGGGCGAAAAGCGCTAACTGTAAAGTGGGATGAAATTAATGCTGAAACTCGCAATAGCAACACATTACACACCTTATTTAGTGAAACAGTGCAAAAACCTGGAACAAGTGTTGTTAATAAAGGTGATGCCGCCTCTACGCTTGCCAATGCTTCTCAAACCGTTGAGGTGGAATTACACTTTCCGTATTTAGCACATGCTCCCATGGAGCCACTGGACGCGTTGATGGTTTACCAAGGTGACAGTTTAACCGCTTGGTTTGGAAGTCAAATTCCAACTATGGACCAAGGTGCAATTGCCGCAAGTGTTGGCTTAAAACCAGAAAAGGTCACCATTCATACACAGCTTGCTGGGGGTAGTTTCGGACGACGCTCTCAGCCTGATGCCGGCTTTGCCGTGGAAGCGGCTATGGCCGCCAAAGCTATTGGCAAGGGTATCCCGGTAAAAACTATGTGGACACGTGAAGATGATATTAAAGGTGGGCGCTACCGCCCCATGGCTGTACATCGAATTTCAGCAGCCCTTGATACATCCGGAAATATTAAAGCGTGGCAACATAGAATTGCGGTTCAATCGATCCTAAAAGGAACCATGTTTGAAGGTATGATGCAAAATGGCATTGACCCTTCATCGGTTGAAGGCGTTTCTGACTTGCAGTATGAGGTGGCTAATATTGATGTTTCCCTGCATGACATGGAAGTAGGCGTACCAGTGCTTTGGTGGCGTTCGGTTGGACATACTCACACCGCCTATGCAGTTGAAACCTTTATCGATATGCTATTAGAAAAAGCCGAGCGTGATCCCATTTCGGGTCGTATTGCACTGCTTGGTGATCGCCCAAGAGAAAAGCAAGTTCTTGAGTTAGTTGCGAAAATGTCTGCTGATGCAGGGCCAGTTCCAAAGGATAGAGCACGTGGAGTTGCGATTGTGAAATCATTTGGCAGTTACGTGGCACAAATCGCAGAAATATCTCAAGGTGATAATAACATGCCGATTGTTCACCAAGTATGGTGTGCCGTTGATTGCGGTATCGCCGTTAACTCGAATATTGTCAGGGCACAAATAGAGGGCGGCATGGGTTATGGATTGGATGCCATATTACACGGAGAAATCACCCTAGGCGATAAAGGCCGTATTGAGCAAAGCAACTTCCATGATTATGTGACGTTGCGTATCAATGAAATGCCAAAAATGGACATACAAATTGTCAAATCGGACCAAGCGCCATCGGGTGTTGGTGAGCCTGGTACACCGCCAATCGGACCCGCGGTCAGCAACGCCTGGCGCAGGTTAACCGGTCAATATGTGCAAACCCTGCCCTTTTCCAAAGGTACTCAGCGTACCTAAGGTCTCACATCAATTAGCAGCCGCACATTGAGCGGCTGCTAGTCCAATTATACCAAGTTTGATTCAGCTAACGTTAAGCCAAGCACCTTTATGCTTATCAGTAATAAAGGAGAAAGCTATGCAAAGTAAATTTAAATACGCACTAGTTTACGTCTGTCTACTAGGCCTTGTTGTTGCAATGGTATTAAGCCTTGCTCAAGCACAAGAGCTTGAACAAATACAGTCTGTAGAAGTAGTCAATAACATTGAAAATGAAAAACCAGATGATGAGGCCAAGTATCTGCTTAACCAAGCAGAGCTGGATCAAATGCTAGCGCCCATTGCGCTGTATCCTGATTCGGTGTTATCCCATGTACTTGTTGCATCCACTTATCCGCTAGAAGTCATTCAAGCCGCCCGCTGGCGTGAAGACAACCAAAGTCTTGACTCCCAAGACGCCATTGAAGCTGTTGAACAAAAATCATGGGACCCAAGTGTTAAAGCGCTGGTTCCATTTCATGATTTGCTGCAACAAATCACTGATGATCTCAATTGGTTGCAAGAATTAGGGGATGCTTTTCTAATTAACGAAGAGCAAGTTTTGGCGAGTATTCAATCTCTGCGTCAAAAAGCTTATACAACGGGTTCGCTTAGCAATAATCAGTACATTGAGGTAGTAGAAGAACAAGATGATATTGTAATCACCCCAACTACTCGCGAGGTCGTGTACATCCCATATTACGATACCCGTGTGGTTTATGGTAATTGGTGGTGGCATAATCACCCCCCTCGATATTGGCATCGACCTTCACATTACAGCTGGCATGCAGGTATTTATTGGGGACCCCGTATTCACTTTCGATTGAGTAACTTCTTTGGTGGCTTTCACTGGCGCAATCGACATATCGTTGTGAATCATCATTACCCACATCGTCGTTACTATTTTGACGATGGTGTTCGCAGGGTGACCAACCACGAATATCGTCGTTGGTCACACAACCCGCAGCATCGTCGTGGTGTTCGATATAGCCGTCACACACCAAAAGCTGTTTATCGTCAAACTAACCACGCTGATAGAAAAGTGGCGCGTAACGCCCAGACAAGACATCAGGTTGTTCGCAATGAGCGCCCGGCAAAGGTTCGTCGCAATAACCAAGTGGACCGCAAAGGCACTATTGAACGCACTCAGCAGCGATTGAATAAACTAAACGCCCATCAAAATAAAACAAATGTGGTAAAGACGCAGAATCAACATCGTCAAACGTCGCAGCACAGCGCGAGACACAGCGTCGACAAGCAGGCCCGTCGTCAGTTATCAGATGCTGCTCAACAAAAACATAGACAGACCCAGGCCAGAGCACAACATCAGCGTCAACAGCGAGAAACCGTGAGGCTCAACAAGCAAAGACAAAGCGCGGCTAGTCAAACTCGGAGTACCAAAAGAACACATCAAGAACGGCATTTGAATACGTCTAAACAAACAAAACGTCAATCTGCCGCGCCACCAAGGCACAAAGTGACCCGCAGTAACACGCAACGCTCAGTACGAAGACAAAATAGTGGGTCTCAAAATAGACAAGGTAGCAATAACCAAAAAAAGCGTTAGCCATTGTTTAGAATAAATATTTTATCACTCAACCTTGTGCAGCTCCACGGAAGGAGCTTGCTAATATTTCGATCTTGGGCAATGATAGAAGAGGATATACTTCTTTTACATTGCATGCTCAGACATGCCAATCGCTCAGTTAGCTTATAGATGTTGGAATACAGGACGTGATAAAAATCCCACCACAAAAGCCGTTCAACAAACTCAGTGCTCTAGTCATTGACGGCCAATCATTGGTTCACGATTCTATTCAACTAGCACTGGCGGATATAGGTGTAAGGATCTGTAAAAGTGCCGAGAACGCTTATTACGCTTTGCGTTTGTGTGAAGAAACCAAATTTGACGTAATACTGATTTCATTTGATATTAAAAGTGATAAAGATGGGTTTGCGCTTCTCGAAGAGATGAAATTAAAAGGCTACATAACCAAAACAACTATGGTTATTTTCTTAAGCGCAGATACCAGCATGGAATTGGTAAACTGCGTTGTCGAATTGCAGCCCAGTGATTTTTGGGTAAAACCCCTTGATAGAAAAAAATGGAAAAGCGTTTTACTTACCTGTTCGGTATCAAAGAGAAACTCTACCGGTTGGCATACTGTATCGACAAACAAGAATATCCTACCGCCATTTATTATGCTGAACGACAACTAAAAGATCCGGCTTTAAAAAAATATTTTCCGATGATAAACCGCCTCATTGGCGAGTGCTTGTTCAGTTTGATGGAATACCGCCAAGCTGAGACCTTTTACAAAAACCTGGCTGAACAATACAATTATGGTTGGGTGCAAGTTAACTTGGCCAGAAGCTTACTCAAGCAAGACAAAATGACTGAAGCGATTGCGCTGACTGATCAACTTCTTGAGCGCGACGATACACGCTTCAATACCTATGATGCGCTGGCTGAATATTACATCGAAAAAGAAGATTATGAAAAAGGCTACGAGATCATTCAAGAAGCCACCAAGCTCGCTCCTCGAAACTTAGATAGAAACAAAAAATCATGGAATTTGGCGCGCCTTAATCATGATAAGAAAGGCCAGTACGTTGCCACCATGAATATGGCAAAGCACGCTAAGAATACGATTCATGACTCTCCAGATTTAACACTAAATGTGATTCGCTCTTCAATTGATTTGGCAGCATCAATGAATGGTGAAGAAGCCAATCGTCTGATGATAAAAACAGAAAGGGAGATCTCAGCTTTTACCAAAGCCCATGGCTCAGATAGCCCAACCAAAGAAAAACTGGCCGTGATAGATGCCCGAATCCTCAACCTGAAAAGTGATAAAAAAGGTGCGGAAGAAATCATACAAGACTATATGAGCACACATGCGACCTCTTCCATTGAAGATGGTTTGGATAAGATTAAAGCCTTTCATGAAATGGGCTATTGGGAAGAGTCCATTAAGTTGTTAGACAACATCAAAATAAAAATCGAAGGAGATAGCTTTCTTGGTCAGGTTCTCAATGAATACCTTGACCAAGAATCTAAAGAGCGTAGTGATATTCATTACTCTCCAAAAGAGCTCGGAGAGATGGCGTCCTCACACTATAAAAACAAACGTTATGAGCCCGCTTTTGAGTTACTTGCTCAAGCTCATACTTTGGCACCCAAAAACCCCAATATGGCACTGAGTATTTTAAAAGTGATGGCAAAATTAATCGACGAAATTAGTTTTGAAGCAACTCATATGTCCTATCTAAAGAAGTGTCGTGAAACCTTGGACTCTGTGGCTCTATCGCCTATTCAACAAAAAAAAATGACCGAATACCTGTCGATCATCGAGCCCCGACTAGAACAATCAGCCTAAGATTTGTGACGCTAAGCTGATATTTATGAAATCAATAAATCTAAGTCTTTTTCATCGTTGTAAATATGCATCGACAGTCGAATGGTATCACCACGAGTATCATAATACGCGCCGCCCGCATCTAGTTTAGAGCAGATCTTCGATAACGCCATTTGGTGCATTTTGAGGCACAATGTGCCACCATTTTTGTTCAAATCAATCGGCGTAATCAGCTGGTTTTCAAAAGCCTGTAGCACGGGTTGAAGCAGTTCACGGTTGTGTGCATGAATATTGTCTATGCCAATGTGCTCTATGGTGCGGATGCCATTGTTTGCAAACACATAAGGCACGACGCTTGGTGTCCCACCCCAAAAGCGTTTTACACCATCTGCATATTGAAAATGCGTAATATCCATTTCAAACGGATCTTGATGAGAAAACCACCCCACATCAACCGGGCACAGGGAATCAACAATCGTTGGCTCTATCCACATAAAACCAGCACCTGGGCCACCGCACAGCCATTTAACACACGAACCAATTACACAACTTGCATTCCAACTTTGCACATTGATAGGCAAAATACCAACAGATTGGGCTATATCGACAACACTATACGCCCCATTTTCTCTCGCTAAATTAGCAATTTTAGTAATATCAGAGACATAACCCGTATTCGAATGCACATGAGTGATGAGAACACACAAGGTCGCCGCATCGATGTTAGATTGCCATGCTTGGACTTCTGTCTCGCTATTATTGGTATCTACCAATTGCAGCTCAAAGCCCATTTCACCAAGGGCTTTTGCTACAAAGCCCATTGACGGAAAGGCATGTTTATCCATCAATACTTTGTTGCGTTTTGGCTGAATCTTCGGAATAGACATTAGGAATTTTGTAAAGCTACTCGACAAATTGGTTTGCGGACAAATATCTTTGCCTTTTACCCCCAATAATCCCCCAATACCATGGCAAAAATCATCGATCAAACCAAGCCACGGCCCCCAGGCATCACCACCTGACGATTTCCACGGAGCTAGAAAGTTTTCCGCCAACTTGCTTTCAGAACTTGTGGGTAGACAGCCCACAGAATGAGACAAAAAATAAGGCTTCTCTGGAACATGGAACAAGCCATTTACGCTCACTGATTTGTTCCTTCGGATTGATTTAGCAAGGAGTCTCTTACCTTTCCATAAGACTGACCCCAAGCATCCGTCATTTGATTGCGGATGTCCCATAACTCTGGGAAAAATTGATGGCGTGCGCCTGAACGAAGCATCTCGACAGGACGACCTTTTAAAGAACGAGAATCTATTCCAATTGAACGTTGTATCAAGAACATATGTTGCCAACGGAATTTTTGTAAAAGCTCATCAAATTCCAGCAGCGCTTCAGCAATCACATAACTATCATCGTGGGCATATTCACTGTCATATATCGACTCAATACTCTTGCCCCTCCCAACAACGTAATGCTGTTCAAACTCTTGCCACAAATCTTTAGGGATCTTAACTAACGTGCGAAAACCAGGTGACTCTTGCCCACTGCCATTGCCAAGCTGTAAACGTATTTCTTGATACTCCTTGGGGGACATGGTTTCCAACAAGTCCATTTGCTCAATCATCATTCGCTGCAAACGATGTACTCTGCCCATCAGGGTTATTACGCGATGACTTTCTTGCTTTTGCATGTATTCAAGTACGTCGATTAACGAATAAATCATTAGCTTCATCCAAAGCTCTTCCACTTGATGCACAATTTGAAACTGCAATTCATCACTGTTACACAAGCTTTCTAAAGGCTTTTGGCACTGCAGTAGAGTGTCGCATTGCAAGTAAGCCCCATAATCCAAGATTTCCGGGTTTTCTAACATCTCAGAATATTTGGCACGATACATAGCAGTTCCTAAACATAAAAATGAGAGACGTAGATTAGCGTAGGAATAGTTGAACATTGTTCCAAATACACTTAAATTAACACCCAAAGAAGAACGTTGTTCTTTTTATGTGGGACTTATTGGAACGTATATGAACTTCAAAGATAAACAAATTATCCAGCAACTTGAACAAGATGGTCGCTTATCATTCGCCACTTTGGGTGAATCAATTGGCTTGAGCAAAACACCATGCTGGAATCGAGTCAAAGCCTTGCAAGCAAAAAATGTCATTACCGGTTTTCAAGCTCAAATTAACCCATTGGCTCTAGGGCTAAATATTCGCGCACTGGTACATGTCGTCATTGATTTTGAAAAACATCAGAACTTCGAAGCAGCTATCATTGCCCACCCATCGGTAAGATCGTGTCATGCAGTAACCGGTGAGTTTGATTATGTGCTGGAAATACTCGCGAAAGATATCAGTGATTTTGATGAACTGCTGAGAGTTGAAATGAGTCGATTACCCGGCGTCATGCGTTTCAACACCTCCATATCAACACGCATGGTCAAACAGCAAAGTGGCTACAGTGAGATGGTTTGAGAGTAAGATTTCAACAAGGCAACACACTTATAGCAGCCCTAGATCAATAAACTCTCTAAACAAAAACTGAACACACAGTGGTATTCAGTAATTTGAAAGATACGAAAACTTATTATTTATTCACAGGGCCTAATTGGTGGAGTAAAAAGTTTTTCTAGTGGCAAAATGTAATTTAGTGCGACCAGTTGATGTATCGCAAGCAATACTTGCGCCTGATACCACCCCTCTACCATCAGTACTAAGACTATCAGAGGACCAAACCATCTCACCACTAGTCAAATCAAATGCACCCACTTTTGCCGGTCTAACACTCTCATTCTCAATAAAATCTTGATCAACAGCAAAGTGGTAACCCAAAACATAAGCAATAGAGCGATTGCTTTGTTCGTTTTCGATAACACAATAATCGAATGCATCATTAAACAGGGTGTCAAAACGTTCCGTTTGAGTTTGATTAGTTGTAAAGGTTCTCGTATCAATATTGTAACCAATAAGTTCAAAATTAGACTCGAAGTTTTGCAATTCTGGACGCCTACTATGTCTTAAGAGTTTTACAACTGTCTGGCCACCATTTTGCTCAATATGCATCACCTGATTGCTGTTCTCATAAAAGGTTTCATTGTCTACCAATGCTGGTAAAAAGAGTTCCTCTTCCAAACTAAAGCCGCTGTCCGTTTGCTTGATTAACACCAAGGCATTATCTAACCAAGCTCCGACATAGTTTATTTCTTGATGAACAAACGTTCGCACCGCGTGAATATAAAAATCATCTAACTGAGTCGATAACTGAAGAACTGCAACTTCTTGCATATTTTCTCTATCAACAATGGCAACCTTTCTCTCACTTCTGATAAGTACATATTTTTTGTTTTCTATGTCAAAAAACTCGTAGTCAGGAAAGTTAACAACAGGGGCAATATAGGACGAGCTCTGATCATCAGAAAAGCCAGTTTTTGATAGTGTCGTGCCACTTACATCCCAGCCAAACGCCTCCCCATTATCATAGGTTAGGGAATAGAAGTTAGGCGTCGAGCCAAACTCATCTGGAGTAAGCTGGGCGTATAATTTTTGTCTATTTTTGTTTTCATCAAAGGTGCTTATACCCGAAAGTTGTCCAACAATAACATCTGAACCATCAATCAATATATCCCCAAAACCTTCTCCATTGTCGAGTGTATTGGCAATTTCAGTAAGCACTAAAGGCGATGAATCAATTGATACTCGACTTATATTGTTGACTTGAATATCCGAATCAATTATTTCACCTGAACATCGCATTGAAACATCGTCAACATTGACGCCTAAGATAAGGCATGGATTAAAGGTATAATCAAAAGCTGTAAACGTCTTAAGGTTTAAATTTGTTAGTTCTCTGGATGAAGCCTTTTGATAAATATGTTCAGGAGTAAGCAGGTATCTTGCGAGCTTATTTGTATCCTCGACGATATATAGCTCTTTCTCCAAACTTGATAAACCAAAAGACAGAATGGCTGCTGAGCCAATAATTTCTTGTGTCTGTTCTATAGCTTCATTTGTAATTTGAAAAATACCCAAATTATAGATAGTTTCGCCATTAACATTGACGCCGTAACTACTTACAATTTCATCCATGCCATCGTTGTTTAAATCAATGGCTAGAGAAGTTTGTGGAAAAGGAAAGTTTCCAACTCTGGATATGAGACTAAAGTCATCCGAACTATATATGCCAGATAGTGTCAACAAATCTAAAATTAGATCATCATTAAAGTGCCCGGTTGCAAGCACATTGTCAGGTATATTGCGATATTCATTTTGGGCAAGATTCAAAATCCTGCTGTCACCAATCACCTCTTGAGGAATGCCTTGATTACTAACAACCACATCAAAAATACTACTGAATTCAGATACATTATTTTGCAGCTCAGCGACAATGCTTGTTGTGTTATCGGCGAAATTAAGTTGATACAAGCGTTTAGAATCTCTGGTTGTAAAGAACAAACTATTTGTAGAGGCAACATAGTCAAACGATAAGGCGTTGAGCTCGGGCATTTCTCCTTGCCACAAGACATTTCCCGTTGACGACTCAACAACCTCTATACTTAGTCCCTTTGCCAATAAAAGATTAACCGAGTCATCATTATTGAAATCAAACTGGTATAACAGTTCAGAAGGATATTCATCTACTGAATAAAGTTCTTGAGGATTAGGTTCATTTAGAAGCAGAGCTTTGGACTCAACGGTTTGATGGTCTCGATTTGACACTTTTACCGCGTATTTAATCGCCAAGTCTTGTTCCATTTTTGGCGTGATACCATCCCAAAAAATTTCACCTTGATCATCTAGCATCATGCTTAATGGGCCGGCATGAATACTTAGTTCAAAGGGCCCGTCATCATCAGGGTTGTTGATAGTTACTTGGTCACTGAAAGACTCTCCAAACTCAAGGTTAGTTTGCGCATTTGCGAAACTAACCATGGGTGGGTCTTGACGAATATACAAAGTAACGATAGCGGATTGATCATCAATCTCACCATCACTTACTGTCAACTGAAACTGATATTCACCAGCCGTTGTAAATAGCGCGAATGCATTGACGAAACCATTATTTTCAATCGTTGCTTGTGCTCCCTCGGGCTGGGAGACAACGACCCAATCGTAACTTAAAAGATCGAAGTCTTCATCCGAGCTCATTTCAGCGTTAAACAACACCATTTGACGTTTGTCGTAGCTACTATTAGCAAATTCATATTCAGCACTTGGTGCTGTGTTCTGACTTGAAGAATAGTTTTGTTCATCTATAAAGTTAAATGGAATGCGTACTCTAAAATCCGATAACTCTGACAAGTTATTAAACAAACTCAGCCCAAGTGTTTGATTGCCTAGATTATCAATAACAAGAGTATTTTGGCCTGTGACGGTTAACGATAAAAGTTCGATAGTATTTGAATTTCGGAAAAACTCGCGATTCGTGCCTAAAATTACATACCCATAGTCCGAGAGGAAAACTTTTCCGGAAACTTTGTATCCACCTCGCACACTAGAGCCGATACCGATTGTTAGTGCGTCCAAAAAATATTGCTTGGATGCGTTCATTTCAGTAATCAATACATCATAAACTGCTGTCTCTGTAGTTAGTTCTCCAAGGATAGCTACAACACTGCCCTCCAATACATACGATTCTTGTCGTGTTTCAATCTCGAGGTCAGTAAAATCTAAACGTCCTTTGGTTACCTCACCATTAGCATCAAATTGAAGTGCCGTGAGCCTCCCCTTACCATTTAACTCATAGGGCCCAGTTATGCATTCTATGTATTCGAAACCGATGATATCGTCCTGAACTTCCTCATCAAATA
The DNA here is from genome assembly GCA_028356795.1 of Aliiglaciecola sp. GTDB lineage: Bacteria > Pseudomonadota > Gammaproteobacteria > Enterobacterales > Alteromonadaceae > Aliiglaciecola. Next base: position 1,666 of record JAOMVH010000026.1, on the reverse strand, counting down.
GCAATTGTCCTGAGTCGCAATCTTCAGTAACGGCATCAGGATAGTCATAACTGAGGTTGTCAAAGCGTGCATCTCGTAAATCGTTGGTATAACTCAACATATGCGCTATATCTGTCACCCGAGTTATATGAAATGCAATGTCATGAGCACTTTGAGGATCAACGTTTGCTTCAATTTCCAATCCATTATATTTGGAAAACAAAGTGGGGGTTGTTGGAGTTGGTGCAGGGGGTGGTGTAGGTGTTGAGACTGGGGGTATCTGAGGCGCATTATCATTGCCTCCTGAGCCTCCGCCACAAGCAGTCAATATAAATAAAGCAGATAAGAGTATGGTGTACTTCATTTGTAAATCCTTTACGATCGGGCGAGTCCAATAAATATGGCGAATAATAACATCTGAGACTTTCTCAGTACATGCTCTGCTAAATAAAACTGCTTTTTAAAGGTTCAGTTCAGGGTGGGCCTATCTAAGAAAAAAGCGCACAGCGCTTTCATTTTTGCATTTAGTTTTGTCTAAATCATCTTTTAGAGATGATAGTCGCTCACTTTCGCTTCGATCACGCGAATTAATTTGTGCTTTACTTCAGGGGTGAGGCCGAGGCTTATTAGGAAGCTTGAAAAGGCAGATATGAAGACGATGCTTTTAAGTATTTTGACACCAGTAAATACCATGGTGAGTACTAATATAGCGGCATAAGCTAGCCCTATCATACCCAAAAACAGGCACATCCCTTTGACATCTTTGTTCATATTATCAAACATTTTCTTTTCCTTTTTGTGTCGACACGCTAGAGAGTATGTACCCCATTTTCACTCTTGTCATCTTTGAAGATGTGTCAAAATATGTCGACAAGATATTACACTCTATAGCCGCTAGCCATTTCCATATTTTTCAACAAACGCGATGGCAAAACGCTCGGCGGAGTCGTGATCCATGTTGAAATACAAAGAGGGTTCAATTAATTCTATTTCCATGACCACATAATCGTTGTTGTATTTAACCAGATCGATTCGGGCATAAAGCGGCTTTTCAGGCAACGCGTTGAGAGCTTTTTCACTTGCCGCGAGCAACTCTTGATCTGCTAACACGGTTCTTAGCTGACCACCGTGTTCTTCTTGTACTCTAAAGTCATTTTGCTTGGGTACTTTAACAATACAATGACTATAGTTACCGCCAAAATAAAATAACGAATATTCCCCTTCATTAACAACACTGGTCAAAAAAGGTTGAATCATATGTGGACGCTCAGAAAACACATCACTGAGCCCTTGTTTTTGCTGTTCCACATCTAACAGTCGCAGTCGATAGGTATGGTCAGCATTTGCACTTACCCAAGGCTTGATGACAATTTCATCACAACTAAGGGCTGCAAATGCACTCAAAATCTTGTCATAGTCGAATGTTTCATTCCAGAGTGTGGGCACGATTGGCACATCGTTATGCTCAAGTTCTTTTAAATAGTCTTTGCTGATGTTCCACTTTACCAACGCGAAGCTGTTTTCAAGCTCAGCACGACTATTTTCGATATCTTGTAGTACTGCCATAAAACGTTCGGGTTCAGTCTGATAATCCCAGGTGCTGCGGATAACCACAACGTCATAATCATCCCAGTCAGCCGATTCCGCCCGCCATGAAACTTCTTCAGCTTGCCAGCCACGATCATTT
>JAOMVH010000025.1 GCA_028356795.1 Aliiglaciecola sp. | reverse complement strand
GCCGATGGTGGTTTCAACAACAATACTACTGACGGTAGCGGTAACTTGGCTCCTTGGGTAGAACCTGACAGCCGTTTCAACTACGCACCTTTTAACTATCTTTCTACTCCACAAGAAAGAACAAACATTTATGCACAGGGCCGTCATCAGTTAACTGACGATATCTCTGTATCTGCAACTGCTTTCTACGGAAACAGAAAATCTGCACAGTTCCTAGCACCTACTCCGTTGTTCTTCGGTTCAGCATTTGGTGATGCAGGTTTCACAATCGCAGCGAACAACCCGTATAACCCTACTGGTATCGATTTAACAACAGATAGCGCAATTGGTGACCCAGGTAACCTTTACCTAGTTGGTCGTCGTATGTTTGAAGCTGGTGGTCGTGAATTCGTTCAAAACGTTGATCAGTTCCAGTTTAACGCTGCTGTTGAAGGTACATTTGAAGTTGGTGACAACCAGTTCTTCTGGGATGTAGCTTACACTTACGCAACTATTCAGCAAAACCAGTTGACTGAAGGCCTACTTAACACAGACCGTGTTAAAAATGCTATCGGTGACGTAGATGCTTGTAACGCTAACTCTGACGGTTGTATACCTCTTGACTTGTTCGGTGGTTCTACTGGCCTAGGTCAAGGTACAATCTCACAAGAAATGCTTGATTACATCACGTTTACTGCACAAGATGCGCAGGGAACTGAGCTACGCAGTTACCAAGCTAACATCTCTGGTGATTTACTAGAAATGCCTGCTGGTTACTTAGCATTTGCTGCTGGTTGGGAAAAACGCTGGCAGGAAGGTTTCGACCAGCCTGACGCACTAATCGCAGCTGGAATTACCTCTGGTAACTCTCGTCAGCCTACTGAAGGTAGCTTCAGTGTTGAAGAGCTTTACTTAGAGCTGGCAATTCCTCTACTTGCTGACATGGACTTCGTTCAAAACTTAGACCTAGAGCTAGCTTCTCGTTACTCTGATTACAGCAACTTCGGTACAACAACTAACAGTAAAGTTGGCCTGAAATGGCGTGTAAACGACGAGTTAATGATTCGTGGTACTTTCTCTGAAGCATTCCGTGCTCCAGCGTTGACAGAATTGTTCTTGGGTAACAGCGATAGCTTCCCAGGCCTAACTGATCCATGTAACGGCGGTGCAGCAGCTAACCCAACTCTACCTGGTTGTGCTGGAATCCCTGCTAGTTATGCTCAGCCTAACAGCCAAATCCGTATCACTGTTGGTGGTAACGCGAACCTACAAGCTGAAGAAGCAGAAAGCATGACTTACGGCTTCGTATATAACCCAGAGTGGGCTGAAGGCTTGTCAATGACGTTTGACGTCTTCGATATCGAAGTAGACAACGCAGTATCAAGTGTTGGTGCTCAAAACATCCTTGATGCTTGTGCGGGCGACGGTGTAACACTTTGTTCACTAATTACTCGTAGTTCTGGTGGTGGTGTACTTGACTTGTTCAACGGCCTAGTAAACTTAGGTGGTCAAACAACTTCCGGTTTCGATGCTAATATCGAATATAACTTTGAAACTGAATTCGGTGAGTTCAAACTACAATGGGATGCAACTTACATCGATGAGCGTTCAATCGGTTACAAACAATTGCGCCCCCTGCTCATGCAAATGTTTGGCTAATCTAAAGCCAACATGACCGAGCCCTTGAACTGCAACCTTGAGTCCTTTTAAGTCACACTTAAGGTGATGCTCAACACTGGCTTTTAATCCGGTAAATACACCATATGCAGTAGACGGAGCTGGATTGCCATCAGCCGCACCGCCATCGTATCGGTATTTGGCATCGATGCCTGACACATGACCCGTGTTTTGGGACATCAAGCGAATATCACTAACCGATATCCCTGAATCTTCCGCTGTAATATAAGTACCGCCCATCTGCTCAACAAAACGTCCCATTGCTTTCATCATGTCGTCGGTTTTATGCTCCCTTGGATTCCCAAGGATCACGGACTTTCCACCACCTAACTTTAGTTGCGCCATCGCAGCTTTGTATGTCATGCCTTTTGATAAACGCAATACATCTGTCAACGCTTCCGTACTATCAGCATAAGGCCACATTCTACACCCACCTAAAGAGGGGCCTAAATTAGTATTGTGCACCGCGATGATGGCTTTGAGGCCGGTGGCTTTATCGCTAAAAAATGCGACTTTTTCATGACTATCAAACTCTTTATGATCGAACACTGACATGACGAAACCTTGTTGTTATTTTTGTTCAATATTAGCCCAATGATTAGAGGATATGCCTTGCTAAGTTCGCGGCCTCGGACATTGTTTAGCAAACTTGTAACGTTTGCATTCCATCTTGTAGGATAAATATCCTAGTAGTAGTTGAAAAAGAAGAGAAATTTACGCATGCTGCACATATGTTTTCACTGCAAGTCACGTAAGCTTACAACATCATGAAGTTCGATAAATTTGATCGGGAAATCTTAAGGGTTTTACAAAAAGACGCTACCGTCTCGATGGCGGAGTTAAGCCAAAAAGTAGGTTTGTCTCATACGCCTTGTTGGCGCCGCGTCAAGCGCATGGAAGCAGATGGGATCATCAAGCAAAAAGTTACGTTGTTAGATAACAAGAAACTAAATCTTGGTGTATCTGTGTTTATTTACGTTACGCTGAAAAATCACGACGGTGATTCCTTGAATGATTTTGAAGCTTCAGTACAAAATATTGATGAAATTGTCGAATGCCACACCACCAGCGGCGACAAAGACTACCTATTAAAGGTCATTGTTGAAAGCATCGAAGAATACGAACACTTACTAAAGAGCAAATTAACCAACCTGCCCTTAGTGGATCACCTGAGTTCAACCTTTGCATTAAAACAGGTGAAGAACACGACCGAGTTGCCAATTAAAAGCCAGTAGTGCCGTTATTGAACGGCGTCTGGCTGATTCTCTGGTAGTGCTTTGGTAAAAGCGTCAAGCTCATTGCAGTTTTCAGCAACCCGTTTAATGTTTGGATAGCGCTGCAAATCAACCTCAAAACGCAGAGCATTGTATACTTGTGGCACCAATACAACGTCTGCCATTGTCACATCAAACCCAAAGCAATAGTCCGCCGCCGTGTTAGTAAGGCGTTTTTCGATGGCATCAAACCCCTTTTCTATCCAATGTTTACACCACTGATTACGAGACTCTGTGGTCGCATCAAACGTTGTAGTCAGATGATTCAACACACGCAAGTTTGCAACGGGCTGAATGTCGCAGGCAATATCTTGTGACAACGCTCGAACCCTTGCGCGATCTAAGGTATGAGCGGGCAATAGCTTGATTGGTTGTGGGTACTTTTCATCTAGATATTCGATGATTGCTAATGATTGATTTAAGAAGACATCTTCATCATCGTCGATGAATAATGGAACAAGTTGTGATGGATTTAATGACGAGTATGCTTCATTAAATTGCTGCCCACCATCTTTGGCTAAATGAATGGGTACGTAATCAAAATCTAATTGCTTAATGTACATTGCAATTCTGACGCGATAACTCGCAGATGAACGCCAGTACCCGTGAAGATGTAAACTCATAAACGACCTCCAAATCGACACTTGACCTGATCGTCAAGTGTCGTTACAACCTATTTAATCGTACTGAACGACTTGCTGTTCAATACTACCAAATATACTGTTGCCAAGTTCGTCTTGCATGTCAATCTTAATATGGTCTCCAAATCGCATAAATGCAGTGGTTGGTATGCCATCTCGAATTGTCTCTATCATTCGTACTTCTGCAATACACGAATAGCCCACTCCACCTTCAGCAATGCTAGTACCAAACTCGGTGCCCTGCTTATTCGAAACCGTGCCCGACCCAATTATTGCACCCGCACCCAGGTTACGTGTTTTCGCAGCGTGCGCCACTAACTGAGCAAAGTCGAAGGTCATATCTTCACCCGCTTCAGGTTTACCAAACTGCTGCTGATTGTATTCAGATAGAAGCGGTAAATGTACCTTGTTGCCCTGCCACTTATCGCCTAATTCATCGGGCGTCACCGCTACTGGTGAAAAGGCAGAAGCTGGCTTGGATTGGAAAAAACCAAAGCCTTTTGCTAACTCACCAGGTATTAAGCCGCGCAGCGAAACATCGTTTACAATCATCAGTAATTTGATGTGCTGACCGGCATCCTGGGCAGCAACGCCCATAGGCACATCGTCGGTAATGACAGCGACTTCTGCTTCAAAATCAATACCCCATTCATCACTTGGCAACTCAATATCATCTCGTGGACCAATGAAATCATCTGAACCGCCTTGATAGATTAGTGGGTCGGTCCAAAAGCTTTCTGGAATTTCAGCTCCACGAGCCTTGCGTACTAGCTCAACGTGATTAACATAAGCACTGCCATCCGCCCATTGATATGCTCTTGGTAAAGGTGACTCACACAAGTGCGCTTCAAATTTTACTGCATCTGGTCTTTCTCCCGCATTTAACTGCTCGGAGATTTCATTCAATTTAGGTTGAATCTCTTGCCAGTTATCAACAGCTTGTTGCATGGTATTGGCTATTGCTTCAACAACCACATAGTGACTCAGATCTCGACTAACTACGACGAGTTGACCGTCACGTGTGGCGTTTTTCAATGTCGCTAATTTCATAGAAAACCTTATTATTTGTTTGGCCTTGAATCGGCCCTATCCTTTCCAGCTATTTACATAGTCTGGATTTTCAACTTTTTCTGCTGCAGCACCCATCATAAGCGCATCGCGAGTATCCAACATCACAGCGACCTCATCGGTAAACTTTTTCTTGTATGCTTGTCCCGCCGCAAAAGCTTTAGGATGGGGTCCATGAGTAAATCCAGCAGGATGAAATGTTACCATGCCTTTTTCGATGTTATCTCGGCTAAAGAAGTCACCTTCATGATAGAAAAGCACTTCATCGTAATCATCATTATTATGATAAAACGGCACTTTCAGTGCACCGGGATCACTCTCAATAGGTCTTGGAACAAATGTACAAATCACAAAGCGACTAGCAACAAATGTCGTATGGGCTGATGGCGGTAAATGATAGCGGTGGCTCATCAATGGTCTAATGTCACGCCAATTAATTCTGACAACACTCAAATCTCCATGCCAACCAATCGCATCAAGAGGGTTGAACGGGTAAGTAATAGTCGATACTTGCCCATGACGCTTAGCTTCAACCTGCCATTGCTGCTCTGAATATTGCGCTTGAAACGCTTCATTGATCAGAGGCGTATCTAACATAGCGGCATCAAAAATCGCGTGAGGGCCAACAACCCCTTTCTCAGGTAATTGGTAGCTATCATTGGTCGCTTCAATCATCAAGATTTGCATGTCACATTCAGGCTCGATCCGCCACATTGTTGAGCGAGGGATCACAACGTAGTCGCCTTGGTTGATTTGCATGTGCCCATAGTCGCAGAACAATTGGCCGCTACCCTGATGCACAAAAAGTAACTCATCACCGTCGGCATTTCTGGCCAATTTAGGCATAGCTTGATTGCAATGCCACATACGAAAACGACAATGACTGTTGTACAAGATATCAGGTGCTGACCAGGGAGATGCCGTGTCAATCACTTCCCCTTTGTCTTTCAACAAATTGAGATCGAGAGCTCGAGGTCTCAATGGGCCTTGCCAGTCAATCCAGCCGGTTGGCGCATGTGTATGATGAAGATGTGAAGCAGGTCCGAAGAACCCACTCCGTCCAATTTCCCGCTCATAGATCGCCGCTTCCGGAAAGTCTGCGTGAGCCTGTCGAGAAGAAACGCCTTCTTGACGAGGAAACTGGATCCATCTACGCATCAGACTTCTCTCCATCTTCTTCAATCACACCGCGACGGATTTGGTCTAGTTCGATAGATTCGAACAGCGCTTTGAAGTTACCTTCTCCAAATCCTTCATTGCCTTTGCGTTGAATAATTTCGAAGAAAACAGGCCCAATCACTGTGTCTGTAAATATTTGTAGCAATATACCATCTTTGGTTGGTGCACCATCTACCAATATCTTAAGCTCTTTCATTTCGTCTAAGTTTTCACCATGGCCAGCAACACGTTCGTTAACTTGCTCATAATAAGTGTCAGGTGTATCCATAAACTTCAAACCACGACCTTTTAAAAGTCGAACTGTTTCATAGATATTTTCTGTAGACATAGCGATATGCTGGATACCTTCGCCATTGTATTCACGAATAAACTCTTCGATTTGCGATTTATCGTCTGAAGATTCATTAATGGGAATTCTGATTTTGCCGCATGGTGAAGTCATCGCCTTACTGACTAGCCCAGTTAGCTTGCCTTCAATGTCAAAGTAGCGAATTTCGCGGAAGTTACCGATACGCTCGTAAAAGTCAGCCCATACAGCCATGTTTCCACGTTTTACATTGTGCGTTAGGTGATCTAATACAGCCAAACCTGCATCTGCATCGGCCATTCTTTGCTTCCAATCCGAGTAGAATTTGAAATCAACTTCATAGATAGACTCATCTGCATAACGGTCTACAAAATACAACGTACTCTCACCGATACCGTATACAGCAGGAATGTTTAATTCCATAGCACCAAGATTTCCAACAAATTGCTTTGCACCGTTCTTAACTGCATGTTGCAATGCTTTTCCAGCGTCTTTTACTCGAAATGCCATGCCACATACGCTTGGACCACGCAATCTTGCAAACTCTTCAGCTTGAGAAGCAGGCTCGGCGTTAACAATAAAGTTTACATCACCTTGCTTGAACAACCATACACGCTTTGAACGATGCTTGGCGACTTCTGCAAAACCAAGAGAAGTGAATAAATCTTTTAAAGCTTGGATACCTTTGTCATCTGCTGCTGTGTACTCAACAAACTCAAATCCGTCACTGTTTAATGGGTTGTAATTGATATCTTGTGTCATGTTGCTCTCAATGTTGCCTGAATGTATAGGCCTACTAGACAACATATCCGCAGCTAAGAAAAGGCTATAAGCTGCAATTACTTGCGGCGATTCTCGAGGTGCAACTGTAAGCTTCACTGTACAGTTTCCATACCTCAGCAAAAAGCCGCTAGAAAGCGGCTTTTGGTGTCAACAAAACTGCACGTTTGGGTTAAAAGCGTAACTAAATTTTTACAGTCTTCTTGTTAATGCCATATTCCCGCAATTTATTCGCAATTGCAGTATGGCTTAGCCCGAGTTTCTTGGCTAATTGACGAGTACTTGGGTAAAACGGATAAAGACGTCTCAACAAACTTTTTTCATAGCGTTTTACTTCATCTTCTAAACTACCTTCAAACTCTTCTGGCACAAAACTAATACTCTCAGCGCTACTGGGTAATTGAATATGTTCTTTGCCCATCTCGTTGCCTTCTAACAATGACAATGCCCGATACAAGGCGTTTTCCAATTGTCTAACGTTGCCCGGCCAAGGGTAGCCCTGCAGATAATCAACACAGGACTTGCTGAGTTTGGGAGCCCGACGGCCTAACTTCATACTATGCTGCTTCACAAATCGCTCAGAAAGAGGAATGATATCTGACTTACGTTCTCTTAATGGCGGAACAATGAGCATGAGAACGTTAAGTCGATAATAAAGATCCTCTCTAAACTGTCCTTCCTCAATTAATTTAGATAAGTCTTTTTGTGTGGTGCACACGATTCGAACGTCCACATTGACTTCATTTGAGTCACCCACTCGGCGAAAAGTACCGTTTTGTAATACCCGCAATAACTTTGCTTGAAGTTGTGCTGACATATCGCCAACTTCATCCAAAAACAAGGTTCCACCTTTTGCCTGCTCCAAAATACCGGCTTTACCTTCGGCTTGACCGAATTCACCAGGCGCGTAACCAAACAGCTCAGTCTCAGCAACACTGTCAGGTAGTGATGCACAATTAAGAGCCAGGAATTGCCCACTTGCTCTTCGACTGGCATCATGACATGCACGAGCAATCATTTCTTTTCCTGTGCCTGTTTCGCCAAGGATCAAAATAGGTCCGTCTAGCTCTGCCATTCTGCTAGCTTCACGAACCACTTTTTTCATACCATTGCTATTGGCTTGCACTGAAGCAAAACTATCATTGCTGACTTGGTGAAACACGGTGAGTTGCTGCCCTAATCGGAATTCTGATTTGAGCATTAATAAAGCGCCGGCTAAAATCGACTCATCTCCAGATTCTGGGACCATAACGGGCAAGATATCAGCAAGAAAATCTTGCTCTAAGTAGCTAACTTTTTGAGTCTGTGGTGCGATAGTTTTTCCATCTAACCATTTTTGAAAATTAAATCCGCGAACAAACTCACTAATTTCCTGCCCAAGAATCACATCAGGGGTTTCTTCAACACTTGCCAATACCGCTTCATTAACTAATAAGATACGACCTTTGGTATCCAATGAAAAAATCGGATCCGGTAATGTTTGCAATAAAGCTTTGAGCTGATTTTGTTCCCTCTCAATCGGCATAAAAGGTGTTGTCTTAACGTCTTCTATGCCTGTGATACGGCGTATCTCTGGCATTAAATGCTGAAAATCAGCAAACTCAATGTTTGGAAAGTTGAGGAATATCTTACCGGCGATATCGATTTCGATACCACGCAAATCAATTTCGTAATTAACTAAGATGTCCAAAACGTCTTGTGCAATCCCAAGACGATCTTGGCAGGTGATCTCCAATCGCATTAACTGTTAAATCCAATAGATAAGGTGTAAAGATATTATTACAAAAATGTGACTATGTCTTCAATTACAGTGAGATTAATGACAGTAGAATGCGACGAAGAGACAAAAACGAGTTTGTAGATGGGCAAACTCGTTTTTATATGGGCTGTTGACTGGGGTTAATTAGCTGGCAAGTTTGTTTTTAGGTTCAAAACGTGGGGCATGCAAACCAAGTTTCTTGGCTGTGTTTACCAGTGCCATTATATCCATCTCAGCCAATTCAAATAACTGCTCAAAACTATTCAACGTGAAATAAATTGGCTGCATAATATCAATCCGGTACGGCGTTCTTAGCGCTTCAAGAGGATTCATTTCCATTCTTGCTGGCTCGTCACTTTCCAATGCAAAAAGTGTTTCACCTGGAGAAGAGAGAATGCCACCACCGTATATACGCGTGCCCTCAGCAGTGTTCAATAAGCCGAATTCGACAGTGAACCAATATAATCTAGCCAAATAAGCTCGATCTTCTTTACTGGCTGCTAACCCTAATTTTCCGTAGGTATGTGTGAAATGGGCAAACGCTGGGTTGGTCAATAACGGGCAATGACCAAATATTTCATGAAAAATATCCGGCTCTTGTAAGTAATCAAAATCGGCGCGGCTGCGAATGAAAGTTGCAACAGGAAACTTTTTATTGGCCAATAAATTAAAAAAGGCATCAAAATTAATTAACGAAGGAACCTGCTCAACCTGCCAGCCTGTTGCTTCTTTTAGTACCGTATTGATTTCCCCAAGCTGAGGAACACGGTCTATAGGAAGCCCTAATAATTTAAGGCCTTGCATAAACTCATCACATGCACGGTTTTCAATAATATCTAGTTGTCTCTGGGAAAGATCCTGCCAGATTTTATTTTCTTCCGCTGACCAAGTTACGTTGCCCATTTCATCAGCTTCATGGGATACGTACTTTGTTACTTTTGACATGCCTTTGCCCCGTTAATTAGCAATAATGATTGCATTGAATTAACGTAAATTTTACCCGATTAGGGCCAAAGAAAAAGCTACAGGCATAGATCTCACTCACCTAAAATCGTAACATTAAATTTACACGCTTGAAAAATAACGCCTTACAAACAGTCACTTAACGATCTTTTTTAAGTCGCTAATAATCTGAGTGGCGAGCTCTGAGCTACCTGGTTTTTTTAGTGCCACCCAAGGAAGTGGACGGCATGCGTGCATCGCTTTTATGCCAATACGACTGGTCAAGATCCCAGCGCCTAAACCTTGTGCCAATCGCGATGATAATTTACCCGTTGCACCCGCTCCTAAAGCATAACTACCAGCATCAGATACAATTTCCGCCGCCCCCGCAACTAACGTGGTTTTAAACACTTGCTTGACTAAACTAATGCGCCCCCAATAGGTAAGCTCAATGCCATAACAGCGGCTTACTTGTTTCAACATACGCAGGTTTCGCCATAAAACAACGGCCATATCCAGCAACGCAAAAGGGCTTACTGCTATCATTGCAGCACTAGCGGATGCGTGTTGAGTAACGCACTTTATCGCTTTTTTATCTGCATCTTGGAGTACTTGAAGCTCGAATAGACTAACAATTTCGCTATCAATGTGATGAGGTTCTAACCCTTGTTGCCACTTTTTTATCTGTTGAGAATATTGCCCGTTTAAATCGACAGCTAGCGAATCACAATAGGTTTGCCCTTGACCCATTGATGGCGTGTTATGCATGGCAATCCCTTGGTTTTTAGAGTTTTCACGTTGTTTTAGCTTCTTTAATCCGCGCCATTCGTTAAAAAGCTGTGCAAGGGCAAATACAATGACACTTACCAAAACAACCAACCATGCCGCTGACAACCAATCTTGTTGGTTAAACAAGCGTTCAACAAAAATAGTTAATTCAACGACCCCTAAAATCAGCACGGCCAAACCTAGCCACAACCATTTGCTACCAAACCTGCGACCTGGTGATTTCACGTTGTCAGTATTAGGAATATTTTCGGGATCATTGTCGTCATCAGGTTCATTCAGATCAGCCTGAACGTCTATTTGCACAGATGGACGAAGCAACTCTGGCTCATTAGATACCGGAACAACAGGTTCAGCATCAACTTCAAATCCTGGTCTAAGCACCTGTTTTGGCGCACTATTTCCATGCTTCATATGTTTACTCCAATTTGTCGCCCAGTACGAATTCCAATACATGATCTAACCGTATGTGTTCGAATCCTGTTTGGTGTGATGTAGGCTTTGCGGGCAGAAATTCTGGAAACGCAAACCCTTGTTGAGCCCAAAACGATTCATCTGGACACATTTTGGGGACCTCTCCAGGAAACAAGGCAATAGATTCACCTGTTTTATTTAGTCCTTGCAATACTTGCACCTGCTCATTGTTAATATGACTCACACCCACCTGTGATGCTTTGATTGCACTAAACGCCGTTGATTCAGTCTCAACCCCTTCGTATTGAATTTGTTGCCGGGCTTGATGGATCATCGATTCCAATAACACCACTAAATTTGATTGCTGATCAGGTGTGATGTGGTCAGATTTACTCGCTGCAAACATGAGCTTGTCGATGTTTGGTGAAAAAATACGTTTCAAAAGGTTACTTCTGCCATAGTGAAAGCTGCTAAGGAGCCAATTAATGGCATTACGTAAATCATTAAAACTATGAGCGCCTTGATTTAACGCAGTCAAACAATCGACTAATACAATTTGTCTATCGAAACGTTTAAAGTGTTGTTTGTAAAAGGGTTTAATGACTTTTTTCTGATACTGTTCATACCGCGATGTCATTAACTCAACGACGCCAGCCTGCTCTGATTGCAGCTCAACATCTAACTGCTCAGGCGGAACAGGAAAGAATTGTAGTACTGGCGCCCCAACTAGTTCACCCGGCAACACAAACCGTCCCGGTTGTATCAATTGAAATCCGGCCTCTTTGCAAGCATGCAAAAACTGTGTGAACAGCTCAGCAATAGTCTGGATTTGAATCTCATCAGGTTCAGCTTGCCAATCAATTCCAGACAAGCTCTGTTTAAACGCATCAGCCAGTTCGCTTTTTTTTGCATCTTTTAAGTCAGACCAAAATGATTCACACCATTGACGATAGTTCATTTCCAGCAAAGGTAGGTCGAGTAACCATTCTCCGGGATAATCGGTAATATCTAAGGTGAGTGTGCTTTGCTCAGACAAAATACGTCGTAACCCTGATTGGTTTTGATATTTGATCAATAACCGCACCTGGCTAACACCATCGGTTGATTTAGGCCATTGAGGTGGCTCGGAGAACAATTTATCAACGCCATCTTCATAGGCAAATCTCGCCACCGTCATATCAGGTTGCACAGCGCGCTTAACGCCAATCAAACGTTTCTGGGCTACCACTGAAAAAAACGGCAAGGTTTGGCTGTCTCGACCATGTAAAAGTTGATTGACAATGGAGGTAATAAACGCCGTTTTGCCACTTTTGCTCAGTCCAGTGACCGCTAAACTAACATGATGGTCTGCAAGACGGCTTCCAAGTACTTTAGCGCGTCCCTGCAAACGTTTAACAGAAGCATGCTCAGTCAAAGACTTAATCAAAATGTTCACCTTCATTTTTACTACAAATAACAAAGCGGCCCGCAGGCCGCTTTATACTGGCCTTAAGGCCCTACACGCTAATGGATATGTATAGAATAACTACAATTTGTTTATTTCTCGATTAAGCTGAAACTCTGACGAGGTTACATAGGTTTCAACCTTGCGTAGTCTGGTTTCGATACGAACAAATCTTTGTTTGATATCATAAAACGCTTGCTTAGGTGGCTCACCAGCTTGCCATACCTTAGACTTCACTTCGATTTTTCTATCGTCATCTTCTTCGTCACTTTTCCATCCTTTGACGCTGTGTTTACCCGCAAAAGATGCATTGCGATGGGAACCTAGACCTGGTTCAGGTTCTTTTTTATCGAGGATAAACCAAGCTGCGATATAAAATACAGGAACAAATGGTCCAGCAAGTAATAAGGTTGCAGCAACGGTTGCAATGCGTACTAACCATGTTTCAATGCCAAAATAATCGGCGATACCCGCACACACTCCAGCTATTTTCCCTTGCTGAGAGTCGCGCTGTAATTGCTTACCGTCTCTCATGCTTTATTCCTCCAATCTGGGGTCTCCGCATCTAAAATCGCTTCAAGGGTTTGTATTCTATCCGCCATCATCTCAGCTTTATTGGACAGAGTTTGCAAAGACATATATTCGTCTTCGGTTAAACCTTGGCTCACTTGCTTCTTACTACGATAGTGGAGTATCAACCATATTGGCGCGACAATTGTCATGAAAATAATAGTAGGGATACCCACTGTAAACATTAATATTTCTTCCACAGTCTTTCTCCTTTACCCTATCTAAAAATTACTTTTTTGCGCTGGTCTTGCTTGATTTAGTCTGGACTTTCTTTTTAAGTGCAGCTAACTCATCATCTATCTTATCATCAGACTCTAAGTCAGCAAACTCATCAGCAAGGGTCTTTTTACCCAAGTCATAAGCATCTACTTGCGATTCTAAATCGTCAATTTTACGCTCATATTGCTCAAACCTTCCCATCGCAGAATCAACTTTGCTGTTGTCTAGTGTTTTCTTAACTTCAAGACGGGAGCTGACTGTTTTCTGGCGCATGATGATCGTTTTTTGACGGGCTTTGGCATCAGCAAGCTTTTCTTGAAGCTGACCGATTTCACCCTGAAGTTTGCCGATTTGCTCATCGATGACTGCTAGCTCTTTGGCTAACACTTCACTATGTTCAACACATTTTTTCTTTTCTTGCAGCGCTGAACGGGCCAAGTCTTCACGATCTTTACTGATTGCTAGTTCCGCTTTCGCCTGCCAGTCATTGGCTTCGTTCTCTAGTTTAGCAATTTGTGACCCAATGTCCTTTTTGTTTGCCAACGTTTTTGCAGAAGCAGAACGCACTTCTACTAGAGTGTCTTCCATCTCTTGGATGATAAGACGAACCATTTTCTCTGGATCCTCTGCCTTGTCTAGCAAAGAGTTAATATTTGAATTCACTATGTCAGTAAAACGCGAGAAGATACCCATAATCTTGTCCTCTACTTCATGTTATCTAAAAAATAAATGCATAGGCATTTGCTAGATTTAGTTATTCAATATGCGGGCCAACTCAAAAAAAACGATTAACCCCATGATTTTTATAAAAAATAATAATTATTCCTTAACTTTAGCTTTTTAGCGTATTATGATTATCAACCACATATTAGTGGATTAGACCACTTTTTAGATAGATGTAGCCAAATCCGGTAAAAAATGTCACGAGAGACCGGTCAATCAGTTGATTGTCTATGTCTTTTTTTGAGTGAGATTAACAACACGTAGAATGAAGGAACGCGATCGATGAGTCGATTTCGCCAACAAGATAATTTATTAGGTCAGTCGAACAGTTTCCTAGAAGTGCTTGAGCAAATATCTCAAATTGCACCGCTAAACAAACCTGTGCTGATCATAGGTGAACGGGGAACAGGGAAGGAATTAGTTGCGGCTCGTTTGCATTATCTGTCAAAACGCTGGGAACAAAATTATTTAAAACTAAATTGTGCTGCGCTGAGTGAGAGTTTGTTGGAAAGTGAGCTATTTGGTTACGAAGCCGGCGCGTTTACTGGCGCGCAAAAACGCCGAGAAGGCCGCTTTGAAGTCGCACACAATGGCACGCTTTTCCTCGACGAATTAGCCAATACGTCAGGACTGATTCAAGAAAAACTTTTGAGAGTGATTGAATATGGTGAATTTGAACGCGTAGGCGGCTCAAGAAGTGTCAAAGTAGATGTTCGTCTAGTCGCTGCTACAAATGAAGACCTGCCATCACTGGCTGAATCAGGTGAGTTTAGACCTGACCTGCTGGATCGATTGGCCTTCGATGTTATTACCCTGCCTCCCCTGCGTGAGCGCCTTGATGATATCATGATGCTGGCTGAACACTTTGCTATCAATATGGCCAGAGAGCTTGAGATGGAATTGTTCAGTGGCTTTACCGAAAAAGCGAAGCGCATATTACTCGAGCATGATTGGCCGGGAAATATACGGGAATTAAAAAACGTGGTAGAACGCGCAGTATATCGCTCGAACAATCCACATTTACCCGTCCATCAAATCGTATTGGACCCGTTCGAATCGGTTTACCGTCCAATAGGCAGAGTAAAGACCCAAGATAGAATTGTCACAGCGGCCCCCACTGTCGATGCTCCATCTCAAGAAGAAAATCAAGAGGCCAGCGCTGAGCCAGTATCAACATCACCTCCTCGTCACCAGTTTCCGGTCAATTTAAAAAACTTGTCGCAAGAATTTGAAATAGACCTGATTCAACAAGCGCTATCTGATAGTCAATTTAATCAGAAAAAAACTGCCGAGAAACTTTCCTTGACCTATCATCAGTTAAGAGGTTATTTAAAGAAATATAACCTCTTAGATGGCTCATCAGAGGAACCAGAGACCTAAGGTGAATATTCAATACAATGGCGGTTATCATAGACTTAGCACCCTTCTAGTATCAGGGTTAGTATGTATGCTAATGGGGTGTAGTGATGCCGATGATACTGCAGGTCCCCTTGATGGCGTTATTTATTGTTCTGAGGGAGACCCGATTAGTTTCAACCCACAATTAGATACCTCGGGAACCACATCTGATGCGTCCTCACATCAAATTTATGACAGGCTAATTAATTTTGACCCGTTATCTGGACAGATAGTCCCCGGACTTGCCAGCAGTTGGTTGGTAAGCAAAGACGGCCTTACCTACACTTTTCAATTGAGACGGGGAGTTAAGTTTCACCAAACGCCTTACTTTTCACCAAACCGCACCTTCAACGCAGATGACGTTATATTCAGTATTGATCGCTGGCGCTTGCCGGATCATCCCTATCATGAAGTTTCAGGTGGACAGTACCCTTACTTCTCGAGTTTAGGCTTGAGTAATGTTATTGCAGATGTAAAGCGCATTAATGGCTATCGCGTTGAGCTAACGCTTAAACAACCTGACAGTTCATTTCTCGCCAACTTGGCCACTGACTTTGCGGCTATTTTATCAGCCGAATATGCGCAACAATTAACACAGGCTGAGCAACAAAATCGCATAGACATGTTTCCAATTGGTACTGGTCCATTCAAATTTGAGAAGTATAAAAAAGCTCGATTCATTCGATATCTCAAACATGATAACTACTGGCAGCATGACCTTGCTGTAGAGAGGCTTATTTTTGATATCACCCCATCGAGCTCTCAACGTTTAGCAAAATTGATGACCGGAGAATGTGACGCCATCGCGTTTCCGGCCCATACCGAGCTCGATACGATTCGAGAGAGAGCAGATTTAAAATTAGACGAAAAACCAGGACTAAATGTTGGTTTTTGGGCATTTAACACATCGAAACCACCATTTGATAATCCCAAGGTTAGACGAGCTCTTGCCATGGCAATAGACAAGAACACCTTAATAGAAGGCATTTATCTAGGCAGCGCGGTCAATGCCAAAGGCTTATTGCCCGAATCATCATGGGCGTATCAAGCAGATCTTAATGATGTTAATTATAATCCGGTTATGGCCAGACAATTGTTACTTGAAAGTGGCATTGAGGACGGCTTCACGATGAATATTTGGGCCATGCCTGTCGAGCGTGCATACAACCCAAATGCGAGAAAAATGGCAGAGCTAATGCAGAATTACCTCAACCAAGTTGGTATTCAGGTGAATATTATTAGCTACGAATGGACGGCATTTCGAGAACGCCTGAAGGATGGCTTACACGATTCAGTCTTGATTGGTTGGTCTGCCGACAATGGCGATCCCGATAATTTCTACCGCCCCTTATTGACCTGTTCAGCGATTGAATCTGGTACAAATCGCGCAATGTGGTGTTCGCCCGAGTATGACGCGCTGATTGATCAAGCCCTAACTTACACGGAAATTGAGCAACGCAATCATTATTACCGTTTGGCTAACAAACTCATTGCAGATGAAGTGCCACTGGTCCCGATAGCACATGCTTATCGATATCGAGCTCACCGACAAAATTTAGAAGGCTTATTAATTAATCCATTTGGCGCAATTCGATTCGGAGATGTACAAAAGCAATGATGCTGGCTCATGTGATACGAAAATTTAATCTATTGATCCTGACACTTTTGGTGCTTAGCATTCTCTCTTTTATGCTGGTGTATTTATTTCCTGGCGACCCCTTGGTAAACCTAACCGGGCTAGAAGACATAGACCAAGAAACCTACCAGCGATTAACCGTCCTACATGGTTTTGACAAATCCTACTTTCATCAATATTGGTATTACATTAGAGGCTTGTTTGATGGTGAATGGGGATTGAGCTTCAGCTCTGGATTACCGCTAGCAAATGAGATAGCCCAAACGCTACCTGCTAGCATTGAGCTAAGTGCCTATGCATTGATATTGTCGCTGTTGATTGGTGTCCCCTTAGGCTTTGTTGCCGGATTTCAACATCATAAAACGACCGATTACGGATTACTTACGGCCAGTGTTGTGGCTTACTCAATGCCTATCTTTTGGTTATCTTTGATCCTTATCTTGGTATTTTCTTTGCAGTTAGGCTGGCTACCATTGTCCGGCAGAATAAGTCTACTTTTTGATATCCCCCATCACACGGGGTTTATTCTTATTGATATATTTTTCAGTGATTTAAGCTATAAAGGCGCAGCGGCAAAAAGTGCTTTTTATCACCTGATCATGCCAACAGCCTCGCTCACGATTGTTACTGCTGCCATCATATTTAGATTAACTCGTCGTTCAGTGATTGAGGTAATGTCTAGTACATATGTTCAGGCGGCTTACACCCGCGGACTAAGTGGTTTCCAAGTAGTCATGCGCCATGGAGTCAGGAACGCCCTAGTTCCGATAATTCCTTTATTTGGAATGCAGTTTGCGGTACTACTGACTAATGCGATGATAGTTGAAGTCGTATTTTCATGGCCTGGAATTGGAAGTTGGCTAATTCAAGCAATTAATCAACGGGATTACCCAGCCATACGTGCGGGCATGTTAGCCGTATCTACCTTAGTTATTATGCTAACGGTAGCAACTGACTTATTGGCCAAATTAATTAATCCTGCGCAAATGGGAACCGCACATGCCGAATCTTGATTTGTACCAGGAAGAATTTCACCCTTCACCATTGGTACATACATGGCTGGAGTTTAGAAAAAGCCACATTGCTGTGCTTGGCCTTTGGCTATTAGCATTTTTTATTGTGCTGGTTATCTTAGGGCCGCTTATCGCCCCGTTTGACCCCCTACTGCAAAACCCCAATGCATTTTTGGTTCAGCCGGCTTGGGATGCAAGTGGTTCTATTCGTTATTTATTTGGAACAGATAGCTTGGGACGTGATTTGTTATCTCGTCTTATCTATGGCTGCAGAATGACGTTGGGTATCAGTTTATTGCTCGTTGTTATTTCAATGCTAATTGGAATTGCACTAGGCGCCATTGCAGGTATGACTCGCGGCGTGCGGTCTAGTGTGCTGAATCATTTACTGGACTCACTAATGGCTGTACCAACCCTACTTATTGCTATCGTGATTGTAGGCATTTTAGGTATCGGACTGGTCAATAGTATGTGGGCCATCTGCTTGGCGTTAGTGCCACAAGTGGTACATAACACCCGAGAAGTTGTTAGAGCCGAAATGCAAAAAGAATATGTGCTGGCGTCTAAATTGGATGGTGCAAAGAAATTCCATTTATTTTTTTACTGTGTATTACCCAACATGTATGAAATGTTGGTCGTACAAGGAACAATGGCGCTCTCTATCGCCATTCTCGACATTAGCGCGCTAGGCTTCCTTGGACTTGGTGCACAGCCACCTTCGCCAGAACTCGGTGTTATGCTATCAGAAGGGCTTCGGGAGGCTTATAAGTCGCCTTGGCTCATTGCACTGCCAGGTAGTGCTATATTTTTGATGGTATTAGCGGTCAATGTAGTGGGAGATGGACTAAGGTCAGCATTACGCAATAGGCTGCAAAACTAATGGCGCTGTTAGATATTAAAAACCTTACCTTAGAGATTGAAGGCTCCAATGGTTGGATGAAGGCGCTCGACAAAGTCAGCATGCGAGTGGAAGAAGGGGAGATCAGAGCATTGGTTGGCGAATCAGGTTCTGGCAAAAGTCTCATTGTTCGTTCGATTGTTGGCGCAATACCTGAAAATTTTCGTATTACTGCTGATCGAATGACATGGAAAGGCAAAGACCTTTTAACAATGTCAGATATGGAACGACGTCTAATAATGCGTTCAGACATCACGGTCATTTTTCAAAACCCGTTGTTATCATTGGACCCTTGTGCAACACTTGGCGAACAGCTGATGGAAAGCATTCCGGGAGATCTGGTCAAAGCGCAGTGGTTTTGGCAACGAGCTAAAAGTCGTCGCCAAATGGCCATCAAGCTATTGCACAAAGTAGGGATAAAAGATCATCGTAAGTATCTGAAGGCTTACCCCCATCAGATTGCTGATGATATAGGTCAAAAGTTCCTGATTGCATGTGCGCTCGTTTCTTCCCCCAAGTTGCTGATCGCGGATGACCCAACACGTGGTATGGAAATAACCACCAAAATCCAAGTGCTCAAATTACTTTCAAGGTTAAATGAAACTAGGGGTTTAACGATTCTATTTGTCAGTCATGACTTGTTGGCTATTTCTAGTATGGCGAGCCGCATGACAGTGCTCTACTGCGGACAAACCGTTGAAGACGGCAAAATGCATCAACTGCGCAAGCGTCCATTGCACCCATACACAAAAGCATTATTAGATAGTGCTCCAAGCTTTCGCAAAGACTTGCCGCCTAAATCACCGTTGGCAGCGTTAGATGGGACAATTCCTACCCTTCAGCATTTGCCTATTGGATGTCGCTTAGGTCCTCGTTGTCCTCGGGCACAAAAAGAGTGTGTAAAGACACCAGAATTACGCCATGTTCAAGATCATTTTTATAGTTGTCACTTTCCACTTATACGGGATAAACAATGACTGCACTTTTAAATGTTGAAGAGTTGTGTTTTGAACAAAGAGCCAAACACAATTGGTTTAATCAAAGATCAGGTTTTACCCTTAGCCCAATTAGCTTTGAATTAAACTCCGGTGAAACCCTTGCGATTGTTGGGGAAAACGGCTCAGGAAAGTCATTGCTTGGTAAATTATTAGTGGGTGCTGAAAAGCCCAAAAGTGGTAAAATTTTCCTCAACGGACAAAAGCTCTCTTCTCATAATATTAAACAGCGTTGTTTAAATATTAGAATGGTTTTTCAGCACAGTAATGAATCACTCAACCCTGGTATTACCGTTTCCAAAATTCTTGAAGAGCCATTACTGTTGAATACGCAATTGAATACAGCCCAGCGCTTAAATAAAATTGTCGAAACACTAAAGATGGTGGGCCTATTAACTGAACACATGTATTTCTATCGACACATGTTATCTGATGGTCAACGTCAGCGTTTAGCTTTGGCTAAAGCACTCATTCTGGATCCGCAGGTTATCGTTGCTGACGAGCCATTTGCAGCGTTAGATCCTTCTGTACGCTCGCAAACCATCAATTTGATCATGCAATTGCAAAAAGATTTAGGTTTGGGTTTTATATTTATTTCTCACAACTTAGGCATTGTTCGTCACATAAGTGACAGAGCACTTATCCTCAAGCAAGGTCAACTTGTGGAAACAGGAAAAACAGAGGTGATTTTTAACTGGCCCAAGGACAAATATACCGAGAAGTTGGTAACATCCCATCAATCCTTAATAGCTCCTAAATAACAGTTGGTGAGGAAAATCTCCCTCACCATCTGTCACTTTAAGTTATCCTGAATTCAGCTTAATTTACTAACGCCAATAGAATACCTGCGGCCACGGCGGAGCCCAATACACCTGCAACGTTAGGTCCCATTGCATGCATTAACAGGAAGTTATGCGGATTAGCTTGCAAGCCAACTTTATTTACGACTCTGGCTGCCATAGGCACCGCTGATACACCAGCAGCACCAACCAATGGGTTGATATCAGCTTTGCTGTACTTGTTCATCACCTTGGCCATAAGAACACCTGTTGCAGTACCAATCGCAAATGCGACCGCACCCAATGCCAGGATACCCAAGGTTTCAGCTTTCAAAAATTTATCTGCCGACAATTTAGAACCAACGGCTAAACCAAGGAAGATAGTGACAACATTAATTAATTCGTTTTGAGCAGTATTACTCAAACGATCAACTACACCCGCCTCTTTCATCAAATTCCCTAGGCAGAACATACCAACAAGTGGCGTGGCTGTGGGTAAAAACAAAATGGTCATCAACAGTACTGCCAATGGAAAAATAATTTTTTCACGTCGCGAAACGACTCGCAATTGTGCCATTTTAATTTGACGCTCTTCGGGACTAGTCAGAGCCTTCATAATTGGCGGCTGGATTATAGGCACCAGTGCCATATACGAGTATGCCGCAACCGCAATGGTACCTAACAAATCAGGCGCTAGCTTAGAGGCAAGAAAAATAGCCGTTGGTCCATCCGCTCCACCAATAATTGCAATGGCAGCGGCGTCTTTTAGTGTGAATTCCAAACCCGGCACATAGTTAAGCAATATAGCGCCAATTAAGGTCGCAAAAATGCCAAACTGAGCCGCAGCGCCTAATAACAGCATTCTGGGGTTGGCAATTAAAGCACCAAAATCAGTCATCGCACCAACGCCCATAAATATCAGTAACGGGAAGACACCTGTTCCGATACCAATTTCATAGACATAATGCAACAAACCACCAACTTCTGAGAAGCCAGCTAATGGAATATTTGTCAGTAACGCACCAAAGCCAATAGGCAACAGCAGCAATGGCTCAAATTTTTTAACAATTGCCAAGTAGAGCAATCCAAGCCCCACCAACATCATAATCACTTGGCCTGTTTCGAAATGCGCCAGTGCAGTGCTTTGCCATAGTATTTCTAACTTCTCCATAGCACTACCCTAAGGTTAGAAGGGCTTGTCCAGACGTCACTGAATCCCCTTCATTGATGTGCACAGACGTGATAGTACCGCTTTCGATTGCGCGCACCTCTGTTTCCATTTTCATTGCTTCCATGATGATAACCACATCACCAGATTCAACATGATCGCCTTCTCGAACCAGCACTTTGAAAATATTCCCTGCCAAGGGCGCATCCAAATTATTGCCCGCGACAGCTGCAGGAGCGGAAGCGGGTGCGGCTTGTGCTTGCACTGAAGTGAGTTGCCCACTGGGAGCTACTTCAACTTGATAACTCTTACCATCGACACGAACTGAATAGCTTTCAACCGACGATACAGGTACAGGGCTAGCGCTTGGAGTTGGCGCAGCAGCAACCGGTTCAGTTCCGGGAGCAGGCTCAAATGCATCAGGGTTATCGCGATTTGCCAGAAATTTCAGTCCGATTTGAGGAAATAAGGCATAGGTCAGTACATCATCAACCACATTGTCAGCTAGCGATATATTTTGCTCCTTGGCAATATCAGTCAATTCACCTTCCAACTTGTTCATTTCGGCATCAATCAAATCTGCGGGGCGACAAGTGATAGCTTCTTTACCTTCTAACACTCTTGCTTGTAATTCAGTGTTTACTGGCGCAGCTGTGGCACCATACTCACCTTTTAGTACCCCTGCTGTTTCTTTTGTTATGCTTTTATAGCGCTCTTTGGTCAGGACGTTTAACACCGATTGTGAACCAACTATTTGCGAAGTGGGTGTTACCAAAGGAATGAAACCGAGATCTTCTCTCACCCGAGGAATTTCTTTCAATACCTCGTCCAGTTTATCCTCTGCACCTTGCTCCTTGAGTTGATTCTCCATGTTGGTCAACATACCGCCTGGCACTTGGGCAATTAAGATCCGAGCGTCAACGCCTTTTAAACTTCCTTCAAACTTGGCATATTTCTTACGAACATCTCTAAAATAACTTGCGATTTCGTCAAGTAATGTAATATCAAGACCTGTATCTCGAGGAGTGCCCTCAACAATCGAAGTAATGGTTTCGGTAGCAGTATGCCCATAAGTCATACTCATGGACGATACAGCGCAATCAAGCATATCAATTCCGGCATCAATAGCCTTTTGATAAGTCGCGGTGCTTAATCCCGTTGTTGCATGACATTGCATCGCAATAGGAACATCAATCGTCTCTTTCAAACGAGTGATTAGCTCCTCACATTCATAAGGTTTGAGGAGTCCGGCCATGTCTTTGATACATAGTGAATGAATGCCCATGTCTTCAAGCTCTTTTGCCATATCTAACCAACGTTCTAGGGTGTGAACGGGGCTAACAGTATAAGAAATAGTTCCCTGCGCATGGGCACCAATCTCAACCGCGGCAGAGATGGCTGTTTTTAAATTGCGAGAATCATTCATCGCATCAAAAATACGGAAAACATCGACACCGTTTGTGTGTGCTCTTTCGACAAACTTCTGAACCACATCGTCTGCGTAATGACGGTACCCCAATAAGTTTTGTCCTCTCAACAACATTTGTTGAGGTGTATTGGGCATCGCCTTTTTCAATGCGCGAATTCTTTCCCAAGGATCCTCACCTAAATAGCGAATACAAGCATCAAACGTTGCCCCCCCCCAAGATTCCATTGACCAATACCCGACTTGGTCAAGCTTTTGCGCAATTGGCAACATGTCCTCTATGCGCATACGTGTGGCTAATAGGGATTGATGTGCATCACGCAGCACTAATTCAGTAATTTTTAACGGATTGCTCATGGTAGCTCCAAGAAAATCAAAAAGGGGTTCTAGTGGTTTTTACGATATTGATGGATTGCAGCAGCAATCGCGGCAACTGGTGCACCATTATCTTGACGATTAGCGGATGGTGCACGCCTGCTCGTAGGACTTTGATTAGGCGAGCTTTCTTCTGGAATCTTTCGATTAATGAAAGCGATTAGATTAACGGCGCCTATCATCAATGTTAAAAAAACAAAAACCACCCCCATACCAACAATCATTAATGTTGATGCCTCGGCGAGAAGTTCAGATATGTTTGTTTGCATAGTGATTAAGTCTTAGTAGTTAGGATGAAGATAAGTACCACTTACGCTTTGAAAACTCAACCAAAATTGACTACTAAAAGGGCAATGTTCGATATAAATATTCTAAATAAATGAATTTTTACCGCCATTACGAAAGGAATTTACACAGCTTTCACATTTAACAGAATTAAAGCTTGTGGCGTGAAAGTTATAAAGCCAGGCGGAAATTAACGCGCAACCATTGCAAAAGCGAGATGGGAATACACAAGATGAGA
>JAOMVH010000024.1 GCA_028356795.1 Aliiglaciecola sp. | reverse complement strand
GGTTAACTACTTCATCAATAATTGAAATGCTGTTTTGCCCACCGATAGGCCATTTACGAACACTTCAATACTATGCTCTCCAGGATAATACTTTCGGGTGGTGATCGCTTTAAAAACATGGGATTTGGACAGGTTTTCTTTGCCACTGTTGTTCAGTGTTAATGTTTTCCATTTGAACACTTTTGCCGTTGTTCCTTTATTGGCCTTTTGATGATGCACGGCATAATCAATCATCATTTTTTGCGGCTGATTTGATGACGAATGAAGTATCAGGCTAAAGCTAACAGCTTCACCAAAGTTGATGGCTTTTTGCTCAACAAGTAATTCAACACTTTGCAGCTCAGGTGGATGAAAGCCAAAGGTCGCCAATACACTTGGATGGCCATTTTTCAATAATGTCCGGCAAGCATGACGGATTAGACGTTGACGATTTTTATCTGCTTTTGGCCACCACTTTTTTGCAATTTTGGACACTAGATCTGGGTGGTCCTTAGCAATATCATTCAAGTTATTGGCGACCGAACGACGCACATATTCAGCCTCGTCGTCTTTCAGTTTTTCTAGTAATGCAATGACGGGTAGTGGATCTGTCACAAAGTTTGTCAGCTGCATGCCCCAAGGAAGGCGTGGGCGGGTTCCCTCTGAGATCAGTCGTCGGATGTGCATATTTGGGTGCTGGCATTGCTGGTGCAAAAACTCGAGCATCTCGCTTTGATGGTTGTGGAGAAAGGGGCGAATGGCAAATTCGGATGAAAACCGCATGGTCAACTCGAACAATAGCTTCACCGACAGGTCCAAATGTGCCATGCCCTGCTCTGCCACATAATCAGCAATGGGCATAATTGCCCAGCCCCGCAATCCTTGTTGTTGATCACTGGGTGCTATCTTTTCTTCCTCACTAGGTGCGGCAAGCGTGTTTAAAATAGCCTCTGAAGCCTCAACAAAATCGTCGGGTAAATGTGTTATTAATGCTTGGGTTATTTGATTTGAGCGGGCTTTTAGTTCCAAGTGTTCGAAATTTTGCATCGAGGATCCGATAAAAGCACGGCTGTTAAACTGTTCAAGCACGTTAGAAAAATGCTCAGCAATATGGGTGACAAGTTGCTGATTAAATACATTTTTAAAGGGTTCCATCTATTTCCTATTGACCATGTAAGTAAGCATTCACATTCAATTCGAAACATGCTCTACAAGAATGTCTGATAACAGCTCTCGAAACCATCGAAGGGCATTGTCCAAATCCGTGTTTTGATGCCAATACAAATGGGTTTCAATATTTGGCATTTTAAAAGGCATGGCAACGACCATCAAATCCTCGTCACTCAGTCGATAAGCCAAAGAAGTGGGCAATGTGAGTAGCATAGGCACGTCTTTTAACATGTCTTTGGCGGCATAGTAATTTTGACAACGGATAGCAATTTTGCGCGACAACCCCTGCCCTTGCAAAAGAAGATCTTCCACCGCAGCACCAGTTGGCCGGTGAGAGACACTAATATGCTGCTGAGTGAAATAGCTTTTCTGTGTCAGTTTTAGTTCTTTTGCATAATGTTTGGATAACAAAATACTAAAATTATCGTCCAGCATTGGTTGGTGCAGTATGGGCGGTTTCATTGGCATAGAAACATCAAATACTAAATCAACTTGTCCGGCAGCTAACAACCGACTTAACTGATTTCTTTCTACCTTCACACTAGCAAGGGTGACACTAGGAGCGCTCTCAGATAAACCTTTCACAATCTTTGGCAGCATGGCCGGTTCGAGCGCATCGTGAATGCCAATGCGAAAATGATGTTGACTGGTGACAGGATTAAAATCCCCCCACTGTTGCAACATTTGTCGAAGGCCAGACAGGTTCTCTATGATCATAGGTGCCATTCGTTGGCAGGTTGGAGTCGGCAACATTCTATTCTGACTTCTCTCAAACAAGGGATCTTGCAATGCCTCGCGCAGACGTTTTATCCCGTGACTAACGGCCGACGGTGTAATGTGCAGTTGTTCTGCAGTGCGTGTCATGTTCTGTTCTTGGTACAAGCTTTCAAACACTTTTAACAAGTTCAAATCAAGCTGCTGAATATGTTTTAAATCTGGCATATCACTCCACCCAACTATGAAACCCCAACCCTGAGCCTATGAATTAAATTCATACTATATTGATAGTATATTTCATTTCATTCAAATAAGAAGACTGTTTTACACTAGTATCATGTTACTGCAAACCATGCAGTTACCTTTCATCATCATGTGGAGAACACCATGCATTTCGAACACAGTCAAAAAGCACAAGATTATCTGGCCCGCGTCAAAGCCTTTATGAAGGAAAACGTTTATCCAATCGAAGAGCGCATCTATGCTGAGCTTGAGGAGATGAACCCCACAGGTGATTGGAAAAACTGGAAATTACACCCTGAATTAGAAGCCTTAAAGGTGAAAGCGCGAGAGCAAGGCTTAGCCAACCTATTTTTACCCGATGATGAATTAGGCAAAGGCTTAAGCTGTTTAGAATATGCGCCGCTTGCCGAGGAAATGGGTCGTGTACCCTTCTCACCAGAAATCTTCAACTGTAACGCTCCAGACACGGGCAACATGGAAGTGCTTTATCACTTTGGATCAGAACAGCAAAAAGCCAAATGGCTAACACCACTTTTAAACGGTGAGATTCGTTCTGTATTCGGTATGACTGAACCCGATGTTGCCTCATCAGATGCCACCAACATGGCAGCCACCATTGAGCTCGATGGTGATGAAGTGGTTATCAATGGTAAAAAATGGTGGAGCACGGGCTTGGGTCATCCAAATGCTAAAGTCACAGTCTTCATGGGCTTGTCTAACCCTGAAAATGATCGCCATTCACAACACAGCATGGTACTTGTGCCGCTAGACACACCAGGAATTGAAATCAAGCGTATGCTGAGCGCCTATGGCGATTTTGATGCACCATATGGTCACGGCGAAATGCATTTTACTAATGTACGAGTGCCCAAAGAAAACATCGTGATGGGATTGGGCAAAGGTTTTGCCATCGCACAAGGTCGTTTAGGGCCCGGTCGTATTCATCACTGCATGCGCGCAATAGGCATGGCCGAAAAAGCCTTGGAACTCGCGATTAAGCGCGGCTTGTCACGTACAGCCTTTGGCAAACCCATTATCAAGTTAGGCGGCAACCAAGAACGGATCGCTAATGCTCGCATGGCCATTGACCAAGCGCGCTTGTTGACCCTAAACGCAGCATGGAAAATTGATGCTGTGGGAGTCAAAAATGCCATGACAGAAATATCAGCCATTAAAGTAGTGGTTCCCAAAATGTTAACAGAAGTGGTGGATATGGCCATCCAGCTCCATGGTGGCGCGGGTATGTCGAGTGACTTCCCGCTAGCACGTTTTGCCGCTGGCGCGCGTTCACTGCGATTAGCCGATGGACCTGACGAAGTACATCAAGGTATGGTAACCAGACTTGAATTGAAGAAGTACGTGAGTCGTTAATGAGTACCCCCAAAAACCAAACAAACAATATTGTTATCACCGGCGCCGCATCTGGATTGGGTAAAGCGCTGGCTTTGCAACTGGCAAAGCCTGGCGTATCAATTTGTGTCGCCGATTTAAACGAGTCTGACGGCCTCAAAGTGGTGGAACAACTGACTCAAAAAGGTTGTGACGCCTGGTTCTATCGCTGTGATATCACCGCAGATAGTGATGTAGATGGATTAGTGACTGAAATTAATTCGCGCTGGTCAAAGGTCGATCGGCTTATCAACAATGCTGGCGTCGCCACCGCTGGAGCCCTAGAGTTTGAAGACATGGAACAGTGGCAATGGGTAATGAATATTAACGTGCTTGGCATGGTCCGTATGACACGTGCATTGGTGCCATTGATAGGCTCACCTGCCAGCATTATTAATATCGCGTCTCAGGCTGGGATCACGCCTATCCAATTTATGGGCAGCTACAACGCAGGCAAAGCGGCAGTGGTAAGCTTTTCCGAAACTATGCACTTAGAGCTAGCCAGTAAGGGAATACATGTCAGTGTTGCATGCCCGTCTTTTTTCCCAACCAATTTAGATAAATCGCTACGCAGCAAACAACCTGGTATCGATAAGTTAGTCTCAAAAATGTTAACAAAATCAGATATCAACGCGGATCAAGTAGCGCAAATCATTATTCAACAAGCTGATGCGCAGCGATTCATGATAGTGACCCATAAACAAGGCAAAACCGCTTATACTCTCAAGCGTCTTATGCCCACTATGCGTTACTTGAATATGATAAAGAAAAAAACCAAACATTTTGGTCGAATTAGGGAATCAAAATGAGTCAGTCCACTGCAAATAAAATAGACACCGCCGGACAAGTTCGCGAGGGCGAAGAACTCGACCTTGAACGCCTAAATCCGTGGTTAAAAGACCAATTGGGTGATGTCAGCGGCGAGCCAAGCGTCACCCAATATTCGGGTGGGGCTTCCAACTGGACCTATTGCCTCAGTTACCCCGAAAAACAGGTGATTTTGCGCCGTGCTCCCAAAGGCACTAAAGCCAAAGGTGCCCACGATATGGGCCGCGAATATCGTTTGCAAAAAGCCTTGAAACCGGTTTATTCCTATGTACCTGAGATGCTGGCTCACTCTGATGATGATCAGCTTATTGGCAGCGAATTTTATGTGATGCAGAAGTTCACAGGCTTGATCCCTCGTAAAAATTTACCACGAGGTGTCACACTCACCGCACCCCAGACTCGAGAATTATGCACCAAAGCGTTGGATAGCCTGATTGAGCTTCATCAAGTGGATTACAAAGCCGCTAATTTAGATCATTTAGGCAAAGGCGCCGGTTATACGCAACGACAAATTGAAGGCTGGACAGGCAGATACAGCAAAGCTAAAACGTGGAATGTGCCCAAAGCCAAGTATGTGATGGACTGGTTGCGAGCCAATATTCCTGATAACGAACAAATCTGTATTACCCACAATGATTTTCGCTTTGATAATTTGGTACTGGATGCTGACGATCCTACCCAAATTATTGGTGTATTAGATTGGGAGCTGGCAACCTTGGGTGATCCACTGATGGATTTAGGCAACAGCCTAGCCTATTGGGTTGAAGCCGGCGATGACAGACTCGCACAAAGTACCCGTCGCCAACCCACTCACTTGGATGGCATGTTAACTCGCCAAGAGGTCATCGACTATTATCTCGATAAAACCGGCTTTAAAGTAGACGATTTCACTTTTTACGAGGTATACGGATTATTCCGGTTAGCTGCTATCGCCCAACAAATTTATTACCGCTATCATCACAAACAAACCAACAATCCAGCATTTAAAAACATTTGGTTTTTTGTGCACTATTTGTTGTGGCGATGCAAAAAAAGTATTAAGCGAGAAAAGCAATGACAGTTATTTATTTGGTTCGTCATGGCCAAGCCTCATTTGGGCAACAAAACTACGACAAGCTCTCAGATCTTGGCCACCAGCAAGCAACCTTGTTGGGTGAGTCACTGATATCTCGGATAGGCAAATTTGATAAAGTGGTTTTGGGCAGTATGCTGCGCCACAAGCAAACACTGCAAAATTGTTTAACCGCTATGCAGCAAGACACGCCTGAAAACGACTGGCACGTTGATGCTGGCTGGAATGAATATGATCACCACGACATTTTAGCGCAAATGGGCCCCGAGTTTGCCGATGCCCCCTCTATTGAGCGCTGGGTTCGTAGTCAAGATAACCCCAAAGCGGCCTTCGAGAAACTGTTTAACGATGCTATGAATCGCTGGATGTCTGGTGACTATGACAACCAATACGTAGAATCCTGGGATGATTACCAACAGCGTATCAAAAAAGCGTTGCAACAGGTTATTAGCCAGGCCAATGGCGCAACTAAAATAGCCGTGTTTTCATCCGGCGGCCCTATCTCGGTGGTGAGTCAGGCGCTTTTAGGCGTTGACCCCAAAAAAGTCATGCAAGTAAACTGGACACTCGTGAACTGTAGCTTAACCAAACTTGTTAGTACCGGCAGCCGAACCTTCGTTTCTACCCTCAATGACCACAGTCATTTTGAAGGCAAGCAAAAATCTTTGATTACCTATAAGTAGCATAATTATGATCAGAAAAAATATCCTTATTACTGGCGCAAGTTCTGGCTTGGGCAAAGGCATGGCCATTGAGTTTGCCAAGATGGGGCGAAATTTAGCCCTGTGTGCTCGTCGCATGGAACGTTTAGAAGAGTTGAAAACTGAGCTTCTTGCCATTAACCCAGACATTAACGTGTCGATTAAAACCCTTGATGTCGACAACCATGAACAGGTTTTTGAAGTATTTAAGGCGTTCAAATCAGAGATGGGCGACTTGGATCGGGTGATCGTTAATGCCGGTATGGGCAAAGGCGCTTCAGTGGGTACTGGCTACTTCTACGCCAACAAGCAAACTGCAATCACTAACTTTGTGTCGGCATTGGCACAATGTGAAGTTGCGTTGGAAATATTCAGAGAACAAAACGCCGGTCACTTGGTAACCATCTCTTCGATCAGCGCGTTTCGGGGTGCAAGGCGTGCCATGACCGTATACGCGGCAACAAAAGCGGGACTGTCTTCGATGACTGAAGGCATGCGGGTAGATTTGATGGACACACCAATCAAGGTGTCCACAGTGCACCCAGGTTTCATTCGCAGTGAAATCAATGACAAGGTTAAAAAAGTACCATTTATTGTTGATACTGAAACGGGCTGTAAGGCCATGGTCAAAGCAATCGAAAAGGAAGGCGCAAATAGCTATGCACCGGCTTGGCCTTGGGCATTTATGCGCTTTGTTTTAAAAGTAGCTCCGCTTAGTTGGCTCAAAAAAATGAGCTAGCCAATATCTGCCAAAGGAAACAATAGATGCAAGACTCAGTATTAACCCAACTCATTCTTCCTATGATTATCGCGTTGATTATGTTTGGAATGGGTTTAAGTTTGGTAATTGGTGATTTTTCCCGCGTGGTTAAAATGCCAAAAGCAATTATTGCAGGCATCGCGGGACAAATTATTTTAATGCCTGCTCTGGCATTTGGCGTCGCGATATTTTTTGACTTGAATCCGGCGCTTGCGGTGGGGTTAATGATACTTGCTGCATGTCCAGGCGGCACTACGTCGAATGTTATTTGTCACATTGCTCGCGCAAACCTTGCTCTTTCCGTCACCATGACGGCGATTTCAACCCTGATTTGTGTATTTAGTACGCCGTTTATTATTGCTCTCGCTATTGGACATTTCACACAAGGCAACGTAGAAGACTTTTCAATTGCCAATACCACATTGTCTTTGATAATAGTGACACTACTGCCACTGTCGATTGGTCTGTTTGTTCGACATAAGTTTGCCGCAACCGCATTGTATTTGGAACCTTATTTCCGGCGTTTTTCCGCGGTGTTTATTGGCCTCATGATCATTGCCATCTCCATTGAAGAAAGAAATACCCTGATATCATCATTTTCATCGGTATTTCTGGCGACCATTGCCCTTAATTTGCTCGCCATCGGAATCGGTTTACTGCTGGGTTATCTAGCCCGTCTGCCATCAATCGATGGCGTAACACTGGGTATTGAAGTGGGTGTACAAAATTCCACATTGGCAATTTTGGTTGGTGTTTCTATACTCAAACATCCTGATTACGCTATCTCCGCAGCGGTTTATGGCGTGACCATGTATATAGGCGCATTTTTGGTGGCATTTTTAGCCAAAAAATCTCAGGGTAGATAATTCATAAAG
Source organism: Aliiglaciecola sp. (assembly GCA_028356795.1). Taxonomy (GTDB): domain Bacteria; phylum Pseudomonadota; class Gammaproteobacteria; order Enterobacterales; family Alteromonadaceae; genus Aliiglaciecola. The sequence continues at coordinate 17,201 of JAOMVH010000024.1, read as the reverse complement.
GACAGCCATGAGCACAGTATCAAACGATGTCAATCAACAACAATGTGATAAAAAACCCTGTGATGCTGTGACTATGGTCATTCATCCCAAAGAAAAAGAGCTAGGTGGTTTTAGTGTACGTCGAGTGTTGCCTTATGCACAACAACGTATGGTGGGGCCATGGATTTTTTTCGACCACATGGGACCGGCCCAATTCCCGGCGGGAGATGGTATTAATGTTCGTCCCCACCCACACATCAATCTTGCAACTGTTACCTATTTATTCGAAGGCGAAATTTTGCACCGTGATTCACTGGGATCATTGCAAGCTATAAAGCCTGGTGACATCAACCTAATGGTGGCGGGCAAAGGGATCGTGCATTCAGAACGAGAGCGGCCAGAAATAAAAGCGCAAGACCATCAGCTACATGGTTTACAACTTTGGATGGCGCTACCTGAAAAAGACGAAGAAATAGAGCCGGCTTTTTACCATTATCCCGAAGCCGACATTCCCCATACGCAGGTCAATGACGTGCCTATAAGAGTAATGATAGGGCAAGCGTATGGCATAAAATCACCAGTTAAAACCTTCGCCAACACCTTATACATAGAAGCCGATGTTCAGTGTGGCCAGTCTTTGGTGCTACCAGAAGCACAGGAACGCGCAGTGTATGTCGCCTCAGGAAAAGTCGACATTAATGGCGCAGTAGTTGAACAATATCAAATGGCAGTCATAGCGCCAGGTAAAACGGTTTGTGTAGAAGCCATAGAAACCGCAAGGATTGCTGTAATTGGTGGCGAAAAAATGGCACCGAGACACATGTTTTGGAACTTCGCGTCATCCAGTAAAGAACGCATTGAGCAAGCGAAACTAGATTGGCAAGAGGGCCGCTTTCCTAAAGTACCCGGTGATGAAGACGAGTTTATTCCTTTGCCTTAACATTGCTATTGAGTGTTAATCAATCAAGGCTCCAGGATTTACGCGATACCTCTTTAGGTTGAGCCACTGCTGGTAGTGCACATTTTTAAAAATGCTTTGGCATGCCAAAGCCAACATACCAACATATTTCCATAATATTATACCAATCCCCCTTTCCTTTATTGTCGATAAGCGCCTGTTGAGCCAAAACAGCGGCGGCTGTTTTCGGTGCATATAAACAATACCAATGACACTTTCTTTCACTGTCACAAAATGCTATAAAATGTATACATTTTAAATATTTGTATACTTTATGCTCCAGCGAATTGTTAACGATACATCTTTATCTGCCATCAGTGCCGGCTTCATTGCGGTATTAGTTGGTTTTGCCAGTGCCACAGCGATCGTGTTTCAGGCCGCTATCGCCGCAGGGGCCAACCAAGCACAAATTGAATCTTGGATTTGGGCCCTTGGCTTAGGAATGGGGTTAAGCACATTAGGTTTATCACTTTGGTATAAACGTCCGATCATCATTGCTTGGTCAACACCAGGCGCGGCTTTGATTGCCACAAGTTTAGTGGACGGTGACATTGGCGTATCAGTTGGCACTTTTGTGTTTGTTGGGCTACTGACCTTAGTCGTCGGTATAACTGGGCTATTTAACAAAATCGTACAGCTCATTCCTGTGCCTCTTGCCGCCGCTATGCTGGCAGGCATATTGGTACAGTTTGGAATCGACATTTTTGTCTCATTAAAAGCTATGCCGTTCTTGGTCATCTGTATGTTAATTACCTATGTCATCACTAAAAATGTACTTCCTCGGTACACTATCCCCGTGGTTTTGATTGTAGGCATTGTCATATGTGGATTAACTGATACCCTGCAATTTAATCAGTTATCCTTCGAGTTTGCGCAACCGGTTTGGGTTACACCAACCTTTACAATGGCTTCAATCATTGGCATCGGCATCCCTTTGTTTATCGTCACTATGACATCACAAAACTTGCCCGGCGTGGCTATTTTAAAAAGCAGCGGATACCAGCAACAACCTGTTTCACCGGTCATTTCGACCACTGGCATAACAACCGCTATACTGGCTCCATTTGGCGGTTTTACGTTCAATTTAGCAGCCATTACGGCCGCAATTTGTACAAGCGATGAATCTCATCCCGACCCTAAGAAGCGTTATATTGCCGGCGTCTCAGTGGGTGTCTTCAATATACTCGCGGGCTTATTTGGCACCGCGGTCGTTAGCTTGTTTGCCGCATTTCCACAAGCGTTTGTTGCCTCATTGGCGGGACTTGCACTGCTATCAACTATCGCTAACAGCCTACAAACCGCACTGGCCTCAGGCTCCCAAAAAGATGCTGCGATTATCACCTTTCTGTTTACCGCATCAGGTATCAGCTTTTTTTGTATCTCATCGGCATTTTGGGGAATTCTGCTTGGCTTGGTTTGGGTTCACGCAAAGATAAAATAATAAGAGTGTACGTATGATTCAAAAACAACCTGCCCAACACCTTTATGCAAAAATGAAGATGGATATTCGCGACAATCAGTTGCCTGTTGCGCAGCCACTCAAACAAGAAGCCCTGTCTGAACGTTATGGTGTTAGCCGGATCCCAATTAGAGATGTGCTGCAACGATTAAAAAATGAAGGATGGCTCATCACCTCGGGGAAACGCGGGGTGATGGTCCCTCATTTAAATGCCGGGGAAGCAGAAGACTTGTATTTAATGCGCATGTATCTAGAGCCGCTTATCTTAGGTCATGCTATACCCAAAATGACCCATCAGATCATCGGTAAAGCAGCCGATATTCTGAATGAAATTGATAATCAAGGAGATAAGCTAAGCATTGAAGAAAGCGGCGAACTAAACTGGCAGTTTCATGCGTGTTTATACGAAACGGCAAACAGGCCAACACTGTTTAACACCATTTCTTCACTTCACCAACAATGTGGCCGCTATATTGGTTTTCACAGCCACCACCTAGATTACTTAACGACTAGCCAAAATGAACACTATCAACTACTTGAAGCGGTTAAAGAAAAACAAATCAATCGCGCAAAAAACTTAGTAAAAGCACATATTTCAGACGCCGGTGAACTATTGGTCGCGCACTTGTTGCAACGGTTGCAGTTTTAATTCCCGAGTTTAATCTCAGTGACCAATGCTCTTTTCATCACTGGCAAACAGGCTCTCCAACTCTGTCCGTCCTTTTTTACTTATCTCTATTAAATTAGACATCTCAATGTTAGTGTCGAGCACTTCTTGCAGCATTCGTTCATCGTGCAACTCAAAAACATGACACATTTCTTCGGCAGCTTGGTCATCTATTCCGAAGTTGTGTAACACTTGTTTTGCGGCTTTTAGGCCACTGGCGAACATTTCTCGGGTAAACTCAACACCTTCATATTTGCTCAATTGCATCACGGTTGAGCGATTACGTGCTCTGACTACCAATTTAACATCAGGGTAATGCTCACTCACAAGTTCGACGATTTTTAATGCTTCTGATTCGACATCAACCGCGACTAATAATATAGCGGCATGATCTATCCCAGCGACTTTCAATAGGTCGAGACGACTGGCATCACCGTAAAAAATCTTATTGCCAAATTTCTTAACAAATTCAATTTGCTCTGCATCTTTATCTAACGCGGTGAAAGGAATATGGTTGGCCGCCAAAATACGCGCGGTTATTTGTCCAAAACGCCCAAAGCCAGCAATAATGACCCGAGGCTCGTCAGTATCACTTTGAGTATCATATACTGCAGGGCAGTTGCGACTGTTAAACCACATGCTATGCAATATAACCAGTGGCGAAGTCATTGCCATAGACACCCCAACAATCAGGGTAATTTGACTAGCAACAGAATCAGCCACCAAATTACTCATAGCCGCCTGCCCCATCACTACAAAAGCAAACTCACCACCTTGAGAGAGCATTAATCCGACTCGCATTGAATCGGTATTGGTTTGTTTCGAGGCACGTAAAATAGCAAAAATAATCGCAGTTTTTATTACCACTAATCCTATTGCAGCACTAACAATAAAAACAGGCTCATCGATAAGAAGCTGCAAGTTAAGATTCATCCCGATGGCGATAAAGAATAACCCCAACAGCAGCCCTTTGAAGGGTTCAATCTCAGTCTCAAGTTGGTGTTTAAAACTAGAGTTAGCCAATAAAATACCGGCGATGAACGCGCCCATCCCCATGGACAACCCGGCTTCTTGCATACCCAGTGCGGTGGCAATAACAATTAACAATGCCGCAGCTGTCATACTTTCGGAACTGCCGTAATGAGAAATGATGCGCAGGAATGGGTTAATCAGGAATTTACCCACGACCAATACACCAACAATCGCGGCAACACTTACCCACCAAGCTGGCGCTTCGGCTGATGAGCTTTCAGCTAGCGCTTGCACCAATAGTAAAATCGGAATAACCGCCAAGTCTTGCATTAACAGCACTGAAAAGCCTTTTTGTCCTGGCGGCGTGCGCAATATCTTTTGTTCATTCATCAACTGAATAGCAAATGCTGTTGACGACAACGCCAGTGCCAAGCCAATCACTAATCCTGTGGTCCAGTTATCCTCAATAAACAGATAAGCGGCGACTCCAAGGACAATAGTACTGAATAACAATTGGCCACCGCCTGTAAAGACAATTTCACTGCGCATTTTCCAGAGCTTATCGGGTTCCAATTCCAGCCCTATCACGAACAACAACAACACCACCCCCAACTCGGCAAAGTGTAAAATTGTTTCCGGCTCAGACACCCAATCCATCACAGAAGGGCCTATGATCATTCCAGCTGCCAAATAACCTAAAATAGCGCCCAACTTTAAACGTTTAAAAATTGGAACCGCCACTACTGCAGCAGCAAGAAAAACCATTGAAGAACCCAATACACTCATAAAAAACCCTTTAAAACCGCAATGAAACAAGCGGACTCAGTGTGTAAGAAATTGTTTAGATGCCAAAAATGTTAAAATTTTGTGAACTTAAAAATGGCCAGCCGCGTAAAAAATATACGATCTGGTTTATAATTTTGAAAGCTGTTACTTTTATTGCAACCCATATTACCCGAAAACGGGAATGAAAAAAGGGAACGACTATGAAAAGACAATACTACATAAGCAAAGATTTAGATGACTTAAAATTACTTGAAAACGAGCTGAAAAGCACCGGAATAAGTACTCCCCAAATCCACGTGCTCAGTGAGAACGATGCGGAGGTAGAGAAACATCATTTACACGCAATCGAATCCGTACTCAAAAAAGATGTGGTTCGCTCCACCAAATTAGGTGCTCTGGTAGGAGTAGCAGTGGCCGCGACCGTTTTAGTCACAGCCTACGCTATGGGCTGGCATCAAAGCGCCGCAGGCTGGGTACCTTTTGGTTTTCTAGCGGTTGTTTCGCTTGGTTTTTGTACCTGGGAAGGAGGGTTAATCGGAATTCAAGTTCCCAATTATCAATTTAAGCGTTTTCAATCACTCTTAGCGCAAGGTCATCACGTATTTTTTGTCGACATCACTGAGCAGCAAAAAGAGACCGTTGACTCTATTATAAACCAACATGAATCGCTGGCTCATGCGGGTACAGGTGAATCAACACCAGAATGGGTGGTAAAAGGCCAAGACAAATTCCATAGTTTTATGAAAGTCATGCCTTAACCACGTTACTGCACTTTAGGTGGGCACCCTTGTGCTCACCTAGACTTTACCTCAACCCCAGCTCCACATCGGTAATTACAAAGTTCCCTGTGTATACGGGATGGTTTTGGCCATTGGTCTCCAACGCAAAATAACTTTGCTCTTCCAGGGTTAACCCCTGATATCCGCCAATAACCTGATAGAGCCAAGCTTCAGGTTCAAAATCAAGCTGATGTTGCTGATAATATTCCAGTGCTGTCAGTCGCTCACCGGAGTCGATGATTTGACAGAAGTACGCCTCTACGGCTTGTTTGAGTTTGTCTTCTTTGAATTCAACCGCACTTTGTTGTTCAACCACAATTTCATGGGCCGCTCGCTCAGATTGGTAAGGCTTCTGAGGACGATTTAATGTGCGTATGGCACTCACCAGCTTTTGCAGTTCCAACTCATGTTCAACCCGTTTTACATCAGCAACGGCAGGTTTGATGATTGAATGTGCCTGATTGAATAGCATGGGCACTTGTGACAAGCCACAATAATTGACTGGCACAAAATCAGGGCTTTGCTCCATGTGCAGTAAAAAGCCTTTTAACAAACGAGTTCTGCCTCGCAGTTCTCGGAATCGACCTAATAGCGATAATAGCTGAGCCTGCACAATAGACAGCTCTTGTGTCGCGCGAGAAAAGCTATGCTGAAGGGTTACAATCAATAAATGACGCAGTTCTCGATGACTCGCGGCAATCTGACTAAGCTCATCAAACTGGAACATCTCAAGCTGACCCAATAGTTCAGACACTTGTGATTGGGCAAGCTGGTTCTCTCGTATTTTGGCATCAATCGATGACACATAACCAAACTCATTGTTGATGCGACTAAACAACAGTCGAACATTGTTTGATAGGGTTTCAGTCAAACGATAAACGTGTTCAGATAAATCAGACAAATGGGCTTGCGACTCCGCAAAACGTTGATGCTGCAGTGCTTCTTTGTAATGCTGCGCCAGCGTTTTAAGTCCCGCCAAAGCCGAGCCAATATTGGCATCAATCTGACGACTTCTTTCATCTTGCAAGCTTCCTTCTAGAAGCTGACGCACCGCATTTTTGAGCCGCAATTCAGCATCCGCTTCTGGGCGCCACAAAATACCTTGTTTAATCAGGCTATCAATCACTTTGGGACTGAACTTTGATTCGTCCAGTACACCAGAAAGATACACCTGCATAATCAAATCAGCATGGCGACTTAATGCATTGAGCAGTTTTACGCCCGCTTGATGCATATTTTGGTTCATATCAAACTACCCTGCTGAACCGCATTATCGGCTTGTTCGGCCAGAGACAATGATTCAGTTTCGTCAATGAATTTAATCACTTCATACAAGTGTTCGACTTTGCCTGTGGCGATAAAAATCTGCTTGTCTTGATTGGGCCTTAGCATATATCCCAAGTCAGTTAGTCGCTTGAATACCTGTTTAATTTGTCCATCAGTACTAACGCTCGTTGAGCCAAACAATTTGTAATGGGATATCTTGGCTAATTGCTCTGCAAAGGCAGGCGTATCCTCAATAGTACTTTGTAATTCGGTCAAGCGAATGGGACTACCTTGGGTAACGGGCACATCTGTGCCACTGGCTTGTTGAACCAATAATAACCATTCAACCAAAGGCACAAGGTGGCTAGATATTTCTTGAAATTGGGTGCTTAATACTTTGCGTTCAGGATCACCAAGACTCTGATAGGCGGCAAAAAACACGTCTCCCTCTGCGGCACTGGCCAAAGTTCGATTGAGCATGTTGAGCTGAATTTCAATCTTATCAGCATTCCCGCCAGTTTTTAAAAATCTCCAAGCGTCTTCATCACTGATCTGACAGATGAAGTCGCCACTTAACAGGCGCTCTAAAATACGACCTTGTTCATTCATCATGCGCTTGCCTCCTCTTGCCTGGTTTGACGGTCTTTAAGGTGCTGGGCAATGGCGCTGATTTTCGGTTCAACCACCTGTAACTTGCGGGTGGCTTTATCAATCAAATAGCGATTATCAAACAAGGTTAATACTTCAGATTCAGGGTTGGGGAAAGCACCCACCACGCTGATGTTATTGTTTTGGCAAGCATCAAATATTTTTTTCACGTTGCTTTGGTGCAAAGTTCCCAACTCATCAATAGGCCAATGAATGGTCGCTTCTGCTTCACCACGCAACAGGCGAGTAAAGGCCAGCAAAAACTTACATAAAATGAGGTAAGCCATACCATGGCTAGATGATTCGTTTAATTGTCTATCGGTACGGATAACCAAATTCGAGTTACCCTCTTTGATGTGTAATTCAATATCCAACAGCTTACTAATGCCACCACTAAGGGCTGCACGACCTAAAATATCCAGGACTCTGCGCATACTTTGCGCATACTCGTCATCAGGTAGCTCAACGGCTCCGCTTTGCATCCAGGTCTGATAGAACTTATTAAATTGCGCCAATTCAGGCCAAAACTCCAACTCGGAAATACGCGAACGAATTTTCACTGCTGAGTCAGATACTCCGTCTAAAAATAGTTCTTCATCAACTTCTTTACTGATCCGCTGGCTTTGATTGGCAATGCGTTTGTCGATGTCTTCCAAAACATTGTAATACTGAGTTAAATCAGCACCGAATATGCGTCCCTGTTCTCGCAATCCATGCAGTTTCTGCGGCACAACTTCATTGAGCAACTGGGCAAGATGACTGACCATTCTACGATGATCAATACCGCGAATACCCTGTGCGTTCACAACGGCGCAATCTTCCCGAGAGCGTTCCCAAATATCGGCAAGCCCGGTGCCGGCTTGTGCTGCGATAAGTTGATCAAAATGCTCAACATAAACCTTAATATCACCGAGTAATCGCTCACGGGTTTGCAATAATTCTTGTCCCTCTGAGATCCGTTGCCCTATATTTATCGCATCTGGCTGGGTCTTGCTGTTGGCAGAAGGTACGGCACCATTATCTGCATCAGGTAGGCTGAGTTTGGCGAGACTGCGAATGATACTTTTCACTTCGCTATCTTGCTCTCGTGCTAATTTAACCTCTTGTTCAAGGGCGATTTGCGCTTCTTTGCTGGCTTGGCGGAAGTGTTTAAAGTCGGCTTCTTGTTTGTTTAAATCTCGCTCAGCAACACTTGCCGCTTTTTTAGCTTTGGTTAAACTTTGTTGCCAAGTGACCTTGTAGCCCACAAAGTAAGTTTGGTACCAACGCTCGTAATCATTGACTTTGTGTCTATGGGTATCTGTGTAAGTGATATCTTTGCGCAGCTGTTTAATTTGCTTTTGCAATCCGCCAATCTCATCAATATCAACACCACGATTATCTAGCTCGTCTGCCAACCATTGCTCAGTCTTTTGTTTGTCTTGTGCGGCAACACCTTTAGCACGCTGAATATGTTGTTCAACAATGCGGATTTTATCTTCACTGTCGGCGATTAGTTGTTGCCAATGAAACTGGTGTTCCGTTTCAGCTTCTCGCTGTTGGTCTTTTATTTCTTGTACCGCTTGGCCGTGCTGAGACTGACACTTTTTCTGTTCAACTTCGATATTTGCCAAGCGCTTTTTGTTCTGCAGTTTTCGTTGTGACAAGGCATGGGCATATTCATGATGCACCTGCTCTTTGTCTTGCTGTGCTCTTTTACGATTGGCCTCAGCGGTTTTGCACACGCTTTCAGCTTTGGCCATGACCAACTCTTCATTGCGCACACTTTCACTTGCTTTGGCCAGACTTAGTTCAGCATCGTTTTGTTGTTCAAGCATGCTGGCAACGTGCTGTTGCACATTGTTAAGCTTTTCTTGTAGTTGCTGCTCAGACTGGGCATATTCTGGGACGTCGACACTATGCAGATCGAGCGTTACGCCAAAAATACTGTTCGATTCTTGGTTTAGTATGGGTTTCAGATCTTTTCGTTTTAATAATTCAGGATGGATCACCTTGCCCAAATTTTCATGCCAGTCAGGTTGCTGTTTTCTCAAAAACTCTAATAGGCTATCTTCGCCCGGATACAGTGCCATCTCGACTTTTTCCATCTGATGCTGAGCATCCAGATGATTTCGACGGGCTTCTTCAAGTTCCGCGTTCGCCTTTGTTCGTAGTTGATTAGATGCCTGAAAAGCCTGTTGAGACTTCTTAAATGATTCCCTTGCCGCATCCTCTGCCACGCCGGTTTCTTTCACCGTTGCGTCCAAAATATCTAACTGGCTTTGCTCAAACTCATCAAATCCGGCATTTTTTAGAGTGGCGGTAATCTGTGCGTGTTGAATATTAAGCTCGTTAATTTGTTGACGATAATCATTTTCAACCAGATTTAGCTGCTGCTGATAATCATCTTTAATGGTTTGCAGCTCACTTTGTTCTTGAGATTTTTGCTGTGCAACCTTGTCTTGATGAGTGGCTTTTTGTTCTGAGAGCACTTCCAATTCATCATTTAAACGCTCACTTAATTGGGCCATGCGTTTATTGAAGCTTGATTCGATATCTTGATGTTTTTCCGTCAACAGTTCATAGCGGGTCGATGCGGTTTCCAGCTCGCTTTCCCAAGCGGGAAGTTGCTGTAAGTTTTTTTGTAGTACATCAATATCTTGAGATTGCCAATCATCGTATTCGTTTTCAATATGCTCCAAATCTGATTCAAGTTTTTCCGCATCCGCTTTGGCCACTGAAAAGGTTTGATTTAAGTTGTCTCGAGTTTCGGTCCAATCGCTTTCACGCTTCTTGTGGGCAAGTTGCTTTTCATCCAATTCTGACTGCAAACCAACTATATTGGCTGATAAAGCGCTTGTGTCGCGTTCAAACTGTTCGGCTAATTGGGCTAATCGAATCTCTGACTGCTTGAGCTGATGATCGGCTTGTTCCAATTTTGCAAACTCTGGCCGAATAGCGTCAAATTCTTTGATCAAGTGACATTCCTTGATCCAATCTTCTACTCGGTTGCGACTCAAACTTGAACTGGGCGGCTGTACACCATCTTCTTCTAAAATGGCCGCAATCATGGCTTTGATTGTTTCCATTTTTCCTTCTTTGGAGTGCACCGCTTTTGCCAGTTTTTCGATATGTCTGAGGTGATTTGATTGCTCACACAAACTGAATATACGCGCATAGCCCAATAACTCGCGGTTATTGGTACTGTCGTTAAGTACACCTTTGTCGTTTTGCAAAATAGCGCGAAATTCTTTGGTATTTAGCAGATTGGTAACAAGCACATTAGCCCGTTTTAAACCACGCGCCAGCTCATTCATGGTGACACTGCGGTGTTCACCCGCTTTATTTTGATAAAGGTAATCACTGATATCGAAAGGCTTGCCAATAAAACGATAATTCACACCATTGCCACTAGAAGCCAACACCACTTGGCATAAATCGCCTTCGTTGCGAGTGTATTCATAGACAATAAAGCTCGACTCACGGGGTAGATACCACTTTTCAAAGCTATCACGGGTGGCCGGTACAACACGACTTGGGTATTCGCCATAAAACACTGGGATTAAGCGCTGAAGAGTGGTTTTCCCCGATGCATTGGTGCCGCAAATATTAGTGTGGCCATTGAGTTTTAGCTCTACCACACCAGGTAAGTGTGTATCGATGAGAATAATACGGTGTAACCCAGGCATAAACTTCCTATTGTTATTATCATTAAGCCAAGCAATTCAGGATTACATTGCTGCCAATATAGCAGATGACGATCCTAATAGACCTCCGATTCTAGCTAGCTTTAAAGCAATTTAATACTGAAAAATAGCCGGGCTGGCGCATATCCCTGATAAAGCTGAATTTTGTCTGTATCATAAGGGCATTAATGCTGATTAATTTTTAACCTGGAGAGGCATGTCAGACCTTTTTTCTTCTATGTTTTTGCTACTTGGTATCGTAAACGGTGCCATTGTGTTTGCATTATTACTAACTAAAAAACAGCGTTCGCAGGCCAACTGGATACTTGGTTTATTCATAATGTTGGTATCAATACGCGCACTCATATACATCTTGAGTAAAGGACAAATATTTGATCCTGTTAGTTGGCTTTATGTGCCTCCGATAGAAATTTCTTTGGCATACGGCCCTTGCCTGTTTCTGTATTTCACTTATCTGACTCAACGCCACTTTCAGGTTCGGGACCTGATTCATTTTATACCTGTGGCTTTGCAAACCCTTTATTATTTAGGTCTGTTTCATGCACCCACAGTGTATGCCGAGCAATGGATATTGAATCACCATATTACTTGGGTGGCATACACTGAAACATTAGTGACCGTGGCTTCGATGACTGCATATTTGCTGATTTGTTGGCACGGTTATCAAAACTATCAATTGTGGCTTGATGATAACCACAGTGACTCGGAAGATTTTCGCCTAACATGGCTAAACACATTTCTTGGCGTGTCGTCCATTTACAGTGTTATTTGGGCTGGTGTATCACTAAGTGGCTTGTGGATACAAACCAGTTATCAATCACACTTTTTACTGTTTGCAGTGCAGTCTATCTTATTGTGCTTATTATCTTTTGAAAGCTGGCGTTTTTGGCAAACACGTTATCCACCCATTCAGCATGGGACAACAAACTCGGAGGTTGAACCTTCCCCCATAAACCACTCAGTAGACCCGCAACAAGCAAATAAGACACTCAGCCAGGCTTGGTTGGAGCAAGTTATCCAACAGCAATGCTGGCGAGAGCCTGGTTTGTCGTTGGGCAATTTAGCACAACGCCTTGGTACGGATACCAAAACACTCTCTTATATCATCCGTGCTGGTCGACAAGAAAACTTCAATGCGGTGATCAACCGACTAAGAATAGAATATGTCTGTGATGTCCTTGGGCAAAAAGAAGACTTGCCTAATTTAGTCGACTTGGCCAGTGATGCTGGATTTCATTCCCAGCGCAGCTTTAAACGCAATTTCAAACGTTTCACCGGTGTTGAACCTGAACAATATACGCCATAATTCGCGCCTGGAACTAGCCTGGACATGACTTGCTTTATCTCGTTAAAAAAATAATAAACTCGCAGTAATACCAAACCGCCTTAATATGTGATCAGATATTAAGGTGGATTGGCGTAAGTTGATCGTTAACGCCACTCAAGTGGTATTAACTGTAAGTTGGCAATTCAAGAGTAAATAATATGTTTGGACTATTTAACAGTGACCCTACTAAAAAACTTCGCAAGCAATACGATAAAAAACTGACTGATGCCATGCATGCGCAGCGAAGAGGGGATATTAAATCCTATTCGATGCTTACCGCTGAAGCTGAGAAAATATGGGCGGAAATAGAATCAATGCAAAAGGCTGCGAGCTAATACCCTCTTACCAGAAAATAATGTGCCTTGTGTCATTGTCTTTGATTGGCCGCTCAAAACGCCATTACAACCGTGTTGGTTTAGTTGTTTTGTCATGAGCGCGCCAAAAATTGCTATTCACCGAGTAAAATCTCAGCCACTTCTTTTCTGCCTGAAACTCGGATAGCCATTAATATGTCTGTAGCGTTAAGGTCAGTAATATGATCGACTTTGTTCGGTAGTTCTCCAATAACCGTAAAAGTACCGTCATCCAGAGAATACGACCAAAATTGCGAATCTTCATTGATACCAAAAATAACCTTGTTGTTGATTAAAAAACGTTTATCACTTCCTTGACCATCCAACACTGCAATTCGTTGATCCTCCGCTGGACCCGGTTTCCAAAAACGGTCTAAGTGATCGGTGTATATCAATTGTCCACTGTCAGTTTTGAGCGCCCAGTTGATTCGTTTGTCGTTGATAATGCGCACTTGGCTAGTCGCTAAATCAAGTTCGGATAATTTTGACACGCCTTTTATTCGCATTAATGCCAGAGCCGTTTGATCATCACTATTCCATTGCAGCAACCTTTCAACACGATATTCAAAATTAAAGGCCTGCTGGGTACCATCCATAAATACCTGAATTAATTCATGGGTAACGTTGACCAAAATACTGCTGCCGTCTTGTGCCCAATCCATTCCATATATATCAGTGTCCATGGGGAAATCACTAAGCTGCTGAGAACCATTTCCATCGGTTATCCAAATTTGTTCCTCACCTGAACGTTCAGATTGAAAAGCTATCAGCTCGCCATTAGGTTGAAACATGGCGCTATCTTCACCAAGGGTGGAACGCGCAATGGTTGAGTAGTTCTGGGCCCCATTATTTTGCTGCTCTTGCGCTTGTTTTTGTGAGACGCTGGCCATCGGCATAGACATAATATCGCTGTCATAGTGTCCTTTGATAACCAACATACGATCACCTTGAGGGTGGAATACCGGCGACCCCATAGGCTCATCAATTGGTAAGCTTATTTTGGTTACTTCACCACGATACGATAAGGTAAAGAGTTGTCTTCCGGTACTAAAAATAAGCTGCTCTTCCAAAGGTGAAAAATTGGGATAAATGAATCTAAAATGAGCGATTTCCTCAGGATACTGAATCCGGTGACTAGACAATAACTGGCCGTCGGATTTGAGTACTTCGATATAGTAAAGCCCATCATTGCGCACCGTCGTTAAGGCAATTAAATCGTCGCTCACTGAATAATCGTAATCAATAATATTTCCATCATCGAGGGAATAGAGCACACCGCTGGTATCTTCTTCTAACGAATAACTGATTAATTTCCAACGTTCAGACGACTTTTTCAATAGCGCGACGTGGTTGTTATTTAACCATTTTGGCGCTTTGATCTGCGAATGAATACACTCCATCAATTCAGTAGGTGACTGGGGGGCATTGAGTGCACGATTGAAGTCTAGGGTCATGAGTTTATAGCATTTCTTTTGAACAAGGGGTTCAGATTCGTTGCAGTCGCCCTTTTGAATAAACGCTAGCTGTTTTCCATCTTTGGAAAAGCTATGGCTACCATAAGAATCGAGGTTTTGCGTCAACTGAACCTCGTCTTGGGTCCGCGTATTTTTCGCCCAAATATTATTAATACAAAACTCATCAGAATAACGATGAAAAACAACATACTGGCCATCTGGCGAATAAATGCTGGCTAATTCTCGATTATCTGTACTTGTTAGTAATCGCAATTCCTCAATGACTAGCGAGGGAGGCGGCTTAGGAATGACCAGCATTAAACCAAGGATCACCAATATAACCGCCACGGCGATAAACAAACCGTTTCGGGTAAAAAAGTTGGATGACTCTAGTATGTTGTCAGGCGATGAATAATCGACATCTGGTAACGAAGAGTCGAGATCGGGTAACAGAGAGTCGACATCTGGCAACAAAGAATCGACATCTGGTGCCGTGGCATCAACCATGCTATCTTCGGCAGCAGCAAGCTCTTGGGCAACAACCGTGTTTATTTGTGCTTGTTCAGCATTCGAATCGCTATTATTTAATTCTTGCCACCGAACATCACACTCTAAACTATAACCCTGTTTTGCATGGGTCTTAATATACACCTTGCCCTCATCACCAAGGGCTTTTCTTAGCTGCGCAATGCTTCTTTGCAGCGTATTGGGGGAAACGATCGTACCTTGCCAAACATGTGTTAACAATTCGTCATGACTAACTACTCTGCCGTGATTTTCAGCTAAATAAGTCAGCACTGACAAAGCTTTAGGTGCCAAAGTTTGCGATTGTTTATTTTGTGTTATTTGGTTTCTTGATAAATCAATGAAAAAACCACCCACCCAATACTGTTCAGACATAAATCCTCTATGAATAACGAATGCTACCGCCTTTTCGTGAGTCTACACAAAAGGACAGGTATATCTATGCTTTTTGGTCATTAAGCCGTTATCAACCATTTGATATAAATGACTAATTTATAAATCAGAAAAAATTCAGCAAGACGTCAGAAGAACCTCATGTATTTTCCAATCAAATTGCTTAAATTCTCCCACAACTTCACGACAATAGAGCGATTGACAAAGAGATGAAAATTCAAAAGCGTTTAATCACCGTTATTATAAGCTTATTGCCTTTTTTACATTTACACGCTGAACAGTTTGCAGGATTTGAAATACCTGGAACACAGGTTGTTCCCATCAAAAACACCGAAACAGGTGGACAATATGAACTCTATATTAAATTACCTGAGTCCTATGACAAAGATGGTGATACCCATTACCCCGTACTTTATTTTACTGACGCGGTTTGGCACATCGAGTTGCTATCGGCCTCGACCACTTTTTTAATGGAAAACGTGATTTTGGTGGGCATTTCCTGGCAGACGGATTTACAAGATGAAAGAGCCCATATCAGTCGGTTTAGGGATTATTCAATTAGAAAATCGACTAACACCGAACATCAAGCTAAGTATCAGTTTGGGCAAGCTAACAACCACCTTGAATTTATTCGTCGTGATGTTATTTCCTATGTAGAAAGTCATTACCGAACCGATCCCAAAGATCGCACTTATTTTGGTTTTTCAGCAGGTGGGCTATTTGGTGCATACACATTGATGGCCAAGCCAGACACCTTTAAAAACTATATTTTAGGTAGCCCGTCGATGAGAAATAATATTCCGCTTCTGATGGATATTGACACCTCGAAAAAATCCAACATGAAAGACCATATCCCTAATGTCTATATTACCTATGGCAGCTTGGAGGACGAACTAGGTAAATACATCGAGAACTATATTGCTTTGTTGAAAACAGACAAAAGCGACAAGATCAATATTCAGCGTGTTGTTATTGAAGGTAGCCACCAAACTGCGTTTCCATTAACCGGTGTGCGCAGTATCACTTGGTTGGCAAGCATGCAACCACAAGGAGAAAAACCATGAAAACTATTTATATCTTCATCATACTTGTATTAAGTGTGCTAACCACCATCGGCAAAAGCTATGGTAAGGACCAATTACCAGTACTTCGTGGGCCCTACATGGGACAAACGCCACCGGGCTTGGTTGCAGAACCCTTTGCCCCAGGCATCATCTCAAAGGAAGGCTGGGAACTTGAAGGTGTGTTTGCTCCTGGTATGCAAGAATTTTATTACACAACTCGATTTGGTGAAGGCAAACCTTCAATGATTATTGGCTTTCGCCAACAAAATGGTGTTTGGAACAAATACATTGAATTTAAGCGTACCGGAGAAATAGTCTTCTCGCCCGATGGCAATCGCATGCACATGGCAAAAGGTTATAAGGATCGCGTTGGCGACGGTTGGTCAGAACGCAAAAGTCTTGGCCCCCTGTTCGATACAAAAGATTTCGGAATTATGCGTCTATCGGCGTCAAGTAAAGGAACCTACGTATTTGACGACTACAAAACCGACGTCATCCGTATCTCTACCGTTAATGGTAAAAAACGCCAACCGCCAAAAGACATGTCCGCCATAGTGAATACCGGAAAATGGACCGCTCACCCTTATATAGCGCCAGATGAAAGTTACTTAATTTGGGATAGCGAACGAGATGAGGGTTATGGAGAATCAGATATTTATATTAGTTTTAAACAAAAAAATGACAAATGGGGGCCAGCTATCAATATGGGCGCCAGCATCAATTCTGATAGATGGGACGCCTTTGCAACCGTCTCACCCGATGGCAAATATATGCTCTTTAATAGAGGCATAGATGAAGACAATAAGAATGTCGACATCTACTGGGTAAGTGCGCAAATAATCGAAGATTTACGACAAAAACACCAATAGTTTTGCTTCAATGTTA
>JAOMVH010000023.1 GCA_028356795.1 Aliiglaciecola sp. | reverse complement strand
TCGCCAAAATCCTTGGCTCATCAATTGTATCTTCTCCCATCCGTAATTTAAGGGGAGAGGCTCGAGCAATTGTCTCGGCGACATATAAGGTTTTTAAGATTTCTTCGACCACTAAATTGAATGCAGGGGTCAAACTTTGCTGTTCCAACAAAGATTGAGTTTCGACGGATTTTGAAAGGGCGATAACACCACTCAACGCGACAGAGAGAACAACAACGGTAATAGCCGAAAAGAATTTATGTTGGATTGCGTTGCTTATTTTCATTTGAGCACGGAGGTATTTTGAACACTGACGCACCTTACCGATTGCATCAAACTGACACCATTGTACTTTGGTCTAAATTTAATCAATTGATGTCAAGAAGTATTGTTCTTACCTATTCATACCTGAGTATGAACACGAGTATTGTCCATCAATTCATATCACTATAATGTCTCTAGATGAATAGCTTTACCAGCAGGCGGTTTTTTGACAGTTGGTTTTTTGCTTGGCGTCAACGTGTTGAAAAACTTGACATTTTAACTTTACACCTTGTTTTTAAAGGGCTGGAGAGGCGTTGTTCATATTGGCATTCATTTCGCATTGAGAGATGTAGATAACTAAGAGCATGGCAACAAGCGGTGTTCTTACATGAAGGAAGGAAGTACGATGATAATTCAGAAATCCTCTGATAGCGCTAATCATTTTGGTAGCACTGAAAAAACACGTTTGACTCTTGAGGAAGCCTTGTCCGAGTTTCCTGATGACAAAGATAGCGGTAACAACGTGGTACAACTTTGCATTCCAACTAATCAAAACCAGCAACGTAACAAAGCCTGAAATAATAATGAGTTAAGTTAGTTTCTGCACTAGTTAATCTAGATAAGCAGCGAACTAACATTATTTAGACATTGAAAGCTGTTGTGAAACAAACGCTTTCAAGCACAAAGACCTGCAAAACTCATTAATACCAATTCCATTAAAGATCTAATCTATCAGCAACAAAATAAAAAACGCCGTGACTTAATATCACAGCGTTTGCATTTACATCAAATTGTCACCTAATAATTAGATGCCATATTTAGCTTTAATTTCAGCAACCCTTTGGCTCAACTCAGGTCCATCTATTGAGCGTTCACTCAACTTTCTGCGAGCCAAACTACTATTGCCGTTGGCAAACAATACTTCAACGTAATTCAAATAGATTTCATTGTTTTTCATATCGTCGTTGATCACGCGATCATAGTATCGCAATGCCTCTTCATACTTTTCTTGCTTCATCAAAGCTTGGGCAAGGGTATCTACAGCATCAGCATTATCTGGACGTTGTTCAACCGCTTGACGCGCATAAGTCTCAGCTTCTTTCAAACGACCATCTTGGGTGTACAAATAGGCCAAGTTATTTAGTACCACAAAGTTGTTGGGGTTTAGCTTGAGCGTTTTCTCATAAGTCGCGATAGCTTCATTTTCATTGCTCGCTATTTGACGCTCAGCCAACATCATCTTCACAGCCACGTCATTTGGAAACTGCTTAGCATGGTTTTCCAATAGTATCCGCGCTTTGTCTTTTTGATCGGCTCGCTCTAAATTAACTGCCAATAACACGGCATTGCGACTATTAGGGATATTTTCGTACACCGTTTTAGACATAGGAAGTGCTTCGTCGTGTTTGCCTTCAGCAATTAATAACCTTGCTTTAAACCCCTGAGAAGCAGGTAAGTTTTGAGCCGTTTCTGGCAGAATATCAAATGCAGCATTGGCTTTATCTAGTTGGCCTGACATCACCAAAAAGTGGACATTGAGCATTTGGATGGCTAAGTCATCTCGCACTTCCAAGAAAGACTCACTCAGTTCAGCGCCTTTTTTAAAGTCAGCTTTAGCATCTAATATCAAAAGCTTACCTAAATTTGCCTGTTTGTTGTTAGGGTATTTCGCTATCCATTTATCATGATGGGCATCTGCATCAGCTATTCCACCCATACCTAATAATGATTTGCCCTTAATGTTCCAATAAGCGGCTGGGAGTTTATCGGCCTCGTTAAACTCTGCTAATGTGGTTAGTGCATCCTGCCACTGTCTTTCAGACATCTGCATACGCGCAACTAACAAACGAATTTCTTGGCTTGTAGGGTTAGCTTCTAACGCTTCTAAACCAGGCTTCATGCCTTCCGGTCCTTTATCTATGGAACGGTTGGTTAGGTAATAAGAAGCCAAAGCTGGCACAAAGTCTGACTTTTTATCCAAAATAACTCGAAGTTTTTCTAATCCGGCTTCAGTATTTCCCTGCAATAAATCAAGGTTCGCAAGAGCCAGTTTAACTAAGCCATTTTCAGGTTCCAGTTCATCTGCTTTTTTAAAGCTAGCTTCAGCACCGGTAAAATCTTCACGCTTAGAGAGTACTTCACCCTCTAACATGTATCCTCTAAAGTCATTAGGATCTGCGGCTAGCCACTCATCAGCAAGCTCTTTGGCTTTGTCTAGTTGATTGGTTGAAAGATATGCGTTTGCCAATGTAGCGCGAGTCACGGCCATCTCAGGGCTTTGCTCTAACGCTTTTTCTAAGTCGAGAATACCGCTTACGTCATTAAGAGAAAGTCGCAGCACACCAAGTCTGGTTAAATCTTCAGCTGAACGACTGATTTGTGCTGAACGCTCTACTACATCTTTGGCTTCTTTCATGTTTCCGGAACGTATTAATTCATAACCAGTCTTAGAAAACAGTTTTGCGTCTTCTTCTGAGACTTCATTAAGGTTACCTAAAACCTCACTGGCCTCTCCTGTCAAACCTAGTTCAAGTTGACTTGCCGCCAACATTTTTAAGCCCGGATGAGTTGCGGGTAGAGAGCTAGCGATATAGGACAAATGCGTGTTTGCCGCTTCAAAGTCTTTTACTATGTAAGCTGAATATCCAGCAATCAATCTAAGAACAGGATCACCACGTCCGTTTTGAATGGCTTTTTCAGCGTAAATTTGCGCATCACCATGCTCATTCTTCGCGGCACTCACAACACTTTTCAATTGATTGAGCAGTGCATTTTCAGCGTTGATTTCCAACAACTGATCAACATAAGATTCTGCTTCTAGCGGTTTGCCCGAATCTACCAGCAGTTTGGCTAATACAAATACAATCTGGGTATCTTCAGGATAAGCTTCAATATACTTGGTGTAAACTTCAGCGGCCTTGTCAGGTTGACTAGCTTGCAAGTACATTTGTCCCTGCAACTTCATTAGATCAGAATTTTCAGGATACTTTGCCGCTAACGCTTCTGTCTTTTCAACCGTTTGCTGTACATCAACACGCTCAATAATACCGGCAAAAATGTCAACTAACCCCCGGTAAACTGTGTCGGCTTGCACCGTACTTAATTCTTCAATAAGAGCTTTGGCTTCTTCTTCTTTGCCTAATTGAGCCAGGGATTGAAGCTTGAAAAACCCAACTTCAACTTCTTGCTCAGATGACATGCCGGCTTCTGAATGGTCAATTTCACTCAATTCGGCATAAGCACCGGTATTTTGATAAGCCTGAGATAACAGAGGAATAACATCAGAAGCAGGTTGGCCGTATTCCAAGGCACGATTCAATTCTTTTTCTGCACTGTCGTACTCTTTTTTGCGCAGATACACTTTCCCTAATTCGTAACGAGCTACCGGATCACGGGGATTCAATTTTATCGCATTTTTTAGTTCGATTACGGCAGAATCCATTCGCTTTTCAGCAATCATTTGCTGGGCAGCCTGAAGATGATCTTCGCTAGTTTTTTGACTACATCCCACGATGAGGGTCAACCCTAAGACTAAGAGTAGTGTTCTCATTTGTTAACGCTTCCTTCTATGCATTTAACACTATGCTACAAGGCTTAACATCTTTTTAATAGTAGCAGTGAGCGCAAAAATCGATTAATCACTGATATTGCTTGTAAACAACAAAAAAATAAATAAAAAATGCGTTTTTGGGTAAATATACACCCTAAATCACCTTCCTGTGTTGGTATAAAACAGGGTTATCGAATATAATATGCGATTCAAAAACATACCGGCCTCGAGGCACTTTCAGATTGCCTGTTTAACTGAAATACGCTGATGTCAGCATCTATTTCATCCGGTTACCAGGGATCATGAATGACCACCAATGTAGACGTTACCTTTAAAGACCTGAATTTGCCAGAAGCACTTTTACAGGCAATCGAAAAAGTCGGTTATGAAAAACCGTCTCCTATCCAAGCAGAAAGTATTCCGTTGATACTAGAAGGACACGATTTACTCGGCCAAGCCCAAACGGGTACCGGTAAAACAGGAGCCTTTGCTCTTCCTATGCTTGCCAACCTTGATATCGAAGAGGCTTATACTCAACTTTTAGTGTTGGCTCCCACCCGGGAACTTGCTATTCAGGTAGCTGAAGCGTTTCAAGTGTACGCAAGCTTTTCAAAGAAAATCAGAGTGTTACCAATTTATGGTGGCCAATCATACGACAACCAGATTCGCCAGCTGAAACGTGGTGTACAAGTGGTTGTTGGTACGCCAGGCCGTGTTATCGATCATATTAAGCGCGGTACCCTTAAACTAGATCGTTTGCGCTTTTTAGTATTGGATGAAGCCGACGAGATGTTGCGCATGGGCTTTATTGATGATGTTGAGTGGATTTTGAGCCACGCACCAGATACACGCCAAACAGCATTATTCTCAGCGACCATGCCTGGGCCAATCAAAAAGATCACTGAGCGTTACTTGAACTCGCCTAAGCATGTGAAAATAGCCTCAAAGGTCAGCACGGCAAGCACTATTCGTCAGCGCTACTGCCAAGTTGCAGGGCATCACAAACTTGAAGCCTTGACCCGCATATTGGAAGTCGAAGAATTTGATGGCGTTATCATCTTTGTTCGTACTAAAACTGCAACCATGGAATTGGCTGAAAAATTGTCGGCACGTGGCCATGACGTTGAACCACTAAATGGTGATATTCCGCAAAATGCCCGTGAACGAACAGTTGATCGACTCAAACAAGGCAAAATTGATATATTAGTTGCCACAGATGTTGTAGCACGTGGCCTTGATGTAGAACGTGTAAGCCACGTTATTAACTTCGACGTACCTTACGATACAGAATCTTATGTGCATCGTATCGGACGTACTGGTCGTGCGGGACGCCAAGGTGATGCGATATTATTTATCTCTCACCGTGAAAAACGCATGTTATACGCGATTGAAAAAGCCACTAAGCAAACGATTGATTCCATGCCAATTCCTTCAATATCTGAGTTGAACCAAACGCGTTTGTCGCGCTTTAAAACCAGTGTTATTGAAGCAATGGAAGACGACAATATCGAAAGCTTAATTCCAATTGTGGAAGACATTCAAAAGCAAACTGAAGCATCGCCAGAAAAAATCATGGCAGCACTGGCGAAAATCGCTCAAGGTGATGAACCGCTTATTTTACGTGAAAGCGACCGTCCAGACCTGAATGCGAAGCCTCCAGCACGTGACCGTGGTGATCGTGGAGACCGCGGCGGACGCGACAGAGGTCCTCGTGATGATCGTCGTGGCGCACCAAAAGGTGGTCGCAATCGCACCAGCAAGCCGGATGAAGGTATGCAAAGATATCGCATTGATGTGGGTCACACCCATGGTGCTAAGCCAGGCAACATTGTTGGCGCTATTGCTAACGAAGCCAATATTAGCAGTAAAAATATCGGTGCAATCGAGATTTATGATACTTACAGCACTGTCGACTTGCCTAAAGGCATGCCAGCAGATACTCACTCAGTGTTGCAAAAAACTCGTGTTGCTGGCCAGCGTCTAGCGATGCGCGAATGGAGTGATACACCACCTAAGCGTAAATCACGTAAGTCAGACAAATCTTAATGTCTCGCTAGAGCAAAACAGCCCGCTTTTAACGCGGGCTTTTTTATATCTTGGCCATTATTTTGCAATAGCGCTAGCATCAATGTGCCTGCTTTTTTAGAAGCACAGAACTTTTCTTAGCTATATAACTTGAAGGACTATAAATTACGTTTTAATACTTTTATTTTATATTGAAAGTAAGACAAACTGTATCAGGTCTTATTAAAGCAATGTCAACGTCAGTAAGGGTTTGAGGAAAGTAAATGCGTTATTTCCCGATTTTCATCGATTCAAAAGAGCTAGATTTTCTTGTGGTGGGGGCTGGAGAAGTGGCCGCGCGCAAAGTAGAACTGTTGGCGAAAAGTGAAGGTAACATCACAGTTGTTGCACCATGGGCGTGCAACACTGTACTAAAGATGGCGGAAGAAGGTCTAATAACCCTGATAAATCGTCCCTTTGAATCCACTGATATTGACGATCGAGATCTTATTTTTGTGGCAACGGATAACGGCGAATTAAACGCATCTATTCATGCCATGGCAACGAAACAAAAAATTCTAGTTAACGTGGTGGATAATACGCCTTTGTGCAAGTTTATTACCCCATCTATTGTGGATCGCTCACCCGTCGTTATAGCCATGAGTAGCGGTGGCGTTGCGCCAGTATTGCTGCGCTACCTTAGACAAAAATTAGAATCGTGGATCCCCCAAAAAATCGCCAAACTTGGGGAGTTTTCAGAAACCTTCCGTGACCAAGTGAAGCACAAGCTATCTTCGGTCACAGCAAGACGTTACTTCTGGGAAGAAGTGCTTGATGGCCCAATCGCCGAACAAATCCTCAATGACAACCTTGGCGAAGCAGAATCCATGTTTGAAGACAAACTTGAAGAGCATGGTTCACAGACGCCAACCGGTGAAGTGTATTTGGTTGGTGCTGGTCCAGGCGACCCAGATTTGCTGACATTCAAAGCACTAAGACTAATGCAAAAAGCTGATGTAGTGGTTTATGATCGCTTGGTATCCAAAGATATTCTTGAACTTGTGCGCCGCGATGCAGAGAAGATTTACGTGGGTAAAGCAAAAAGCAAACACACCTTACCCCAACAAGAAATCAATGAGCTTCTCGCAACTGAAGCGTTAAAAGGCAATCGCGTTGTGAGACTTAAAGGCGGAGATCCATTTGTATTTGGTCGTGGTGGTGAAGAGCTTGAAACCTTAGTTAAGCATAATATCCGCTTTCAAGTAGTGCCTGGAATAACAGCGGCAACCGGCGCAGCGAGTTACGCAGGGATCCCTCTTACCCACAGAGATCATGCTCAATCAGTGGTATTTGCCACTGGTCACTTGAAAGATGACAGTATCAATTTAGATTGGCCGGCTCTAGTGCAAAAAAACCAAACCGTGGTGTTTTATATGGGCTTGACCGGTCTCCCCATCATTTGTGAACAACTTGTCGCTCACGGTATGCCAAGCACTACCCCTATTGCCATGATTGAATCAGCTACCCTGCCCCATCAACGAGTGGTAACGGGCACTTTGGAAACGATTCAAGAGATCGCACAAGAAGCGCAAATAAAACCACCATCACTCATTATTGTCGGCACGGTAGTCAATTTAAGAGAGACACTAAACTGGTACCAAATAGCCAAGAGCACTCACTAACTCCTCTCCATTGAGGCTACTTTGTAATGTTCAAACTAGCCTCGACAACTCAAAAAAGCTAAAACAATAAAGAGGCCCAGCCCTCAAAATGCAGTATCGGTTATTTCTACTCAAACGGTGTTGATTAAGTCTTACAAAAAGGTAAATTAGGGTATAAAATTAATCCTTAGTGAAACGGTAGCTAAGACACAAGGAAAGTATACACATGCAAGGAAGAAAGGCGTTTGTTGTATCCCCCAATAAAAACGAAATCACCGAAAATCGACACTCTAGTCTTGGCCATTTTTTAGATCTTATTGACGCCTGTAGCTTTGATTTACAAATAGAACGTGAATTTCCAAATGAGACTCAACTCGCATCATGCGACGCCATATTTATCGATTGTAAATATATTCCCCACGATGCCTTAGCTGACATTCCCGTGATGCAACATAAGGAGCAAGTAAAAATCATCTTGTTCAATGCGCCGGCCAATGAGCAAATTGAGATTGCAGCCATTAAACTCGGCGCAACAGGGGTTTTCTATGCACATGATGCGCTAGACATTATATTGAAAGGAATTAGTGCTATAAAACAGCAGAAAAAATGGTTCCGACGGGAATGTTTAGTGCAAGTAGTTAACGAGCTGCTTGATGAGAAGCCGTTTACTGGCAATATTACTAAAATAGTAGTCACTGAAAACTCAAACCATTCTTCACTAACCAGAAGAGAAAAAACCATTGTTAGCTTCATAGGCGATGGCGCGCAAAACCAAGAAATTGCCGACCAATTACATATCAGCGTAAATACCGTAAAAACCCATATTTACAGTATTTTCCGAAAAACCCAATGCAGAAACCGTGTTGAATTAATCAAATGGTCCTTATCAAACCTCAGCCCCTTGGCTGTGTCTTAGTGATAGTGTGAAAGCAGTCAGTGTTTAGTAGCACACTGATGTTGAAGAGTATTTAACGCTGCAGAAATATGATTGTTGCCCACTTGATGCTAGCTCACTAAACCCTTAACTAAAACCAATTATCGGGACGAATATGAACCTTAGACTGGCGAATAGGTATTCACCAGTCTAAAGGGCATCAAATTAACTAACCTGAATTCAGGTTAATTAAAAAATTCTAAATGATGAAGATTTTTTTCTTCGGGTGCGTCGATTAGCCAGTCGGCTATGTAATTCTTTGCGTTTTTTAATCAACCATTCTTCGCTTGTTATTGTGCTTGGATCGCGGCGACCTTTTTCACGTTCTCTAAATTCACAAAACTCAGTGAACGCATCAATATTATCACGTAAATCACCCACCACTAATTCAATCATTATGGCATCATCTAGAAAACCAAGAGCTGGAATATGATCAGGAATAAGATCTTCCGATTCGCCAAAATATGCCAAGGCACTAATGACATCATCGCGCTCTTCAGTCGGTATTTGCCATTCAGCATCTTCAACCATGGCAACTAGCGTATCTAATTGTTTCAATCGACTAGCCATAAAATCAGGAACATCAGCTTTGATTTCATGGGAAAGGGCCTTCACACTTTTTAATATTTCACTTTCGTCTAAATTCCCGGCCCCTGATTGAGCTTTGCGCATAACGTCGCGAAAATAAGCGAGATCTTCATCCTGTAGCGTAAAGGTAATGTCTAATGCCATACTAAAGATTCCTTAAAGTAGTTGGTAATTGTTGATTTTAAAATTGTAAAGTAGCATAACTTAAAGACTGCTTTACTTGGCTTGTACCCTGTGAAATCTCACAATGTATCAAAAGCATATTGTATTGCTGAATTGATATCAAACTTAATGCTAGTCCACCTTAGATGTATCTGAAATTACTTCACTCTTGTATGTTAGTCAGAAATGACGTTGATTGCACTGATAAACATTGAAAACACATGGGGTTTAACACAGCAACTTAACCCGAATTTACCCCGTTAATAATTATTATCATGGTGAGAATTGGCACAAATGCTAATTCACCATAGTATTCATGGGTCTATTCGCTGCTATCTAGATGAGGTTAACCAAATAACTATCGCTGTTCAGATATGCCCCATTAACTTAAATTTAACATTCCTCAGAAAACTGCGTAGACTGATGACATGATAATGGTGTGCATCACAATGAGTATCTAGCTTGCGTATATTTTATGGGTTAATCGGCCTGTGTATTTGGTGCAATTCCATTTACGCTGAACAACTTAAATTTGAAAAGAAAACCAACCACTCGTCGATCAATTTGAGTTATCAGTGGCTTGATCATCAAAAACAAGCAAGACAAATTGCATTCTCATTAGATAAAAAAGCCAGTCAAAGCCATTATCGCAATCAAACTGACTACAAACCTCAAATTGCACAACGATACGTATATGTTGAGCTAATGAAAGCAGCACAACAGGTCAATCCCAAAGAAGCCCGTATTAATATGGTGCAGCGTGGAGACCGAATTGAGGTGAGTGTAAAAAGCCGTTCAGCCGAGATGCGTGAAAAATGGATAGCGAATATGTCAGAAAAACGTGAATCTGCGTTTACCCAATACTTGACCGATAACCACTACACTCGCTTTGAAAATTACATGGGACAAATTGGCGTCATTCCTGATCATGTGCGCTATGTTCAAGAAAGCCGTCCTATCATATTGCCGGTTGCACAGGCCATATATGACCAATTAGAAGAAGGTAGCGATACCCGTGACTACGTCAATCGGTTGCTTAGTTGGGTGCAGAGCATTCCTTACGACACCCTAGAGAGCCGGATCGACAGCAGTGGTGCTGGCTTTTATACTCCCGTTGAGGTGTTAGTGAATAACAAAGGGGATTGCGATAGCAAAGCGGCATTAACCGCTTCGTTAATGCGCTCTTTATTGCCTGACTTGAGTATGTCGATTGTTTACCTACCCGGCCATGCGCTATTAGCGGTCAATTTAGGCCAACGAGCCAATGAAATGTCTGTTGAATTGCGCGGAACCAACCACGTTTTGCTTGAGCCAACGGGTCCAGCCAAGGTAGCAATAGGTGTTGTTTCAGATGAAACCGCACGACACATTGCCAATGGCAGTTATCGTGCGGTATCTATTCCGTAACCTCACTATTGAGGCTGATTAAACCACTTTCTGTTACAACTCTTGCTCAGCAAACTCAGCTAATCGGCTTCGCACTACGCCATCTAAATTAAGGGTGGCGCTACCGGAGAAGTTTTTAAATTTCTCTACTAAATATGTCAGGCCAGAGGTGACCGCACTCAAATAATTACTATCAATTTGCGCTAAGTTTCCGCCACAAATCAACTTGGTACCTTCACCGCACCGCGTAATGATTGTTTTTAATTGTGATGCTGTCAGGTTCTGTGATTCATCTAATATGACAATCGCATTTTGGATACTGCGTCCGCGCATGAAGTTAACCGACTTAAATTGGATATTGGCTTTTTCCATGATGTAATTCATCGACCCTTTCACATTTTCATCATTTTTATGAAGGACTTCTAATGAATCGGTAATGGCGGCTAACCAAGGTGCCATTTTTTCTTCTTCTGTGCCGGGCAAGAAGCCAATTGATTCGGCTATTTCTGGGGTACTTCTGGTGACGATAATTTTATCGTACATGTTTTTTTCGACAACCATTTCAAGGGCAGCGGCAAGTGCAAGCAGTGTTTTCCCACTGCCGGCAGGTCCGGTTAAAATAACTAGGTCGATATGGGGATCAAGCAATGCATGTAGCGCCATGCCCTGACCAATATTTTTGGGCGTAATTCCCCAGGCGTTTCTCCCCATCAAACGCTCGTAACCCAGATCAAGTACCTCAATTGAATCAGAGGTCATGGATTCAACCAAACCCGCAAACTTCTCGTCTTCATCAATCAAAAATTCATTAATGTACGCTTCGGGTAACACACTTTTTTCAATGGTATGAATGGTATCGCGACCTTCGGTGCGGCTATCAACTGCTTTGACGCTGTCCCAAAAGCCCCCCTCAAAAGTATGGTAACCCTTAGATAAATACTTAATGTCACTGATAAGCTGATCGGTTCGGTAGTCTTCAACTTGTCCTAGTCCTGCGCCTTTAGCTTTAAGGCGCATGTTAATATCTTTGGTCACCAAAACGACTTGTCGTGGTTGTTTAATTTTTTGTAGATGCAAAGCCGCATTGATGATGCGGTTATCATTCTCATTACTAGTAAAGACTTGATGATCAATAGGCAGGCCGTGATCAGCAAAAATTGACAAATTACCAGTAGGGGCTGACTCCCCAGATGCAATTCCTTGCATCGACACACCATCAATCATTTGCTCCGGTGTTGCCTCGTGCAGCAAATCTTCCATCGCCCTTATGGATACTCGAGCATCTCTGGCCACATCTTTTTTGCTATCTTTGATGTAATCAAGCTCTTCGAGTACGGTCATGGGAACAATAACATCGTGTTCTTTAAAGGATAAAAAAGCGAGGGGCTCGTGCAGCAGAATGTTAGTATCGAGGACGTAAATTTTGGTTTGGTCTGCACCTTGTTTCGGCATCCGTTTCTCCATTTTTGGGTCCGAATGGACATTGCTAATTAACGTGAATACGTTGCGCTACAATTTAACCATAAACCACTTTTTACAGACTTTCATTAACTTTTATCGATTAGATTTAGGGTGCAGCAAAAACATGGGGTCGGCATGGAAATTGCCAAGGTGTAGCCAACCCAATCATTCTTTAAGCGTCATAGATTTACCCTATTTGCACGCTGCAAGTTAGTGCATTTACGGGTATAATCGCCGCCCTTTATAAATCCAAGATAGCGTTAGTTTATATTGTCATAACAAGACAGCTATTATAACGAGATCGAATTTTCGCAGGCGTTTTACTTATGTCGAATTCAGATATTTTTGCACTCGGACAACGTTGGTTAAGTAATACTGAATCAGAATTAGGTTTGGGAACCATTATTGCTGTTAATCCAAGAACCGTAGAAATTCTGTTCCCTGCAACGGGCGAGACTCGCACCTACTCACCGGCTAGTGCCCCTCTTACACGCATTACCTTTGAAGTTGGCGAACATGTCAGCAGTCACGCTCAGTTTGAACTAGAGATTGAGCGCGTTGAATCCAATAGTGGCATGTTAACCTATCATGGTAAGCGCAATGACAATGGCGAAGAAACATCATTGAAGGAAACCTTTGTTGATCATCACTTTCAACTTAATCAGCCGCAAAAACGTTTACTAGCGGGGCAAGTTGACGAACCCAAGTGGTTTGATACTCGGGCACAATGTATTCATCATCAATATCGGCATGCGACCTCTGATTTGCTGGGTTTTGTTGGTGCACGGGTAGACATTATTCCTCATCAATTACACATTGCATCAGAAGTCGGTCGGCGTCATGCACCAAGAGTTTTGTTAGCCGACGAGGTGGGTTTAGGTAAAACCATCGAGGCTGCCCTCATTATTCACCAGCAACTTCTTACCAATCGCGCTCAACGAGTCTTAATTGTGGTGCCTAGCAGCTTAGTGCACCAATGGTTAGTTGAGATGTTACGACGAGTGAATTTAGCCTTTTCGATTTTTGATGAAGAGCGCTGTCAAGCCACTGCCGAGGACGCCAGCAACCCTTTTGAAGCCGAACAATTAGTATTGTGCAGCTTAGATTTTTTAACCCATAACAGTCGCTATTTTCAGCAGGCTTGCGAAGCAACTTGGGATTTAATGGTGGTGGATGAAGCCCATCATTTAACTTGGTCTGCAGGTCAGCCATCACAAGAATACCAAGTTATTGAACAGTTGGCTCAGGCAACCGCTGGGGTATTGTTACTTACGGCAACACCTGACCAATTGGGTCATGAAAGTCATTTCGCCAGATTACGTCTATTGGATCCGGCACGCTTTCATCATTATGATGAATTTGTGAAAGAGGAGCAGCAATATGCTGAGTTAGCAAAAGCGATAGAGCCCTTATTGCAAGACAAAAAAACAAAGGTAGTCTTGAATGAAAATAGCCAACAAGCGATACGTCATTTTGCTGGTAGCGAATTATTCGATAGCTTCAATTTGGATGATGAACATCAACGCAATAAGCTAATTGCACAGCTGCTGGATAGACATGGAACGGGTCGCGTACTGTTTAGAAATAGTCGGGCAGGGGTAGCGGGTTTTCCCAAACGCGAGTTATTGTCTTATCCGTTAACCTTACCTGATGTATATCAACAGGCGTTAGAGTTTGAACTGGATCCCCGCTGCTTGTTAAGTCCAGAGCGT
Organism: Aliiglaciecola sp.; assembly: GCA_028356795.1. Classification (GTDB taxonomy): domain Bacteria; phylum Pseudomonadota; class Gammaproteobacteria; order Enterobacterales; family Alteromonadaceae; genus Aliiglaciecola. Next base: position 11,784 of record JAOMVH010000023.1, on the reverse strand, counting down.
ATCCCTGACTTTGCCCAAAGTTGGACTGATTTTGACCCTCGGGTAGATTGGTTTATTGATCAACTGCAGGCACTTAAGGGCGAAAAAATTCTCACCATATGTGCCAAAGCCTCAACGGCACTAATGTTGGCAGAAGCGCTAAGGCGCAGAACGGGCATTCGAGCAGGGGTGTTTCATGAAGGATTAAGCATTGTCGAACGCGATAGAACCGCCAACTATTTTGCCCAATCAGAAGATGGCGCGCAGGTTTTGATTTGCAGTGAAATTGGCAGTGAAGGACGCAACTTCCAGTTTGCCCATCATTTAGTATTGTTTGATCTTCCCCAAGTACCTGACTTGTTGGAGCAGCGCATTGGACGTTTAGACAGGATCGGTCAAAAGCACGATGTCAAAATACATGTGCCATTTTTTGTGCACTCTGCCCAACACGTGATGCTGGATTTCTATCATGAAGGGCTCAACGCATTTGAACTTACCTGCCCGGTGGGCACGAGCGTGTTTGAGGAAGTCGAAGAGTCGTTGCAACAAGCTATTGAGAATCCAGACGATGAGCTTGCCAAACGTGCGTTAATCGATACCACTCAAACCGTTTATCACTCCCTCAAGTCAAAACTTGAACAAGGCCGAGATAGGCTATTGGAAATCAACTCATCGGGAAAAGGCAAAATAACGCCACTGGTCAACGCCATTTGTGATGCAGAAGATTCACCCACCCTTGAAAGATTCATGACGCGACTTTTCGATACCATTGGTATTTTGCAAGAGGAAAAAGACGACGATTGTTATTTGCTCAAGCAAACTGAGTCTATGTTAACTCAGCTTCCGGGCTTGGAAGAAGAGGGAATGACGATCACCTATCAACGTTCTACTGCAACATCTCTTGAACATGTGCATTTCTTCAGCTGGGATCACCCAATGGTGGAACACGCCATGGACACTATCACCACAGATGTGCATGGAAAAAGCGCTATCGGCATGCAAAGAGATAAATCTCTACCACCGGGCTACTTTTGGCTCGAGTGCTTGTTTGTGCTATCAACCAAAGCAGAAAAACACTTGCAGATCGATTGTTTCATGCCCAATACACCGATCAAGGTAACTGTCGACCCGAATGGTCTGCAAACGGATAAAGCGTTTTATCAATTGGAATCGATCAATGCAAAAATGTCGACTCAATTGGTTAATGCCCTCGCAGCCAAGATTGAAACAGGCGTGGATCAAGGCTCTGATATTGCGCTGCAACAAGCACAAATTATCAAACAACAATGCATACAAGATATGCAAGAGCAACTTGGCGATGAATTGACGCGACTAAAAGCACTTAGCGCAGTAAACAAGTCAATTCGTCTCGAAGAAATTGAATATCTGGAAAACCAGTTGGTCGCGCTAAACGATGCCATTATGCTAGCTGATGTGCACCTCGAGGCAATTAGATTGGTCGTCAATAATCACTAAGCATGGCGTAATAATAAGAAACTGATGGCAATACTTAACTATTCACCCACACGCTACCCATACTTCACCGTCCTCTACCAAGATGAAGACATGTTGGTATTGAATAAACCAAGCGGCTTATTGAGCGTGCCGGGAAAGGCCCTTGAGCACAAAGACAGTTTGCAACTTCGGGTTCAGCTAGTTTACCCCACCGCAACCATTGTGCATCGACTGGATATGGCAACATCAGGGTTGATGGTGATGGCACTCAATATGGATGCACACCGTGCTATCTCTAAGGCATTTGAGCTAAGGCAAACGTCTAAAAGTTACTTGGCTCGGGTATACGGCCGTTTGCAGCAAACAGCTGGAAGTATTGAATTGCCACTGATTTGTGATTGGCCGAATCGGCCCAAACAAATGGTTGATCATGAGCGGGGCAAACATGCTCTGACCCACTATCATTGCCTTGAATCAAATGACAAGGAATCGTTAGTTGAATTAACACCAGTAACTGGGCGTTCTCATCAACTAAGAGTGCACATGCTCAGTTTAGGACACCCTATCCTCGGCGATAGGCTTTATGCTCATGACGAAGCGCTTGGTGCTGCATCAAGACTGCAATTGCATGCAAAATCACTGTCATTTGCGCACCCATCAACTGACCAACCCATGCACTTCAAATGTCCTGCGCCTTTTTCATTCAAGTGCCAAGGACTTGAGACCGATAACAACTTGACTGAGCAAAAATAACAGCGGCTGCAAGCAAAATGACATTTGAACGAATGATCTTCACATGGTTTATAGTGAGTACTTTGATATTCAGTGTAGATGTCTGTGCTTTTCAGTCCGTGGGAAGCAGTATTGAAGATATTCAGCAAAGTCAGTTCGAGGATCAGTTTGAAACCATTTTGGTTGATGAAAAATTGGTGCCCGTGGTTATCCAAGAGTCAAATACAGCGATCACACGAGGTGTCGCTGTTTTGTTAGGTGAATCAGGCAGAAACCCGTTTAGTCAACATGGTTTGAAGCACCTTACACGCTCACTCAATGACGTCGGCTGGGTCACCATGGTAATGCCAGCGCCAGACGATGCATTTTGGCCCGAAGAACAACAAAACCAAGAACCTGCAACAACGTCAGCCGATACAACAGAAGCCGCTCAAACCGATGCCGCTGAACAAGGACAACAAACCGAAGAACCTGAGCAGCCAGACGTCCACGCAAAGTCAGCAAACAGTCATATTGAGCAACAAGCGTTTGAACGTCATGAGCAAGCGTTGATCATGCAAATGCAAGCCATTACACAAAAAACCCAGCAGTATCCCGGCTTCTTTTTGGTGATAGCGCAAGGCACCAGTGCAGCGTGGTTAACCAAGGTATATTCGGAAAAAAAGCTGGGCGATCCTGACGGGCTAGTGGTGATCAGCCCGCATTGGCCAGACAGAGAATATAATCAGCAACTTCCGCAATTGACATCACAAACCCAAATGCCTCTCCTTGATATCTATACTCCGTGGGATACAAACTGGGCAAAAAGCACCGTTGTGCAACGCAAAGTGCAATCTATCAAAGGCTTGAAGTTGATGTATCGCCAAAGAGAACTTACCGGTCAAAAACTCGACCCACAACAATTTCAGCGCTTAGGAAAAGAAATATACGGCTGGTTAACCCACATGGGCTGGTGAGCCCAAATCCTCGGGTATAACATAAAACTTTACAATAGAATTTCTCTTGTTATCAATTGGATATTAAAATTGTTACATTAGAGCGCGGCAAGGAAAAAATTGCCGTCTATACTTGGATTATGTTAATAAAAATAGCAAAACATATTGATACGTGAACATACAGCACTTTATAGATCTTAAGGCAAAACAGTTGTCATATTTTGTCAGAGGGTTTTGGAATTACAAGATACCCTATTTAGAGGTGGACCTTTACTTTTGGGACACCTTAGAAGAGTGGGCCGATATCAAAAAAAGTGGCAATGAGCCCTACAGTCAAAAAGAGCGAGTTTTTTGGCATCTACTCCATCAACTGCACTTTTGGCCTGAACAAAAATTACTGCAAGACCCTTATCTTCGTTCCGAATTAGAAACCTGTTTGTCTTACTTAGAGGGTGCCGGTCAGTATCCGTTAGATTGCATCGGTATCAGACCTTAAATCATTTTCAATTAGTCATTGAACTGATTACCCAGACATGATCCAATGGTGTTTTACACCTATTTGGGACTCCTGTGGGCGAAACCATAAAAACTACCTTGCTGTGTTACAAAGATAAACGCTTGTTATTTGTGTTTTTATTTGGTGTTGCGAGTGGATTTCCATGGGTAATGATTGGCTCGGCACTCTCCGCCTGGTTACAAGAGTCGGGGTTAAGTCGTTCATCCATCGGACTGTTGGGCTCAATTGGTATTGCCTATTCAATCAATTTTTTATGGTCTCCACTTCTCGATAGAGTCCCCCCACCAATATTGGGACAGCGACGGGGGTGGATTGTTTGCACCCAGTTGATGATCATACTTGCCTGCATCGGCATGGCTGTCATCCCTTCTCATGATAATGTACTGCTAATTGGCTTGGTGGGCTTTTCCATCGCGCTGTTTTCAGCGACGCAAGATATTGCCATTGATGCATACCGAATAGATATCATTAAACCCCATGAGAAAGACAAATTAGCTGCTGCTTCATCGATGGCCACCGCAGGTTGGTGGACGGGCTTTGGTGGCTTGGGCTCAATCCCTTTTTTCATTGCCGATTTACCCAATTGGCAATGGTCCGAAATATACTTTGTACTTGCCTCTATCATGGCAGCATTGATGCTCTTGGTGTTTTTCAGTGATGAGCCTAAAACCGATCGAGTGGCCAAACAAGCCGCAGCAAGTGCAATGTATGCAAAGGCACTAGTGGGTGACAGCATAATGACGCCACTACAGCGACTAGGCAATTGGTTGTTAGTTACTGTGGTTGAACCATTCAGAGACTTTTTCAGCCGCAATACCCTAAAACTGGCGCTTTCCATTTTACTTTTTATCTTTTTGTTCAAAATTGGCGAGGCCTTCTTGGGACGAATGAGCATCGTTTTTTATAAAGAACTCGGCTTCACAAATTCGGATATTGGCAGCTATTCGAAACTACTTAATTGGTGGATCACGATCGTGTTTGCAGTGTTAGGTGGCATGGTAAATATTCGATACGGTATATACCGAGGTCTGATGACGGGCGGTATTGCTATGGCTGCCAGCAACCTGATGTTTGCCATGATGTCTGTGGTTGGTCCGGATAAAGCGTTATTTGCAGCCACTATTTTTGTTGATGGATTCACAGCAGCGTGGAGTTCTGTTGCATTGGTAGCGTTTATTTCATTATTGTGCAATCAGGCTTTTTCGGCATCTCAGTACGCCCTAATGGCTTCTTTAGGCACCTTGAGTCGAACATTAGTGGCATCATCTAGCGGCTTCATTGTTGATTGGTTAGATGGAAATTGGGCGATCTTTTTTATAATGACAGCAATCATGGTCATACCCAGTTTAATATTACTTTGGGTGTTGAAAGACCACATTTACAGACTAGAAAACAAAAATAAATTGGCAGCCAGTTAATATCAAAAAAGCCCGCTAAGCGGGTTCTAGTTATATTTTTATCAAATTAAGTGTTAGAAATTACACACCCGGTTGCGCCCACCTTCTTTGGCTTTATATAAAGCTTGGTCTGCTTTTTCTAACCACACCATATGCTCTTTGTAGGATTTGTGGAACTCAGCCACGCCCAAACTAACAGTAAACTTAATTTCAGTTTCTTCATAAACTGGGACCAATCGTTCACAAGTTTTACGAATACGTTCGGCCACAACAGTTGCGTTATCGGTGTTTGTTTCGGGCAACAATATGGCGAACTCTTCGCCACCATACCTGCCGCATACATCCGTTTCTCGAATACATTTAGAGATGACCTTAGCCAAGGTTTTGATAACGTAGTCACCGGCCGGATGACCATGGGTATCATTGACTTTTTTAAAGTGATCAATGTCTAACATGATCACTGCACCCGGTGCACCATTACGCAGGATACGTTTTTGTTCGAGGGCGAAGGTTTCTTCCCAATAACGGCGATTATAGACCCCTGTCAGGCCGTCAACCCGGCTGATTTGTTGCAATTGTTTATTGAGGTTTTGCATGCCTTTTTTGTTTAAGGCTTCATCAGTAACGTCATAAACGACGATACAAATCTGTTCAACTTCACCTTTTAGGGAAGCCAAAGGAAACAGCGTAACATTTTGATACATAAAATCGGAGGCCGACGTTATGGGCCTATTGGTATCAAACTTAAACAAAAATGGACGTTGCTCCCAAATAATAAACGCAGGACTCTTAAGGTTAAAAACAGGTTCAGTTTTCACTTTAAACCAATCTTTATCAATTTCTGGGAAAAATCGAAATATGCTTTTGTTTTTTATGACACTTGGCAACACACCACTATGATTTTCCATGAATTGGTTCCACACCAATACATTAAAATCACGATCTAATACTGCAAGCCCAACTTCAATTGAGCCCATCATGTCAAACTGCCAATGCATCGAATTGATATCGGTAATATCGTCGCTCATGGACTACTCAGCCTCCTTGACAAGTCTCTCAAACATCAAATCTATTGATTTGTCTGGAAACAATAACAATAAATCAAAATTGATATGCTGACTCTTAATTGCATAACCGATTTCGATGGCTAGCACCCGATTCCAACGAGATACATTGGTGCTTAGTAGCTCACCTAAACCGCAATGTTGACCCAGAACGATGGGATGATTATGGATAAATTTAACATTAAGCTGTGCAGAAAGTGCCGTTAAACACGCGCTCACCAGGATATTGGTGACATCCATTAGAGCTTCTAATTCCAACTGCTCACTTAGCTGCGTATTTTTATAATTTAACAACTTAACCATGTTGGCGAAGTTGGAGTCATTAAAGATAAGTAACGCTTCGCCATGAATTCCGGCACTTAAAAAGCCTTGAGATATCGCCGAAACACTGTCATTGCGACTGATTTCTTCAATAGCCATATGCAATTCTGTGGTTTCAATCAGGTTCACATTAGGGATAGGTAAATCGATAAATTGATTGAGCAATTGTGCTAATTTTTCACCTGCCTGCCCCATGGCGACGTTGGCCATTTCACGATAAGCATCTAATTTTTCGGTCAGCGGATCTGTTGTCTTGGTAACAACAGTAGGGCTTTTTGCACGCTCAGTAGCGGCACTATCGCCACTATAAATGCCATATTGCGACAAAATCGTTGTCAATTTGTCGTTATCAACTGGTTTGCGAATAAAATCTAATGCGCCCATTCCCATCATACGGGTGCGGGCTTCAGGCTGAACATCACCAGAAACTACAATGACAAGTGTCGGTAAGTCCTGATCTCTGATGATTTGCATGGTTTCATAACCATCCATCACCGGCATGTTTAAGTCAAGGAACATCACATCTGCTTTGCCTTGTTTAATCATGTCGATTGCGATTTTACCATTTTCAGCAAAACTAATTTCAACATTCCATCCATCAGGAACACAACGAGCCATTTGCTTTCTGGCAAAACTTGAATCGTCGCAAATAAGTACTTTAGTTGGCATGGTTAGATTGTCTCTAGCAAACGGTTTAATTCGTTGTGATCCAGAATTCACACTTTGACTTTTTGGTAGTGCAAATTAACAAAAAAATTCTAGATTCTGCAATCACTTACTATATATATAGTAAGTGGATAAATTGCAAATGTCACTGATTGTTATGAGCTCACTGCCTAGCATAACCTGTTGCTTTATAGAAACAACTAAAAACACCGCTTTGTTGAACACAAAGCGGTGTTTTGGCCTGACATTTTTACCTAAATGTCATCTCTGAAGGTCATTTAGTGACGATAAGACAATTTAAATGATGGAATAGCAGCACTGATTGTACCTATCAACATTGCGATAAGGCCCCCTACTATCCAAATTGACAAAGAAGTATGCATCTCAATGACTATTTGACTCGCTTGGGTTGAGGTCGAAATATCCTGGCCACTGAAAATGAAATGGGCAATCGCAACGCCAGAAATACCACAGACCAAACCTAACAATGCGCCCTCACTCATAATACTCGCGACTAGCCACGACTTAAGGAAACCCAATGAAATTAGTGTTTGAAACTGGCTTTGACGATAACTGAAGTTCGCCTCCATAATAGAAACTCCACCAAATAGCAGTCCAATAAACATAATAAAAGACAACCCAAGTATCACCATATCTACAAGAGACTTCAATTGTGCCATTTGTTTAGCCAAAAAATTACTTGAGGACATGACTTCAATCGATGTAGAAAGCGAATCATCAAAGTGACTTTGTATGTCTTTAAAATCATGGTTGTGAAACGTTGAAAAATATGCGGTTTGCACCGATGAACCCAGATTGAAAGCCGACTGCATAGAACTAAGATCAGCCCATATTTCACCGTTAAAAAACGGGCTAGGCGAACTAAAAACCCCCACCACTTTCCAACTGCGTGTGCCCAGCTTAATACTTTCACCAATCACCAGCCCTTGATAAAAACGAGCGGCTTTTTGCCCTACAACAATTTCATCAGAACCTTCCACAAACCAGCGGCCATGGGTTAACGTGGCCTGACGCAATTGCGTGCCCGTTGGTGTTAGCCCCCTAAACGGAGTGGGAACTTGTTCGTCCTTTTGATGCTGTGAAACGTTCACCGATGCTAAGGTTTCAAAGGACACCTGATTAATCGAAAATTGATTGCCTAATTTATCTATCATGCTGCGCTGGTCATTGATATTAAAGCTACTCAATGACTCTGACTGAACCCCTGACTTAACAATGACGGCAATGTTGTTTGTCACTTCACTACTGGTGATTTTGTTGAGACCTGAGGACAACGAAGACATCATCGCAAATATAAAAATGACGCCAGAGAAAGCAACAAAGGCAGCCAAGGTGTTGGCTTTTCTGACCAGTACGTTTCTAAGACCAATCTTAAGTAATTGAAAATACATATGTTACTCCTAGGCAGCTTTAAGTTGCTCTGAAAGTTTTAAGGTATACAGTTCTCGAAGGGGCAAAACTGCCAATATCAAAGAAATGCCTGCTGCGATGCCAATGCCGGTTAGTACGCCGGAAACAGATAGACCAAACGCCGGCAAAAACAAGCCTATTTGCTCATACAAAACGGAAATGATAGCGAATCCAAGCAGATAACCCAGCCCAGTGCCACTAAGCAGTAACAGCGCATTTTCGCAGAAAAACAAGCTGAATAATCGATGATGACTAAATCCAATGGCACTGGTTAATGCCACTTCCTTGCGACGGTCGCGAAGGTTATTGCTGATATTGGCAGCCAAAATACCAATCGAGGTCACGAATATGACGCCCATCACATACTTGATCACTTCACTAATATTGACCATTTGGCTTAACATAGCTTCCGCGTAAGCAGCTAATGTCATGGTGCTAGTTGCAGCACCACTGTTAGCAAAATGTGCGTCGATGCTTTGGCTGATTTGCGCATATTGATTAGGGTCGTTTAACAACAAGCTAAATGCTCCCACAGTATTTTTGCGCACTATTTTCACTTCATTTAAGTAGTCGTAATGCATGAACAAATTCAAACCCGCCACCACAGAATCTTCTGATGTTTGATATATCCCGGACACAATGAAATCCCAATAAGGTTCGTTGTCACTGCGTTTCCAAATTGATGAACCTAACGAAAATTTTTGTCCCACCAATATGTTCATGCGCTGTGCCATTTTTTCACTAACTAGAATGCCATTGCGATTGGCCAGCCAGTTTCTGAGGCTCAAAGGGTCCAGAGTAAAATCTGGATTGGCTTTTAAATAGGCATCTCCATTTACGGCAATCACAGGCACACTATTTTCTGGACGTTGAAAATAGCCACCAAACCAATCTGCGTAGCCAATTTCCGCAACTTGTGGATAGCTAGAAAGGTGTTCCAGATATTTAATAGGCAAAGGGGATGAAGCTGATGCCTTGTTGAGTACGATGAGCTGATCCGTCTCGCTATTGGCGATGTTGCCCATCAAACCTTGGGAGGTCGCTTGGAATAGCGCCAACAAACAAAACGCAGCTGCGACTGTGCCCACTGTCAAAGCGAAGCGCAGCCGATTACGTAGCGCATTTCGGATTACAAAGGTAGGCAGGTTCATGGTGCCTCTCCTTGCAACATGCCATCTTGCAGTCTGACTAATCGAGAACCAATATTGGCGGCTTCCTTGTCATGGGTAACCATAATAATGGTTTTGCCAAAGTCTCGATGCAATGATGAAAGTATCGACAAAATCTGCTTTCCACTCAGGCTATCCAGGTTACCCGTTGGTTCGTCACAGATCAGGAATTTGGGATCATTTACAAGTGCCCGAGCAATGCTCACCCGCTGCTCTTGTCCACCCGACAACTCTTTAGGGTAATGATCCTGACGATTGCTAAGCCCCACCACTTCGAGGGCTGTAGATACTCTGCGCTGACGCTCTTGTTTGCTCATGTTGCGCAGCAGCAGCGGCATCTCGACGTTTTCAGCGGCAGTCAGCACCGGGATAAGCTGATAGTTTTGGAACACAAAACCAAGATTATTGGCTCGCCATTTGGCTAATTGGGATTGGCTAAAGTTGGCTAAGTCCTCACCGGCAAAGGTGAGGCTTCCACTGCTTGGCTTATCCAGACCACCAATAATATTTAGCAAAGTCGATTTGCCAGAACCACTTGGCCCCATCAAAGTAACAAATTCACCGGCCTGAATATCCATGTTGATGCCCTTGAGGATATCAACGGGCATATTACCTTTCATGAATCGCTTGGTGACACCTTGAATGCCCAACAAAGGAAGGGCATTGTCTTGTTCGCTGTGCTGTTTTGTAAGTGGGATCATCTTTGTATCTCCTGGCGGGCTAGGGTGTTTTCAGATTTTTCAATCCAGACTTGAACGCCCATTCCGGGCAAAACACGTTCGTCAAAATTGGTATGTGCAATTCGTACTTTTATGGAACCTTTCAATTTATCAATCACAGGTACTATATAGTCTACGGCGCCCTCGTACTTGATCGTGCTATAGGCGTCCAACTGAATGGAAGCGCGGTGTTTTCGGTTGATATGCTCCAGATGCTGTTCGCTAACATCTACTTCAACAACCAAGGAGCTCAGGTCAACGATGGTACAAATACCGGTCCTGATATGACCGCCACCACCGGATATGGGCGACACAATTTCACCCGGTTGTGCGTTGATCTCAGTGACAACGCCATCAAATGGCGCACGAATCTCTTTATGAGAAAGATCGATTTTGGCCAATTCCAAATTGCTCGATGCCAGTTTTAAACGTTGCTTGGCACTATCAACTTGGTTGCGCTTAATCTGTGCATTCAACTTCGCTTGCTTGTACTCAGCATCACTAACCAAACTCTTCTGAATAAGTTGTTCTAATCGGTTTAAGTCCAGTTCTGATTTAGCTAGTTGTAACTTCGCCTCAACCAGGTTAATGCGCGCCGTTTCCACATCACCTTGTGACGACTCCACTCGCACAATTGCTGCATCGTTATTAAGTTCTGCCAGCAGCTGACCTTTCACGACCTGCTGCCCTTCACTGATATGAACATGACTAACCACACCGGCAACGCTGGAAGAAACCGTGGTCTTTTTCTTGGCGACCACATAGCCAGATGCAGAGATATCGGATTGTTGCTGGTTATATTCAGGCTCCTGCATGGCAACGACTGTGCTAGCTGATGATTCTAATGGTTTACTATTCTGCACAGGCTGACTCGCCAAAACCTTGTCAGTAGATTCTTGCGTATGGCCCCAGAGCACATAGCTACTGAGCCCAACTGCAATTGCAACAACACCCGCAACACCAAGCAATAAATACTTGGGCTTACTATTTGATTCTGGCGCATCCGAGCTATCAATGCTTAGCTGCGCAAGCTTGTTGCCGTCAATATTCATGCGGCTTCTCCTTGTTGATCCTCTGTTTGCTGCACACAAACATCAATTTCAAACTGCAGTTCGCTCACGTAGTTATCTTCGCCTTGGGTTAACCAATGCTGTGACTCATCCGGCAACGCTTCTCGAAATACAACATGTGAACAAGATTGAGTAAGACGCTTTAACAAGTCGAGGCAAATTGGATTGGCTAAATCTAGCCACATGGGCTTACGATATTTGTCTACTTTTTGTTCTTGAGACTCCATCACGGACAAATTTAGGTCGGCATTGGCATAAACTAGCTCAGGGATGTCGTGATCATTCATAAACCCCTTCAACTGGTATAGTTTTTGAGCCGGGTCAGTGAT
>JAOMVH010000022.1 GCA_028356795.1 Aliiglaciecola sp. | reverse complement strand
CGGCACTAAGAGCACCTGATCATGCTAACTTAACACCATGGCATTTTGTTGTTTGCCAAGGTAGAGGGTTGGTTAAATTGGGGGAGATATTTGAAGAGGCTGCGGTAAACGCCAATATGGATGAAAAGCAGCGCCTAAGAGCTCCTCAATTACCGCTAAGAGCTCCCATGGTTATCGTTGCCATTGCTAAATACACAGAGCACCCCAAAGTGCCTTGGGTAGAGCAGGTGGCATCAGCATCTTGTGCGGTTCAATCGATGCAAATGGCAGCTTTGGCTCAAGGTTTCAATGGTATTTGGCGAACTGGCAGTTATTCAACTAATGATGATGTGAAATGTGCTTTTTATCTTGAAGAAAAAGATGAAATTGTTGGTTTTTTGTACCTGGGTACACCTGCCATTGAGCCAATGCCTGCACCGACTCGAAATTCAGCAGATTTTTTTGAAGTTTGGGACTGACCGCATCGCATGTTGACCTAAATGAGGGTAGGGTCACAGCTGCCTAGCAGCTGTGACAGTTTAATTATTCTACGTTGAAAGACATACCTGCTCGAGCAACTAAACGGTCAATCAATTTTTGACCCATCGCCGGTGCTGAAGTCCACATTCCACCTTTTACGTCCAAATCATCTTTTACCAAGCTAACAGCTGATTCAGCTATCATTTTTGACGTCGTGCCATAGCCAGGATCCATGGTTCCTTTAACTGAAACAGTTAAGTTATCACCATCTTGAGAGCCGTGAAAAATCACATCGAAAAATCCGGCTTCACGCTCTTCTTTACTTGGACCTTCGCCTGGTTTTGGCCCTTTATCGCTTGACAGACTTTTATCTGCAGCGACAGCATTGGCCATACTTTCACCTTTTTCTCCTGGACCTGTAAACATCATTTCATCGTAAACAAAATCATCGCCATACTGGTGGCTAAGTAGAAAGTTAGAACGGTGAATATTTCTGGTGTTAATGGCAGCCATTATGAAAGGAGCAGACCAGCTGTTAAATTCGCTTTCAAAAATGGGTTTATTACCATGTGGTTGAGCTGGACCTTGTGTTCCTTCGGCAAGAGAAAATGGATTGAGTAAAACTTTCATTATCTCTGGATCACTGTGAGCTGCAGCCATGGTTGCTTTTAAGCTAGCTGCAGTGCCGCCAGAAAAAGTGCCTTTCATGCCTCGCACTCTACCTTTAACACGGGAAAATACATGACCAAACTTTTCTTGTGCTTGTTGTTGCAAAAAGTACACGCCAAGATCAAATGGGATAGAATCAAAGCCGCAAGAAAATACAATACGAGCACCTGATGCTTTTGCTGCCGCTTGATTGGCTGCAATCATTTTGTGCATCCACGCTGGTTCACCACATAAATCAACGTAGTCTGTGCCAATGTTTGCACACAATTCTACAAGCTCATTGCCATACAATTGATAAGGGCCAACTGTGGTTAAGATAACGCGACTACTTTGTACCATCTGTTTGAGGGAGTCTAGGTTCTCAGAATCTGCTATAACCAATTCAATGGAATCATCAACACTATACTGCTGTTTGATTTGTTCTAACTTTTCTTGACTACGCCCTGCCATAGCCCATCTTAATTCGTTGGTAGTGGGGTAGTTTTTTGCAAGGTATTCGACCACAAGTTGGCCAGTAAATCCTGTTGCACCGTAAACAACAACATCATATTTTTTATCAGACATGGTAACTCTCTACATTTATTTTAGTCGTTAAAGCTTAGCGATGTTTGACCAAAAACGAGAGTTTAAAAGATGAATAGAAGACTATAGAAGGGATAAATGGTGTCAGTGTTACTACTGACACCATATGGGCACATCATTTTAAGGGACAGTAACAATTTTACAGGCGTTAGTTGAACCCACGGTTTCCATTTCATCTCCATAGGTCATGACAAACAAATCACCACTTTGCACAATCCCTTTTTGTGTGAGTACATTGATCACGTCTTGTTTTAATTGACCGGGTTCGCTACCTCTTGAATCAAAAAATACCGGTTTTACGCCACGAAAAAGAGCCATGGTATTTAAAGTCCCTTCATGTCTAGACATCGCGTATATGGGCAATGATGTGGTGATCCTCGACATTAACTTAGAGGTTTTGCCACTTTCAGTGAGTGCAATTAATGCTTTTATGCGGGGTAAATGATTTGCTGCGTACACCGCAGATAGGGCAGTGGTCTCACTAATAGAACTAAACTCTTCATCCACTCTGTGTTTAGAGATTTTAACACTTGGGTGTGTTTCTGCTCCTTCACAAACTCTCGACATCGCTTCAACTGTTTCAATGGGATAATCGCCAGCGGCAGTTTCCGCCGATAACATTACTGCGTCTGTGCCATCTAATACGGCATTGGCGACATCCATTACCTCTGCACGGGTGGGCATCGGACTATTTATCATTGATTCCATCATTTGGGTTGCGGTGATCACCACGCGATTTAGTTGTCTAGAACGAGCAATGAGCTTCTTTTGCACGCCAACTAGCTCTGCATCGCCGATTTCAACACCCAAATCTCCACGGGCTACCATTACTGCGTCAGACGCTTCAATTATATCGTCAATTGCTTCATCACTGGCGACAGTCTCTGCGCGCTCGACTTTTGCGCATATTAACGCATTGCAGCCAGCCTCTACTGCGAGTTTTCGCGCATAATGTAAATCTTCACCTGAACGCGGGAAAGAAACGGCAAGGTAATCTACGCCCATAGTCGCAGCTGTTTTGATATCTCGTTTGTCTTTTTCAGTTAGTGCTTCTGCAGACAAACCACCGCCCATACGGTTAATACCTTTGTTGTTTGACAACTTCCCGCCAACCGTCACTTTGGTATAAACTTTTCTACCCTCAACACGCTCCACACGCAATTGTATCCTGCCGTCGTCTAACAATAACAAATCGTCAGCGTCTACATCATCTGGAAGGGCTTTATAATCAATTCCAACCGCTTTTTGATGGCCATCTTCTTTACCCATTTCAGCATCTAATACAAAATCATCGCCGATATTTAGGTGGATTGACCCGTCTACAAATTTCGAAACGCGAATTTTGGGTCCCTGTAAATCTCCTAATATTGCAATATATTTGCCTAACTTCTTGGCAGCCTCTCTGACAATCTTTGCTCTGTTGATATGATCTTCAGCTGTGCCGTGTGAGAAGTTCATACGGACAACGTTGGCACCTGCTTTAATGATGCCTTCAATTGTTTCAGGCGTATTGGTTGCAGGACCAAGGGTTGCAAGGATCTTTGTGCGTCTTAACATAGGTGGTTATCCGGATTAATGATGGATTGGTTACTGTAAAGCCGGGTGACGTGTTCTTAATACATAGGCATGAAGAGTATCGGCACTTAGCTCATTTCGTAATTTTATTACAAAATAGTAGTCCATTGGTCAGAAAATGTGAATTAAATTAACAAAAAAAAAGACTCATCTGACTAGTCGGTCCGCTTTTCAAAACGAGAGCCTCGTAATGTATCTTTAACACGTTTGAGATTTTCTCGGAACTTTCCACCACGTCGCAATGTGAATCCAGTGGCGAGAATATCGATTAATGTCAGTTGCGCTATGCGAGATGCCATCGGCATATACATATCTGTATCTTCGGGCACTTCTAGAGATAAAACCAGATTACACTCTTTGGCTAGCGGACTATCTTTTGAAGTTATACCGACAACTGTTGCATCATTTGCCCTAGCAATGTGAGCAATTTCAACCAGAGATTTAGTACGCCCAGTATGTGAAATTAAAACAACAACATCGTCCTCGTTGCTATTCATACAGCTCATTCTCTGCATGAGAATATCTTCAAAATAAACAACGGGGACATTAAATCTAAAGAATTTATTTAGTGCATCATGTGCCACAGAAGCAGAGGCTCCTAAACCAAAAAACGAGATTTTTTGTGCTTGTGTTAACAAGTCAACTACACGGTTCACCGTATTGATATCGACTGATTGCCTAGCGACTTCCAGCGACGCCATCGTCGATTCAAATATCTTCTTGGTGTACTCTTCAGGGCCGTCATGTTCCTCAACGTGCCTATTCACATAGGGCGTACCATTGGCCAGGCTTTGAGCTAAATGTAGCTTGAAATCTGGAAATCCCTTGGTGTCTAAGCGACGACAAAATCGATTTACTGTTGGCTCACTTACATCCGACATTTTTGCTAATGTAGCAATGCTGGAGTGTATAGCTATTTGAGGGTTGTCTAAGATCACCTCAGCGACTTTTCTTTCTGATTTACTAAATGCGGATTTATTTTGAGTTATTTTTTCTAAAATATTCATAAGTGCAAAAATCTTTTTGTTTTGTTAAAAGTCACGCAGCCAGACCTAATTAGTCTATTATTTTGTCTTGAGACACAATTGTTGTAATTTTTTAACGATTTAGCCAGCATTTTTTGAATCATTTGGTAAAATAACTGTTAATAAATCGCTATTTCATAGATGCAAAAAGTTGTAATATTACTACATTAAGTGTTAAATTTTAGCAATTGTGTCATAATATAACGAAAATAGTTTAGTGTGATTACATTAAACTTACATTAATTCATATTACAGGGTAATCAAATGGTGCTGGACAATTTACTTGAACCATGTGACTTCGTTCTTTTTGGAACTAAAGGTGATCTCGCTCGTCGCAAGCTGCTTCCTTCTCTCTATCAACTAGAAAAAGCAAACTTGGTACATGACGACACAAGAGTGCTTGGTGTTGCTCGCCAAGATATCAGTGAAAAAGACTATGTGAAATCTGTTAAGCAGAACATTGAAGAGTTTAGTGGTGAAAGTTTGTGCGAAGAAACGTGGAAACGTTTCTCCAAAAAGTTAGATTACGTTTGCGTAGATATGAAAAATGAAGACAGTTATCACGTTTTCAAAGAGCACGTGGACAAATCAAGAACCATGGTGTGTTACCTTGCAACACCACCGTCTATTTTTGGTGATATATGCCGAGGTTTGAATGGTGCTGGCATTATCGATTCCACAGTGCGGGTTGTACTTGAAAAACCTCTAGGCCATGATTTGGAGTCATCTAAGATCATCAATAATCAAGTTGCGGAATTCTTTGATGAAAAACAAATTTATCGTATCGACCATTATTTGGGCAAAGAAACTGTGCTCAATCTTGTGGCTTTACGTTTTGCCAACTCAATATTCGCGACAAACTGGGATCATAATTGTATCGACCACGTTCAAATCTCAGTTGCAGAGTCGGTTGGAATCGAAGGGCGATGGGGATACTTTGATGAAGCAGGTCAAATGCGTGATATGGTGCAAAACCACCTTCTCCAAATATTAACTTTGATTGCGATGGAGCCACCAGCCGTACTCGATGCCGACAGCATTCGAGACGAAAAACTCAAAGTGCTTAAGGCTCTACGTCCTATTACTTCTTCAAATGTTCAGTCAGACATCGTTCGCGGTCAGTATGTTGGCGGATTTGTTAAAGGTAAAGAAGTCCCTGGTTATTTAGATGAAGAGGGGGCAAACACCAAATCTATTACAGAGACATTTGTATCACTCAAAGTGCATATTGATAATTGGCGTTGGGCAGGGGTGCCTTTTTATCTAAGAACCGGTAAACGTTTGCCAAGCAAAACAAGTGAAGTGGTGATTTACTTTAAACGCCAACCGCATAACTTATTTGGTGAAAGTTTTGCTCAATTACCGCCTAACAAACTAACGATTCGATTGCAGCCTGACGAAGGTGTCGAGGTTACTGTGATGAATAAGGTACCTGGATTGACTAGTTCAGGGTCAATGGATTTACAAAAATCTAAACTTAATTTGAGTTTTTCTGAAGAATTTAAAGATGAGCGTATTGCCGACGCTTACGAAAAACTTTTACTAGAAGTGATGATTGGAAATCAAGCTTTGTTTGTTCGACGTGACGAAGTGGAACAAGCATGGACGTGGGTAGATGGAATATTCCGCGCATGGGGAAGTAATAACGATGTACCTGAGCCTTATCAAGCCGGTACATGGGGTCCTGTGGCATCTATAGCATTGCTTGCAAGAGATAATAGAGCTTGGTACGAATCTAGAGTAGGTAGAAAATAATGGCTTTAATAGAACACAACTTTGATTCAGTCAGCCAGCTAAATGCTAAATTTGTAGACACAATAGTGGCCATTCTTAAAGGTGGAATAGAAAAAAATGGCCGCGCTAGTTTAGTTGTATCCGGCGGCCGCACGCCAAAAGCGATGTTCAATGTGTTATCAACCACAAATTTGGATTGGTCAAAAGTAGACATTACCTTAGCCGATGAGCGTTGGG
Source organism: Aliiglaciecola sp. (assembly GCA_028356795.1). GTDB lineage: Bacteria > Pseudomonadota > Gammaproteobacteria > Enterobacterales > Alteromonadaceae > Aliiglaciecola. Next base: position 19,635 of record JAOMVH010000022.1, on the reverse strand, counting down.
TTGATGAAGACGATGGAGCAAGCAACACCGCCATGGTGAAGCGAGAGCTACTAATTAATAACGCAGCTGCAGCCAACTTCTATCCTTTAAAAACGCCACAAGAAGATGCAAACCAGGCAGTTGCAACACTTAATCAACAATTAAGTGATATGCACACTCCTTTTGATGTGCTTATTCTGGGTATGGGTGAAGACGGTCATACCGCGTCTTTGTTTCCATGCTCTGCACAAATCAAAGATGGCTTAAATTTAGATAATACTAGTGACTATATTGCAGTCACTCCAACCACCGCGCCCAATCAAAGAATGTCCCTCACCTTAAAGCGTTTATTGCTGAGTGAAAATGTATTTTTACATGTCACTGGTGAACCGAAAAAGCAGGTGTTGGTTGAAGTATTAAAAAACGATAATGAATTAGAAATGCCCATTCGTGCAATGATTAAACATCTAGACGTTAATCTGTTTTGGGCGGCGTAGGAGAACATATGAATTCTGTTATTCAAGAAGTGACTGAACGTATTATAGAAAGAAGCCGTCAGTCTCGAAAAAGTTATCTAGCAAAAATCGACAATGCTAGAAGGGAAGGGCCTCACCGCGGCGTATTATCTTGCGGTAACCTTGCTCACGGTTTTGCAGCCTGTAGCGGCGAAGAGAAATCTGATCTAACAAGCTTAACAAAATCAAATATTGCGATTGTCTCTTCATACAATGACATGCTGTCTGCTCATCAGCCTTATGAAGCGTATCCTGCTATTTTAAAACAAGCGATCAAAGATGTGGGTGGCGTGGCGCAGTTTGCTGGCGGCGTACCGGCCATGTGTGACGGTGTTACTCAAGGTAACCCAGGAATGGATCTCAGCTTAATGAGCCGTGATGTGATTGCGTTATCTGCTGCAGTCGGGTTGTCGCACAATATGTTTGATGGTGCGTTGATGCTGGGTATATGCGACAAAATTGTTCCTGGATTATTGATCGGCTCATTGAGCTTCGGTCATTTACCAACCGTATTTGTACCAGCGGGCCCTATGCCATCTGGTTTGCCCAATAAAGAAAAAGCACGAGTCAGACAAGCCTTTGCTCAAGGGCAAGTGGGACGCAAAGAGTTGTTAGAGGCGGAATCAAAGAGTTACCACTCAGCCGGAACCTGTACGTTTTACGGAACGGCTAACAGTAATCAATTGGTTGTTGAAGTGATGGGACTGCATTTGCCTGGTTCTTCATTTGTTAATCCCGGTACGGCTTTGCGTGATGAATTGACAAAAGCCGCCGCCAGACAAGTAACTCGATTGACTGACTTAGGCGACAACTACACACCAATCGGTCATATTGTAGATGCTAAAGCCATCGTCAATGGATTGGTTGCATTATTGGCAACCGGTGGGTCTACAAATCACACAATGCATTTGGTAGCGGTTGCCCGTGCAGCCGGTTATGACATTAATTGGGATGATTTTTCAGACATCTCAAATGCCGTTCCTCTTCTTACTCGAATCTATCCAAACGGTTCAGCTGACATCAATCATTTCACTGCCGCTGGCGGCATGGCGATGTTATTCAAAGAGCTTCTCGGAGCAGGACTTCTGCATAACGATGTTAAAACAATATGTGGTGATAGTCTTGAGCAATACACCAAAGAGCCGACTCTTAAAGACGGTGAATTAACCTGGCAAGACGGTCCTTCTGAAAGCTATGACCTTGATGTACTGGCAACCGTTGCTAAACCATTCAAACCAGATGGTGGCTTGTCTGTGTTGCAAGGTAACTTGGGTCGCGCAGTAATGAAAACCTCGGCATTGCGCGAAACCCATTGTCGAATAAAAGCACCTGCAGTGGTATTTGAGGACCAATTTGAACTTGCCGATGCCTTTAAAGCCGGTAAGTTAGACAAAGACTGTGTTGTGGTTGTTCGTTTTCAAGGGCCTGCGGCAATTGGAATGCCTGAATTACATAGTCTTACTCCGCCATTGGGAGTATTACAAGACAAAGGCTTTAAAGTGGCATTAGTCACAGACGGTAGAATGTCTGGTGCTTCTGGAAAAGTACCAGCGGCGATCCATGTGACGCCTGAAGCCTATCATGGTGGACTATTAGCCAAAGTGCAAACTGGCGATCTGATCGAAGTTAACACCGAAACCGGTGATATGTGCTTGCATGTAGATGCTGATGTACTGGCTAAACGAGAGCTCAAAATACCGCAAACTGATAAACATCAAATCGGTATGGGCCGTGAAATGTTCGCGGGCATGCGCAACTCGCTAACAGGCGCAGAACAAGGAGCGTGTTCTTTGTTTGCAGGACAGGGGAATAGTAATGACAGCTAAGTTTGTTGCTGACGTCGGTGGAACCAATATCCGAATTGGACAAGTTGATGGCAACTCGTTAACCAATATTGAAAAGTATTTGTGTAATGACTTCCCAACAATTGAAGATGCCATTAAGCACTATTTTAGTCAGCACCCAGACGTTATATTTAGTTATGGCTGTGTCGCTATTGCCTGCCCAGTTCCTGGTGATTGGGTCAAAATGACCAATCATACGTGGGAGTTTTCTATTGAGACTCTAACCGCTGCACTTGGTTTGGAATGGCTCGGTGTCATCAATGATTTTACCTCAGTCGCACACAGTTTACCGGTTTTAAGTGACGACCAAAAAGTACAGGTTGGTGCTGGCACAGCCAAGGCCAACGCGAATATCGCAGTCTTTGGACCTGGCACTGGATTAGGTGTCGACCACCTGACAATGACCGATCAAGGTTGGAAGGCGCTGGACGGTGAAGGCGGCCATGTGGATTTTGCCCCGCAAGACGAAAACGATATGGCAATCTGGCATTACCTCAAAAAGAAGCTTGGCCATGTTTCGGCAGAAGAAGTGCTATCAGGACGAGGAATTGTGCATATTTACGAAGCACTTGCTGCTCATCGTCAACAAGCAGCCGTGCACACAGAGCCATCTCAAATAACTGACAAAGCATTATCTGATGATTGCGATTTATGTACTGCCACCCTCAATCAGTTTTGTAAAATTATGGGCAGCTTTGCTGGCAACTTAGCTCTTAATTTAGGCACCGCAGGTGGTGTTTACATAGGTGGTGGTATAGCGGCAAGATTTGTTGATTATATTAAAGCCAGTGATTTTAGGGAACGTTTCGAAGACAAAGGGCGATTTCGTCACTATGTATCAAATATTCCGACTTACATTATTACCGAAGCCGACCACGGTTTGATAGGCGCTGCAGCTTATCTAGAACAAAATCATAAGGATTATTAGTATTATGTCATCAAATTGGAAAGTCAGTGCCGAAGAAGTTTTTGCGCAAGGTCCAGTTGTCCCAGTATTAGTTATAAAAGACGTTGAACATGCCGTTCCTCTTGCTAAAGCACTAATGGACGGCGGTATAAATGTTCTTGAAGTAACCCTAAGAACAGACGTTGCTATCGAGGTTATTCGTCGTATTGCAACTGAACTACCTGAAGCAATGATTGGTGCTGGTACAGTGACCAACGAACAACAACTAAAACAAGTAGAAGAGGCGGGTGCCAAATTTGCGATTAGCCCTGGATTAACAACTAGTCTGTTAGAAGCTGGCAAACGTTCTTCTGTCGCGCTCATTCCAGGTGTGTCGTCTATTTCTGAATTGATGCAGGGACTTGATCTGGGATATACAAATTTAAAGTTCTTCCCAGCAGAAGCATCTGGTGGGATCAAGGCGCTCAAATCAATTGGTGGGCCGTTCCCAGATGTGAAATTTTGTCCCACTGGCGGCATTGGACCTAACAATTACCTTGATTATTTAGCTCTGCCAAACGTTAAATGTGCAGGTGGTTCATGGTTGGCGCCAGATGATGCGGTAGAAGCAGGTGATTGGGGAAGAATTACTGAACTTGCTAAAGCCGCAGTCAAAGGTGCGGCTTCACTAGCAAAGTAGGCTAACAATGTATCTCCCCAAGTAAGAAGGAATATTTACTTGGGGTTAATTAATACTTCTTCGCCAATTTTTAACTCACCGCTATTGATTACTTTGCAGCATACGCCACCGCGCCATTGTGGCGTAAGCGCAGCACGCAAACCTTCATGTTGTTGATCCATCTTATGGCAAGGTTCAGTTTCGTCCATAACTTGTAGTAAAACATCACCGATTTGTATTATTTTTCCCAAATCATTCGCACTAAAATGATAATCATCAACTAATAAATTAGCCCGTCTAATCGTCCAAGGAAGGTCTGTTCCAATTTCAACACACGCGCTTTGCCATTGGGCCTTACTCATTACTGTAACTTGACGTTTGCCAGGACGTCGTCGAAAATCACCTACAACGCCATCGCTAAGTGAAATTTCCGCCCACTCATGTGTATTCATGGGAGCTTGGTTTTTGGTGCGCGTTGCGATCCCTAATAATTTCATGTTATTCACTCCATAAACGTTTAGTCAGTTAGACTATTAAGACTAAGTTTTTGCTGAATGTGTTTTAATCGTAAGCCTAAAAATATTGCTGCGCTGGTTAATCCGCAAATAAAGCCAATCCAAAAGCCAGGTGCGCCAACAGCAGGTACGATCCAATCAGTTAACGCTAGCATATAGCCAATTGGCAAACCAATTCCCCAATAAGCAATGAAGGTAATGATGAACATAGCGTTAGTATCTTTATATCCCCTGAGTGCCCCTGCTGATATAGCTTGCACCGCATCAGACAGCTGGAACATAGCTGCCAAGGTCATAAGGCTTATCGCCACATCTATCACTACATCATCGTTACTATATAAAATAGCAATCTGGTGTCTACCTACTATTGTTAGTGTCGCTGTGATCAATGCAATGCCTAATCCAAAACCTATCGCTGTTTGGGTGGCTGTTGCGGCACCTTTTTGGTCTTGCTTGCCTTGAAAATATCCGACCCGAATAGTTGTTGCCATTCCTAAACTCAAAGGAAACATAAACATAAGGGATGAAAAATTTAGCGCTATTTGGTGAGAGGCGACAGTATTGGCTCCTAATGGCGAAAGCAGCAGCGCGACAACGCCAAACAAGGTGACTTCAAACAATATGGTTAATGCGATTGGGAGACCTAATTTGAAGGTTCGAAACATCTCACCCAAATTGGGCATGTTAATATGCTCAAAAAGACTGAACGGCTTCATTTTTTTGGAAAGATAAACGTAAGCGATCGTTGCTATTAGCATACCCACATAAACCAAACCTGTAGCAATGCCACAACCTACGCCACCCATTGCCGGGAGGCCAAACTTGCCATAAATGAGTATGTAATTTGCTGGTATGTTGATCAACAAACCAATTCCCATAATGATCATCGTTGGTTTAGTGTTGCTAAGGCCCTCACAAAAGTTTCTGAGTACTTGATAACAAGCAAAAGCGGGAGCAGTAATAAGAATATAAAAAATGTAATCAACAGTGATTGATCGCAGTTCAGGCTCCATATCGATAAGTGAAAATAAATAAGGAGTGATAAGACAACCTGCGACCACAACTAACGAGCAGGGTATTAATAAATAAGCTGCTTGCTGTGTTGCATTGGCAATTTTGTTGGTTTGATTGCCGCCATGTAGTTTAGAAACGATAGGGGGGATTGCCATGGCAAGTCCCTGAAGAAAACTTAATATTGGAAATGTGATACTAAAACCGATTGCAACAGCGGCCATATCTGTGGCTGAAAACCTTCCGGCCATGATTGTATCTGACACGCCCATCATAGTTTGGGTGATCTGTGCAATCAGTAGCGGCCAAGTTAGTTTGACCAGTTGTTTAAGTTCAGTTTTGTAATGTGTCAAAACAGTTCAATTTTTACTTTGGTACCTTTTGCAACATTACCTTGCTGCTGTTCAAGTAAAATATAACAGTTGGCGTTTGCGATTGATGTCATGATTCCCGAACCCTGCTTGCCATTCGGTTTGACCCACCAAGCCCCATCTTCATCTTGAAACGCTATTCCTCTTTGGAAATCGGCTCTACCTGGTCGCTTAATAAGGGTTTCAGAGCAGCTGGCTGTAATATGATGCTTAGTTTCTTGTTTAACCGAACTCATATGCGTTAGCAATGGAACGACCAATTTTTCAAAAGTCACATAGGAAGAGACTGGGTTTCCAGGTAAGCCACAGAAAATTGCTTGACCAATATTACCAAAGGCGAAGGGTTTTCCAGGCTTAATCGCGACTTTCCAAAAATTGATTTGACCAATATCGCTAAGCACCTGCTTGACGTAGTCTGCATCTCCAACAGAAACACCACCACATGATAGAACAATGTCGGCGGATTTACTTGCATCAATTAAAGTATCTTCAATCAATTTAGGGTCATCTTTTACGATCCCATAATGCAATATATCTGCACCTTGATAAGATAAAAGGCCATGTAACGCGACACTATTACTTTCATAAATTTGTCCTGGCTCTAAAGATGTTCCGGCTTCAACCAATTCATCGCCTGTTGCAATAATGGCGACTTTGGGTTTTCTAAATACACATACCTTGTCAATACCTAACGAAGCAAGCAATGCCAGATCGGCTGGCATTAGTCTTTTGCCCAGGCTTAATACGGTTTCACCACATCGAATATCTTCACCTGCACGCCTGACACTATTTCCAGCAGTGACTGATTGCTTTAAAACAATCTTGTCTCCTTGAATGTCGATGTTTTCCTGCATCATTACGGTATTGAACGGAGCCGGTAATATTGCGCCTGTTGTTATTCTTACACATTTATCGTGGGTCAGTTTACCGGCAAAAGGGTTACCCGCTAAAGACTGGCCAGACAGGAGAAAGTCGGTACCTTGTGGGAGAGAGTCTTCACAATAAAATGCATAACCATCCATGGCTGAGTTGTCACTTGGCGGCACGCTGAGTGTCGATGTGATGTTTTTTGCTACTACGCGGTTAAGCGCATCAAAGATAGTCACTTCTTCGGTTTGGGTTATTTTGGGACAAACTTGAAGCATGTGTTCTATCGCACTTTTCAATGGCAAAAGTGGTGATCTAGTGAGTGACTCGGTGCTCATATAAAATTTAAATCCTTATTTACCTAATTTTTCGACAGTAAAGCCCGCATTTTCAAGTTGACTTAACACGCCTTCATCACCGACTAAATGTAGTGCCCCCACTAGCACAAATTCAGTTTTGTCATTATCAAAAAGTTGCTTTATTTTTGGCATCCAGTTGTTATTTCTTTTTACCAGCAAATCTTGATAAACCGAAGGGTAGTCATTTTTCATTTCTTCAATACCTACGGATACTAATTTTTCTCTGCTACCTGAGCGCCAGGCTTGCATAAGTTGTTTAATGTAATCTTCAAACTTATTCATATCGCGAAGTGTGTGAGCAACAATATTGTTTTCGATTCCGTGACCTAATCGATTAATAAACTCTAATTGTTCATCGGGTGTCTCGAACCAAGCAATCGTTTTGCCGTCTGCTTGTGCTTTTTTAGCGAAAAAAGGATCAACCCCTTGGGCGTTGAACCCCAATCGATTTAATTCCAATACTGTTAAGGTTATCGACAAAAAGCCGGGTTTAAATGCCTGAAAGTTTTGTGATGGCATGCCTCTAGATTCAAGATGTGCGTTTAGATCAGTCAAGGTATCCTTTGAGAGTATATCTTTTAACGTTTTTCCATCAGTCAACATCGCCTTTTGCATCATTTTTTGAGCAAAGGCTGGTGACGTAATCGCATCAATATCAGTTTCAAAATAGAGGGCGTCAGAGGCTTGGTACGCTTTTTCATATCCCAAAGGGAGTGAAAAATCCGATTGTTTTAACATGTGAACCGTTCCGCCAATATACACCGAATCTGAGTTTTTACTGACTTTCCAAACTGAAGTTGCGTGACCTGCAAAGGTAAGTATTAAAAGTGGGATAAAAAGAATGAGCTTATTGTTCAAAATTGGCCGTCCAAGTTGGTGATGATTAATTGAAAAAGCATTATGCATTGAATTAGACGATGACTGAAGTCTAGAAACCGTTAATTCTATAAACATTTGGGTTGATAGGGTTTACAATTTCGACTGTCTGTTTAAAAACATTTAGCTTGATAGGGATAGAGTGATGACAGTAAAGATAAACTATATTGAAATACCAGTTAAAAACGTGACTGAATCAAAAGCATTTTTCCATCAAGCGTTTGATTGGACCTTCACTGATTACGGAGATGATTATGCCTCCATAGACAATGCAGGTATTGATGGAGGTTTATACAAGTCGGATCAAACCGTGAGTACAAAAACGGGTTCTGTATTAGTTGTCATGTACCACCATGATTTGATTGCTATTCGGGATAAATTGGTCTCTCTTGGGGCGACGATCATCGAACCTATTTTTAGTTTTCCTGGTGGAAAGCGCTTTCATTTTAGTGATAAAAATAATAATGAGTATGCTATTTGGAGTGATAAGTAATTCAGCGGACTGTTTTAAATACTAGGGCGTGTTGATCTTTACTGGATGTTTTTGCAACGAGCTGTGTGGTATTTCTACAACAAAGTTCAACACGCTCCAATAACTTCTGTCTTCGATAAAACAAAACACCCAGTATGAATGGGTGTTTTATCGACTTATTTAATAAGTGATTTAGTCCTCGATGAGTTCACTAGGCGTTAAGTACCCATCTTTGTTTTTATCAAGCTTGGCAAATACCGCTGATAGGGCAGGGTCACTTGCTGCTTCTTCTACACTGATACGTCCGTCTGTGTCTATATCAAGAACTGCCAGTTTATCTTCTTGTGCAATAGTTGTTGTCGTTGCTGTTGCTAATATTAATGCAGCAAATAAGGCTGTCTTTTTCATAATCATTTCTCCATTGATTGGTAGGCTAGTGACCTACCTAGTATTTTGTGTTTATACAACGCTTTATTTGTTGTACGGCTATGCCATTACATGTAGCGTGCCAATTTTAAAATTGTATTAAATATCAACAGTATAAGGGGTGCTTGCTGGTTATGCGTAACCGGAGTGGTGTTGAGCTAACGATTTAGTGGCAAAATATATAGTGGTTCAAAGACATGTATTTAAAATTAATGAAAAAGTTCATATTAAACAGTTGCTTAGCCTGAAGCGAAAAAGTAACTAACCGCATTCCTGAATAAGAAATGTCGACTATTTTTGGTTTGTCTTATTTCATTCAACAATAAATAGCAGTGCTTACAGGTGTTGCTTATCCGGGATTGGGGTTAACTACAGCATCTGTTGTCTTTATAGATGCTGTAGTTAAGTTTAAATTCGTTAAGCCGTTATGATGGTTCGATATTACTGATCCACACAGTTTGGTATGGCGTCATGTTGATGTAAGGTTCATCCATATTTAAATGTTTATTAGAGATTAAATCCCACCAATTATCTGTTCCTATGAGATTAATGTCAGACAAAAATATTTGTTGATCTTCATCACTGATATTGCTGATGCAAAAGATACTTTGTCGCCTATCCATACTCTGACGCCAGAAGCCAAATACTTGACTACCAAGTTGCAACGTAAATTGCGTTGCATTTGGATGAAACGCTTTTTGTTTGGTTCGAATATCAAGTAATGTATTGAGTCGTGCTAATACTTTACTGTGCTGGGAGTGTTTGTTGTTCAGTTGCTCTTCAAGCAATTTAGTGTTCCATCGATGACGATTGATTGAACGGTTTTGACTGGTATTTTTTACTTTTCCGTAGTCGTTGCTTGTTGCCAGTAAACTATGAATATAAATACCAGGGATCCCTTCCATTCCCAACATTATTTCATGGGCACATACAAAGCGCTCTACACCCCATTTGTCAGCTCCCTTTGTGGTTCCTTGTAAGGCATCGAACAATGTAATGTTTATTTCATAGGGTTTTTGTTTCCCATCTGCAGTTGATCGCCAGGAAACTAAGCCGCCAAATTGTTCCATTGTATTTAATAACGTATTGACTTCTTTGTCTTCAAGCAGACCTTCAGCGGGTCTTAAGCCAATGCCGTCATGGGATGCTATGAAATTGAAATATGTCGTACCATTTTGGGCGGGAGGCATAGTCATTTGCCAGCTCTTTAGATATTTGCAATCGCCAGTAATTAAGGTATTAACCAACAAAGGTGGAAGTGAGAAATTATAGATGGCGTGAGCTTCGTTGGCATTACCAAAGTAAGTGAGGTTTTCACGATTAGGAATGTTTGTTTCTGTGATAATAACCGCATCAGGTTGCGCATGCTCAATAAGGGTTCTTAATAGTCTAACTACCTCGTGGGTTTGCTCAAGGTTGATGCAACTTGTGCCGGGAATTTTCCACAAAAAAGCGATAGCATCAAATCTGAAAATCCGAACCCCGTTATCTAAGTACTGTCGAATAATACTAACAAAGGCTTTGAGTACCGATGGATTAGTAAAATCGAAATCAACTTGATCATGACTAAATGTACACCAAACTTTTTTAACACCTTCAGCTGTTTCGGTTATCCTCAATAAGTCAGAAGTGCGCGGTCTGACAACTTGTGACGTATTAAATTTTTCATCAACAGTATAGAAAAAGTCCTTTCCAACGCCTTTTGACTTAATAAAGTTGTCAAACCAAACGCTACGAGAGGAACAATGATTTATAACCAAATCGGACATTAAACGATAGTCTTTTGAAATAGCTCTAATGTCCTCCCATCCACCAAGGCCTTCATTGACACTGGAGTAATCAATCACAGCGAAGCCATCGTCAGAACTGTAGGGAAAAAACGGTAGAATATGCACTGAGTTGATGGTGTCGCTAACATGCTGATTAAGAAATTGGTGCAAGGATTCAAGTGGCTTAACTTCGTTAGACTCAATACTGTCGCCATAGGTAATCAAAACAACATCTTTCTCGGACCACAAGTTTTGATGAGAAGCAGGCGGCGAAAGCTCACATGTCGGTCCAATTTCCATGGCTGTAAGCAAGCTATCGCTGATATCATTGACCGTTGAGTCAATATCAACCCCATCATAAATAACATCCAAGTGATGTGAAACTTTTTCGCACAATTGTTCAAAGTTTGTATTCATGGTTCTAAACCTTAATCACGAAATTCTTCAAAATCCAATTCAACCGCTTCTTTTAATCTATCCAAAATATCTGGTTTTGCACTTTGAACACGGTTCCAGCTAGGAATAAATGGCGTTTCCATCGGGTTGTCTAAGAAGCTTTGGCCCGCCTTCATAATGTTCTGTGCAAACATTTCTACCGCTTTTTCTTCGCTATGAATATCTAACACTAAGCCATTCATTACTGCGTCATTGTGATAGGTTTCAATAAAGTCCAAGGCAATTCGAAAATAGGTGGCTTTGAGCGTTCTGAATGACTCGGTTGTAAAGGTGAAACCTTGGGTCGCCAATTTTCTGAACAGCGCTTTAGTAATATCAATCGACATTTTTGACAAGCCACCTTGATCATTGTGCAAAGACAAGTCTTGATGTTTGTGATCGTAGTTTTCAGCGATATCAACCTGGCACAAACGATTGTGCGAATAGTTGCGATGCATTTCCGACAATACGCCTATTTCAAGTCCCCAATCACTGGGAATTCGTATGTCGTTTAAGACGTCTCGTCTGAAGGAGAATTCTCCTGCAAGTGGATAACGGAAACTATCCATAAATTCCAGATATTCATTGTTTCCGACAGTGCGCTTAAGTGCTCTTAATAACGGTGTGACCAATAATCTTGAAACTCGCCCGTTAATCTTGCCATCGGCAACCCTTGCGTAATAGCCTTTGCAGAACTCATAGTTAAATTGAGGGTGAGCGACAGGATAAATCAATTTAGCTAATAAACTACGATCATAAGTAAGAATGTCACAATCATGCAAAGCAACGGATTCACAGCGGCCGGTGGAAAGTATATAACCCATGCAATACCAAACATTTCGGCCTTTACCCATTTCCTTTGGAGCTAAACCAAGTTCTGCTAGTTCGGCGTCAATTGCTTTTAGTCTTGGGCCGTCATTCCACAAAATTCGATGATGTTGAGGCAAGGTTTTAAAAAAGGAAAGTGCATGTTTGTACTGGGATAAATCAGCGCGATCTAGACCAATAACGATCTCACTTAAATAGGGTACCTGTTTAATGTGTTTAATGATTTCGGGCATGGCTATGCCTTCAAGCTCAGAAAATAAAGACGGTAAAAGTAATCCCAACGGACGTTTTTTTGAATAGCTGAGTAATTCAGCCTCTATCTCTTCAACTGGACGTGCTGATAAGTTGTGTAAGGTCGTTGTTATCCCATTTTGATAAAAATCGGCCATAGTGCGTCTCCTAAAGAGTAAGATTTAAAAGTTGTTCTAAGCTATCGGACCAGCCTTGTGGTCCTTCAGCGACAGAGTCATAAACATGTTCGGTGCGTTTCAAAGGGGGAAAGTCGTTGCTTGGTGACTTAATTCGCACTGCTATATCAGCGGCATCGAGCATAGCGATATCATTTTGACCATCGCCCAAAGCGACACTTGTACATTGATAGTCTGGGTACTGTCGGTTAAATTCATTGCATAACCAGCGTAAAGCACCGCCTTTATCGCATTCCCCGGATATATGCAGAAATCGGCCGCCAATAAGTGGTTTGGCGCCCATTGCGACGATCATTTCTATAAAGTTTTTCTTTTGGTGTTCTGTGCCTAACCATAAAATTGGTTCACCATAGTGACGATTAGCGGCTCGTTTGGCTTCTTGAGGCTCTAAACCTGTAGCCTCACAAATCTCTTCAATCGTCATGTTCGAAAAGTGGGTGAAAGCATTGGGAAAGTCTTTCTTGAGTCTAGTTATTAGGCTCAACCAATGTGATCTTCTGGATGAAAATTGTCGAACCCAATGATTGTTTATCCATTGGGTGTTAGCTGGCTTGCGGCTAAAAAAGCCATGAGGAATATGTATGGCCGCGCCATTTTCAACGATAAAGGGCCCCTCTAACCCAACTTGTTCGCGCAATACCTTCATCTCATCAAAGGTTTTACTGGTATTAGGGATGACTGGTATTTTTAGTGTTTTTAACGCATTAAGCGCTGCTTGAGCTGGTCGATGTGAATAAGTATGGTGATCAAGCAGGGTGCCGTCCATATCAGTGAAAACTAAAAACTGCTGCTTCATGAAAGTCCTTTGGCGTTGATGATGTTTCTTTTGTTGTCTAATTGTAGACATACGTCCATCTTATTGCTTAGCGTAGCCAGGCCATGCTCGGTTAAGCGCTGGTAGTGTTGAATAAATGTCGCGATTTGTTCAGGCTTCATGATGCCGTTTTGGCTGTTTTCATCAAAACAATTAGATTCCTTTAACGCATCAATCAGTTTCGACTCTTGCTGCAAGCGCCAATCATATACACAGGAGAATGAGGGGGCTGCGAGCATCACCCAAAAATCCATGAGTTGATACAAAGGTAAATAATCGTTTATCAAACTTTGGTTAACGTAATTTCGCCAAATGCCGTTTGGGTCATTTTCTTTTTCTAAATCATTAACTGGTGAGGTTAGGGCTTCCGATTCTTGAGCTCCAACGCCCCAACACCAACCTTCTACAAGGACAATGTCGACTTCTTGTTGGATAGCAGACCAGCCACTTTTGTGCATGCGATCATCTGTTGCTTTATTAAATATTGGTACCTCAACGGGATACTGATGATCTTTGAGTGCTACTAATACACTATTTAATAGGGTCGTATCATGGGTTCCTGGCACGCCGCGGGTCGCAAATAAAGGGTGTACATCCCTCGATAGTGTCTGCCTTTCGCTTTTGGTCAAATAGAAATCATCTAAAGACATACAATGGGCGTTTAGATGATAAACCTGTTTCAAAGTATCAACTAAAAAAGCCGTGAGTGTTGATTTTCCTGATCCCTGGCAACCATTCAGGCCCACAAAAAACGGCCCTCTTGCACTCTTGCGGTGCAAAGCTAGTTGTTCGGCAAGTGGCGCGAACCATTTTAGTGCGGCTGACTCAAACTTTTTGTCCAATTTTTTTGATTTGATAAAGTCACGAATCAAATTTTGAAGTGGTGTTGTAGTTGTCAATGTTAGCCTTATCAGGTTGACGAAATACGATACTTAGTATGCAAAATGGTGATAGTCAGCTAGTTATATCAATCCGTTTTGTTGTTGTATTTCAAGAATCTTGTTAGTGCAGATGTAACAACATCCGTGCCAAAGGATAGTTTTCTCCTAAACATCTTACAAAAAAACCTTGGCTTAATTTTATCAACAGCTGTATTAACTGTGTTCAATCTTTGTTTTTTCGGTTTCTACAATAAATTGTAGTGACAAAGTATTGATCCTGTAAGCGATTGTAGGGTTAAATATCAGATATGGTGCAAAACATAACTTAGCATCATATAAGAGATAACTCCGAGCCTCCTCACCTAAGTTTATTTGAATAGGGTGTTTTGGCCGCGACCACTGAGTCGCCAGGGTAAAATAGGAAACTGTTTTGCCTCCCGCTACGCAACAAACACTTAAGTTTGTGCGACTTTGGAAAGGTGTTAATAATGTTAGAAGATAAATTTGGGCGCCGCTTCCATTATTTGCGGCTGTCTATAACTGATGTTTGCAACTTTAGTTGTGAATATTGCCTGCCTGATGGCTACCAATGTGATTCTAAACGCAACTTTTTGACTGTGCCGGAAATTACCCGGATAACGTCGGCATTTGCACAACTTGGTACCAGTAAAATCCGCATCACTGGCGGAGAGCCTTCGTTGCGTAAAGATCTCGTCGAAATTATAAGACTGTGTGTAAACACACCTGGAATCGAACACGTTGCACTCACCACCAATGGCTATCGTTTACCTGAACATATTGATGCATGGGCAGAGGCAGGTTTGCATTCAATTAATGTCAGTATTGATAGTCTTGACCCACGAATGTTTCATCGAATTACTGGGGCAGATAAGCTTGATACCATATTAAAAGGGATTGATAGAGCCATCGAGCTTGGCCTAAAAGTCAAAGTAAATGGTGTTTTAATGCGTCAATATAATGCCAACGACGTGAATACGTTTCTTGACTGGATAAAAGATAAACCCATTACGTTCCGGCTAATTGAACTCATGCAAACAGGCGACAATGCCACTTTATTTGGCAAACAGCATGTTGCTGGAGAGCCAATAAAACAGCGACTGCTCGAAAACGGCTGGGCGCTACAACCTAAAGCATTTAACGCCGGTCCAGCGCAAGAATTTAGTCACCCTGATTACTTGGGGCAAGTAGGGCTTATTATGCCTTACTCAAAGGATTTTTGTGCAACTTGCAACCGCCTTAGGATCAGTGCCACGGGTAAGTTGCATCTTTGTCTATTTGCCGATCATGGATTAGATATACGGTCATTTATTCACTCCAATAATGACTATGAATTAGAACACCAATTAGAGTCCCTTCTAGGTGATAAACAAGCGACTCACTGGCTAGATCAAGGTTACACCGGTGGCACCAAACATTTGGCCATGTTAGGTGGGTAATTCAATCGTTGTTGATAGCAAAACTGGCTTGAACGAGACTATTGGGTTAGTGCTCGCCGGTGGACGTTCGACTCGCATGGGGCAAGACAAGTCACAGCTTGTTTATCGTCAATCGACGTTATTGGCTGGTGCTTGTAAAGCGCTTAAACAAGCGGGCCTTGAAAACGTGATTGTTAGTTCTAATCGTATAAAAGGTGCGTTGGCAGATGTGGTTCCTAACTGTGGACCTATTTCTGCGATTCACGCCATGGCGCACAGTCACACCGGACGAAAAGCGAAAGCCATGGTTATTTTACCCATTGATATGCCACTTTTGCCCGTAGAATTTTTAAAACAAATGTGCCTGCAAGGGAATAAAATCCGTACTGTTTGTCATTTTGAATCTCACCCTTTGCCTGCTTATATTCCAATTGATGACAAGTTGAGAGAAATATTAAATAACCAAATGCACAACAATGATTTGTCGTTGAAAGCGCTCTTCGCGAAACTGGGCAAAAGTGTACTTGCTACTCCCAATAGTGATAATGAGTGCAATCAGATGTCATCATTTTTTAATTTAAATACACCGCAAGACTGGGCGCATTTGTTGGAACAAGACGTCAACATTGCAGCTCGCTAAGGATTTATTATGCCATCCGTTAAACAATTTAACCCTTTGAATGTCGCGGTTTTGACCGTGTCTGATACACGCGACGAAGAAACTGATACATCTGGTCGCTACCTCGTTGATGCAGCTTCTGAAGCGGGTCACAACGTCATTGAGAAACGCATATGCTTGGATGACAAGTACCAGCTTCGAAGTATTGTAAGTCAATGGATTGCCAGTGACGATGTACAAGTTGTTATCTCTACTGGTGGTACCGGTTTTACACAACGGGATACTACCCCTGAGGCTTTGTCATGCCTTTTCGATAAATGTATTGAAGGATTTGGCGAGTTATTTAGACATATATCCTACCAAGAAATTGGCACATCCACAGTGCAATCTCGTGCTGTAGCGGGTATGGCCAATGGTACTGCGATTTTTTGTTTGCCGGGTTCAACGGGCGCATGTAAAACTGGTTGGCAAGGTATTCTGCAGGAGCAACTTGATAGTACCCACCGCCCATGCAATTTTGTCGTTCATTTAAAGCAAACATCTGCCTCTAGCTGTCCGAGTCGAGGTTAAGATGCAGGATAATGAAAATCACCTTAGTAATACGCTGTCACATGTTGATGCTTCTGGGCAGGCTAATATGGTTGATGTATCTGATAAGTCAGTAACTGCTCGCCAAGCAACTGCTACTGCTAATGTATTTATGCAAGCTCATACCTTGGCATTGATCACCACTGGCCAACACGCTAAGGGGGATGTCTTTTCTGTCGCAAGGATTGCTGGGATCCAAGGAGCGAAAAAATGTGCTGATTTAATTCCATTGTGCCATCCATTGATGTTGTCGAAAGTCAGCGTGGACTTTGAGGTGGATAACGTAGAGTGTGTGGTTAAAATTACCGCGGTGTGCAAGTTGTCGGGCCAAACCGGGGTTGAAATGGAAGCCCTTACCGCCGTTTCTGTCGCGGCTTTAACACTCTTTGATATGTGCAAAGCTGTCGATCCTGGGATGGTGATCAGTGATATCCAAGTGGAAAACAAACAAGGTGGTAAAACAGGGGAGTGGAATCGATGAAAGTCGTATTTTTTGGCAAACTTAGGGAGCAAGTTGGCACTTCAGTCATTGACGTTATTGAGACACCCGAAAATATTGAAGGGCTGTTAAAGGTGTTGAAAAGCAAAGGTGACAATTGGCGTCAAGCGTTTGATGATAATGATGTGCTGATTGCTGTTAACCAAACATTATGTGACTCGTCACAAATGTTGTCGTTTAATGATGAGGTTGCTTTTTTTCCGCCGGTGACGGGAGGCTAGTGAGTTGTCAAATGCTATAGGGTCATCACCACAAATACGAGTCAGTGTTCAATTTGAGGATTTTAACCTTGGCGACGAGTATCAAGAGATCAAAAACCGAGATCAGGGGCAGGGTGCGGTCGTGACATTTTCTGGGTTGGTTAGAGACAACAACTTAGGAAAAAATGTAAAAGGCCTTTTTCTTGAACATTATCCAGCAATGACACAAAAATGTTTGATAGATATTTGTGAACAAGCCTGCAAACGTTGGGAATTAGCGGCAGTTTCTGTGATACACAGAGTCGGAGAGCTATCGTTAAATGAGCAGATTGTTTTTGTTGGCGTCAGCGCCAAACATAGAAAATCGGCTTTTGAAGGCTGTGAATTCATTATGGATTATTTAAAGACTCAAGCACCTTTTTGGAAGAAGGAGCGTTTTGCGGATGGAGAAGCTTGGGTCGATGCAAAACAATCCGACCAACATGCGGCCAACAAATGGTAGGTTTTCCTTACTACCACCTGTTTTGAAATACTTTTACCGTTAGGCGTTTGCGGTAATGACTGCTCGCAAAGGCGCGGGGTATCCTTCGATGGTTTTGTTTGTATCATTAGGATCCAAAAAGTCTGCTAAAGACAAGCTGTCCATCCATTGGGTTTTTCTTTGCTCATTGGTTGTGGTTTTTTCAACATCGACCACTTGAATATTAGTGAATCCCACCCGTGACATCCATAAACTCAAGGCGTCGGAACTGGGTAAAAACCAAACGTTTCTCATTTGCGCGTAGCGTTCGCCTGCCATCAACACGGTTTGATCATCACCCTCTACCACGAGTGTTTCTAATACTAATTGACCACCTTTACGCAATTGGGATTTTAGTTGTTGCAAAAACTCAATAGGGCTGCGGCGATGATAAAGCACTCCCATTGAGAACACAGTATCAAATACTTTTAATTCTGGTAAGTGTTCAACACCTACAGGTAATAAATGTACATTAGGGTCGGGGTTAAAATGTTTGATTGCTTGAAATTGCATAAGAAAAAGTTGAGATGGATCGACGCCAACCACGAGCTTTGCATTTTCGCCACGCATACGCCACAAATGGTATCCACTGCCACAGCCTATATCTAAAACGGTCCGTCCTTCTAAAGATTCTAGATGAGGCAACACTCGTTGCCATTTCCAATCAGAACGCCATTCTGTGTCAATATGGATCCCGTGCAAATGAAATGGCCCTTTTCGCCAAGGTTTGAATTGTTTCAGTAGCCCAATAATTTGTTTTTGGGTGTATTCATCGATATCGGATGCAAGACCTATTTCGACAGCGTCTTTCAGGTTTATGTGACTAACGTTTGTGTTTGGGAGTTTATTGACAAGTTTGTGCCACTTAGCAAAATCCCCATGTAACTGTTGTTTTTGCCATTGTGCTATTTGACTCGGTAATACCTCTAACCAGTGACTAAGCTTGGTGTCAGCGATTTGCTTGTAAAAGTCGTTAAACCATTTTATTTCCATTACTTTACCGCCACAAATGAAGCAAAATTAAAACAACAAAACCACATGGAAACATCACTAAACCCGCATTCTCGAAGACGTTTTTCATGGGTTTCTTGGGTGTCTAATAACATGACATTTTCTAATGCAGAACGCTTTTGGCTGATTTCTAATTCACTGTATCCATTATTGCGCTTAAACTCATGATGAAGTTCTATCAATAAGTCGTTAATTGTGGGGTCTTGGTGTGTCAGTTTTTCAGATAAAATCAGCACACCGCCAGGCTTCATTCCGGCATAAATTTTATTTATTAACAGTTGGCGAGTTTGGGGAGCAATAAATTGAAGTGTGAAATTAAGAACAACCACAGAGGCATTCTCAATCTTGGTATCTAAGATATCTTCACAAAAAATATTAACCGGCGTTTCTGATTTGAATGCGTTAAGATGAAGGCTACATTTTTCGACCATTGCATCTGAATTATCTACCGCAATAATGCGACACAAAGGTTTATCTATCATGCGTCGCATGGCTAAACTAGCGGCACCTAATGAGCAACCTAAATCATAGATATTTGAGTTGTCTTGGGCAAAACGTTTGGCTATTTGCCCAATATTTTCAATGATGGTGCTATAACCGGGTACGGAGCGTTGGATCATATCAGGAAATACCTGAGCCACGGCTTCATCAAAACAAAAGTCATTGACCTTACTTTTGGGTTGTGAATATATAGCGTCTTTTCTACTCATTTTTTTCACTCTATTTTTGACAGGCGTGATTCTACCTCCGACAACCCAAGCTGGCAAATTATCAATATTCAAACTAAAGGAATGTTTTAGATTAAAA
>JAOMVH010000216.1 GCA_028356795.1 Aliiglaciecola sp. | reverse complement strand
AGCATAGTCATCAGTAAAGGTTAGGTTAGAGGAAAAGTATGGTCGAGTTTGGTGTTATTGGCTTTTTAGTACTGGGATTAATTTATTTTGTAGTGCGCCAGCAAGCAATGCAAACAGAGCTAAATAATCTGTGGCATAGCCTGAAATCATTAGATAAACAAAGTCGTTTTTCATTGAGTGCTTTGGTCATGATTTCTGGGCAGTTACAAAAGACGTATCAATTGCGTTTAGATAGTTTGCAAAAACACGCGCTAATAGGTGCTGATGACTACAAGTTCGCAAGCTTCATTATTTCGCAAGTTGAAAGTGTGATAATGCAATGCTGTGAAAAAAGTGCCACCGTTGAAGAGGCTTTAACAAAACAGTTAGCTAATACTGAAATGGAAATGGAACAGATTAATCAGTACATCGCTAAACAACCCTCTGAAATTCGCGTTCCTTGGTGTAAAAACACCATCGGCGGATTTATCGCCGCATGTCACAACATTACGTCAGAACAGATCAAAGCAAAAGACCCAAAGGAACCTGATGCTAAGGATACCAAACAGCGAGTTTAATAAACTGTTTTGTTCAAGTTAAAGCGCATCACATTGAGCAAGTAAGTATTCAAATTCAACTTGCTCTACGGGCATAATTGAGAGCCTATTGCCTTTTTTTACTAACCCGATTTGAGTAATTTCTGACATAGATTTAATCGATTTCAAACTTAAAATCCGGTCGAACTTCCGCATAAGCTTTACATCAACCATATACCATCGAGGTTTTTGAGGGTCCGATTTAGGATCATGATATTTGCATTCAGGATCAAACTGCGTGTGATCAACATATCCTTCTTTTACCACTTCAGCGATGCCAGCAATACCCACGTCTTTACAGCTTGAATGATAAATAAAGACTAGGTCACCAACTTTCACGTCGTCTCTGAGAAAATTCCTAGCCTGATAATTTCTAATTCCGTCCCAATGCTCGGTTTGATCCGACATATTAGCCAGATCATCAATACCAAACGCGTCAGGCTCTGTTTTGAACAACCAATAATTCATACGCATACTTATTTAGTGAACCTCGAATCTAGATAACCTGAATCCTGGATAAGCCACGCCTCTCAATGACAGCCACCCCATCTTATTTAAATCACTTAAATTATTGTAAAATTAAAAATAATTTCACATTTTCCGACATCTCTTATCCTGGATTCAGGTTAGATAGGAAACGTCGATTGCCGTCTTTACACTTTCTCTCAGAGATACAATTTTTGAGGTTATTTAATTGTATCTCCAAGCTTATCAGGGTTTTACTTCAATGCCATTAATCATGTTGTCCGACAATAAAAACCTGTCGTTGTTTCCTGTGAAGATAAATCAATAACAAAACTTGCATCTCATTCATCAATAACTATACTGTACAAATATACAGTATAATTTAATTATGAATACACTACTCGAACAACTTAAAAATAAACGACTCATCTGGCAGGCAAATCAGCAAGACACCATAGTGAGTACCGACAGTACCGGTTATCAAGAGCTTGATGATGCGTTACATGGTGGCTTTCCACAGCAAGGTGTTATCGATATCGACAGTCCGATCGGGATTGGGGAAATGCGGTTGTTACTGCCTTCTTTACGGGCTCGTCACCAAGATCTAAATCGGTTATTAGTCTTTATTGGTACGCCGATGCAAATCAATGGCGAAATGCTTGCAGAGGCAGGGTTATCATTAGAGCAAATATTGATTATCCAGCCTCAGACTCCAGAGCATGCATTATGGAGTGCAGAACAATGCCTTAAAAGTGGCTGTTGCCATAGCGTTTTGTTGTGGCACAAACAACTCGACGTTGCCCAAGTAAAACGACTTCAATTAGCCGCTGAGCAAGGTAATGCAGTGCATATATTGTTTCGCCATAAACGCCAATTATCACTCTCCCTTCCTGTGAGTTTGGGCCTGAAACTTCGGCCCCATCATCAAGGTCTATCGGTTCAGGTTACAAAGCGTAAAGGAGGATGGCCCGACACCCCATTTCATGTCGATATGAGCCAGTCTTGGCCCGCATTAACACGCAA
>JAOMVH010000215.1 GCA_028356795.1 Aliiglaciecola sp. | reverse complement strand
TGAGCGTCTAGCGATTCAGTCTCAACAACGAGTTGATGAACTAGTTCGTAAAAAACTTGAATCGAGCCAGCGATTGGATGAAGTCACCGAATCAACTAAAGCGGCCAGTGCCTTGGTGGAACAAACCCAAGCACAAATTAATACTCTGCAAGTAGAGTTAGACAAGTCGCAACTGAGGGCATCATTTAAAGGCACGGTTGTGTCTAGACCGGTGGACTCGGGTACTGTTGTGGCTGCAGGTCAGCCACTGCTTGTTGTGCAACAAGCGGCTTCATACGATGCGCGAGTAGCGCTAACCAGTGAGCAAACCCAAGGGTTGCAAGTTGGGCAGCAACATACACTTATTGCAGACAATACGACCTATTCGGGTCAGATAAAAGCAATTGCTACCACCAGGCAGTTGGCTACCAGAACCATCGATGTTATTTTCAGTATTGATGATGCACAAAAGACATTACTGCCTGGTGACCTGATTGCACTAACCTATAGTAAACGTGTCAACGAGCAAGGTGCCTGGGTACCAAAAGAGGCTTTGAGTAGCGGAATACGTGGACTGTGGACACTTTTTACTGTGTCCGGAAAGGGCCAACAAGTTGTGTCTTCTCGTTCAGTAGAGGTGTTATATCAAGGTGAAACTCATAGTTTTGTTCGAGGCGCGTTAAGTGCTTCTGATTGGATGGTTGTGAATGGTGCACAGCGCCTGGTGCCAGGACAAACCGTTGACGCAATTGAATCTAGCACCACTGCCAGTCGCATGATCGAACAAGCTGCTAATCAGGGCATGATGTAATGAGCAATCAAAACTCAACGCAAACTGGACCTTGGTACAGCGCTTTTTTTACTAATGGACACTTATTAGCCCTGACCATTGTCATTTTTTTGGTGGCTGGTATTTCCGCTATTTCGTCATTACCGCGTTTGGAAGACCCAAGAATTGATACTCGTAACGTCTTGGTATTAACTCCATATCCCGGCGCATCAGCTGAACGAGTTGAAGCGTTAGTCAGTGACGTGCTCGAAGATGAATTGCGTCAGCTTTATGAGATAAACGAAATAAAGTCGACCTCTCGGGCGGGTATATCGGTGCTCAGTATCGAGTTGCAAGCATGGGTAGACAACACCTCAAACGAACAAATATTCTCAAAAATACGCGATAGTTTGGCTGATGCAAAACAGTCATTCCCAGCAGGGGCTGGGGAGCCTGAATTAGATGAAAAACGGGGTGCAACTTCATTCACCATGTTGGTTTCCATCGGTTCGCCCGAAGGGTATCAAACACCCATGTCTATTCTATCGAGAATGAGCGAGGAGGTGGCTGATAGATTGCGCAATGTGCCAGGAACCGAATTGGTCAGAACTTACGGCGAATTGTCAGAGGAGATCATTGTAGAGGTTGATCCTCATAAGCTGTCCAGCGTTGGTTTGAGTGTTTCGCAGGTCAGTCAGCTCATTGCCGCAGCGGATCCAAAACTGCCTGCTGGCGTGGTGCGAACTGATAGTCAAAATATACGCATACAAGTTGCCCAGGAACTGGCCAGTTTGGATGTTATCCGAAATATCCCATTGGTGGTGTCGCAAACGTCGCAGTTCATGCGCATTCAAGATGTAGCAAAAGTCTATCGTGGTTGGCAAGACCCAGTGAACGACGTGGCGCTGGTTAATGGTAAACAAAAAGTATTTGTTGCTGCTCGCATGCAGCCAACGGTGCGAGTTGATCAATGGACAGTGGCAGCTAGCCAAACCCTAAGTGATTTTAATGCTCTTTATCAAGGCTCGGCAAAAGTCGATATTGTCTTTGAGCAAAATCAATATACCGAAACCCGCTTGCTGGATTTAACTCAAAATTTATTGATGGGTTGTTTGGTAGTAATGCTAGTGGTGTTTTTGTTCATGGGTTATCGAAGTGCTTGGATTGTGGGTTTTTCGTTGCCACTTAGTGCGGCATTTACCTTGTTTTCCTTAAGCTTCTTTGACGAACAAATACATCAAATGTCGATTTTTGGCATCATCATTGCGATAGGATTATTAATCGACAATGCGATTGTTATAACCGATGAGATTCGGGCTAAT
>JAOMVH010000212.1 GCA_028356795.1 Aliiglaciecola sp. | reverse complement strand
AGTTCTGCATTACAAAGCGTTGAAGGTATCTATGAGCAGTACAATGTTAATGTAACTGACATGTTTAATAGTCGAAAAGACGATTTAGAGTTCGGTGAATCTCTTGCAGATACGGTTAGCGATGTGGAAGACAACGCTGATGACTCTTCAACTCTTTTGCTCGACTTTGCCGACTTAGATGCAGTTCAAAGAGATAGCAGACTAAGCCAGGCCGCTGAGCTAGGTAGTCGATTAGAAACCTCTCTTCTTTCTCTGTTAACCGTTAGTGCCGACTACATTAAAACTGAAAACCTTGTCAGGGCACAGACAATTGGCAATGAAGTTGAACTAGTCGTCACTCAGATTTCAACCCAACTACAAGAGATGCAAAATTTAGTGGGAGACCGTGATGACAGTGGCACCATGGACGAAATATCAGACTTGGTTAGCTCTGTCATTAGTACAGTAACGGCATCAGATGGGTTGCTCAATACCCAGGTTGCTCGGTTAAATAAGCAGCTGCAAGCTTCTAAAGCTCTCAAGTCGTCAGAAGAAAATATTAGCGAAGCAATTGCAGAACTTGACCAGCTCTTGAATATGGCCGAAACCAAAAGCAATATGATGAAGGAGCAGGTTTCAGACAGTGTATCTAGCGGACAGACTTGGATTATTATCCTAGTACTTGTATCTGCAGTTTTGGCTACACTGATAGCATGGAAGAGCGTTACCGCTATCACTGTGCCCCTTGGTAAAGTTAACGATATACTCCATGTAGTTTCTTCAGGTGATTTGACTAGACGCCTGGACGATTCCTCTGATGACGAATTCGGTGAATTGGCTGAGAGTGTTAATAACCTGGTTGATAGCTTGAAAACACTTATCAGTGGTATCACTTCCCGCGCCGCTCAGCTAGCGGCAGCCTCGGAACAAACATCAGCTGTGACAACACAAACTACCCACTCAATTCAAAATCAGAAGTCACAAGTTGCACAAGTTGCAGCGGCGACAACTGAAATGCACAGTACATCTCAAATGGTCACGCAAAGCGCTGAAGATACATTGAATCAAATACGCCACGCTGATAAAGAAGCCGAGAAAGTGAAGTCTATTTCTTCTGAGAATAAACGCACGATTGAAAAACTGGCGGTTGATGTAGATGATGCGGCAAATGTTATTAATAAACTCCATCAAGACAGTGCTAGCATCGGCGGTATTCTCGATGTTATCCGTGGCGTAGCAGACCAAACCAACCTACTAGCACTAAATGCTGCGATTGAGGCTGCTCGGGCCGGTGAACAAGGTCGAGGCTTTGCGGTTGTAGCTGATGAAGTTAGAACGTTGGCAAGTCGCACACAACAATCTACCCAAGAAATCAATGCCATGATTGAAGTGTTGCAAGCTGGTGCAGAAAAAGCCGTAACGGTTATGAATCAAGGTAAAGAACAAACCACTGTGTGTGTTGAGCAAACAGAAAAAGCCACACAGGCACTTGACCTTATCACTGTGGCGGTTCACAAAGCCCATGACGTAAGTAGTCAAATTGAACAATCTGCGCGAGAGCAAAATGTTGTCTCACAAGAAATTAGTGAGAAACTTGAAAATATTGTCGGCATTGCCGAAGAGACTTCCGTTGGTGCGCAACAAACTGCTGACTCAAGTGAAGAAGTGGCTAAACTTGCAGAAGAGCTACAAGCGTCGATTCAACAATTTAGAGTGTAAGAATGACTCGTTAAAAATCCTAAAATAGAATCAAAAGCCGGCGACTAGTCGGCTTTTTTGTTTTCATTTTTTTAGGTGATTTTTAGTCAATAATACAGGTAAAGTTTTAATGTTTCGAATACAAGCCCCAAAAGTCTTATTAAGAAACGTCGAAAAATGAGTCAGTAATAAATAGTTACTCTGTTTCAATTTGTGATTATGTTAAAGGGACTATTCAAACGTACTTGATGAAACATAGTAGACACGCCTAAAAAGGCACTATTCACAATGGTTAGAACCCAAGTTACTTCTCGATTGATAACCGTTAAAATGCACTGGGACATAATCCTGAGCCACCTTAAGAGACTCAGCATAATAGATAGCATTGCATGTATTTTCCACAACTCAAGTAAACTAGA
>JAOMVH010000211.1 GCA_028356795.1 Aliiglaciecola sp. | reverse complement strand
GCCAAAGCACCTGCAAAGCCTCGCGTTAGGAAGCCTGCTGTCAAGAAGCCGGTTGCTGGTAAAGAATAACGTCAGATTTAATGTGGCGACTGCTCGAGATTGGTAGTACGAGCAGCTCGCTAGATTACGTTGTACTGGCGTCATACACATTTGCTGCCTGATCAGCTAAATGTGTTTAGGTAAAAGAAATACTAGCAGGAAGCTAGATGTAGTTTTCTTATGGAAAATAAATTCATAAGCGCCTTTTAGGCGCTTTTTGTTTTTTGGCTATTCCTCGCGCTACCACATTCAATAAACACCCTAGGGTATTCACACTAAGGTAAGAGCCTTCAACGTCAAAACACCCAGTGTTTACATCATATCGAATCAGCACAATACGACCTTGTATATCGGTGTCATTAGTATGTTTCAGCAATCGCCTGCCAACACCACAAAATGTTGACAAAAGCAATAAGCAGAAACGACAACTTAAATAACCCCAATCCTGGATAAGCAACGCCTGTAAGCACAGCTATTTACGCATCTATCAGCGTTGTTCATCATGAGTGTAGAGCGACTAGACAACATCATTCTTGCCTTGATAGAAGCATAAATTACAGCACTTACCTACGAAAACAGATGAAAAGCGACTGTTTATCTATATGCCGTTGAAATAATAAAGAAAAATCTAAAGCAGCCGACATTTCTTATCCAGGATTGGGGTTAAATAGCCTGAATCTAGGGTTCGGGCTAAATAAGCTTGTGTATTTTGTACTCATTGAAACGATGAAAGAAGGGGCAGTTAGAGACAAGGTCTCAAGAAATGGCGCCGTATTTGGAAGACTAATTTAACAAATGAAAAAACAGCTTGGGTCGACTCACACTCCTAGTTACAATGAATATGATTATGTAGCTTAGAGAATTGATGTGGAGAGGCTACCGACTTCGCAAGCTTATCTATATTTGGGGGTAAACTATTGCTTTTGCAAACACAGTTTTCCCGAACATCATCGACTCTCATTTGGGCCTTTGCATTTGGCTCAACGAAAACCTGGTCAAAAACGTGTATCTAGGAAGTTGCCATAAAAAAACCGGCTGAAGCAGCCGGTTTTTACTTTGTTACTAATAACTATACATTAAGCACAGTTTCTACTGGTTAATTATGCTTTTTTCGCTTTACGACGAAATCCAGCTAAACCTAGTAGTGCAGTACCAAACAACATAATTGAAGTTGGCTCTGGCACAGCAAGAGTTGCTTGCGTCTGTGCAATCCAATCAGTAAACAGGCTTACTCGAGTTGAACCTGAGAAGTCACCGTATGTTGAATTTGGACCATTAGCATCGATGCCTGCGCCGAATGAATGGACACCAGCAAGAAACCAGTTACCGTTCTCTTGAAGGAAGTAACCGCCACCACTATCACCGCCGCCGATCAAGTATTCCATATCTAGTGCTGTACCTGAAATTAGACCGAAAGCACCAATTGGGTTTTCGATATAGAACTGGTCAGGATCAGAACCCGGTGCCATATCGGCAGGATCAGTTCCTAGAGGTGCATCAAAGTCATTCCATAATACACGTTCGTGACCACGGCCAGCTAAATCAAACTCATCAATCTCATTATGACCAGCACGTTTTGTACCTGCGCCAGCTGTTTGACCATTTAGACCAGTACCAGTAGCTCCGAAGCCAACGTGTGTGCCGATTTGGCCAATTTCGTTAGAGCCAGTATAAAGAGATGCTTGGCCTACGTTGTAAACACCGCGGTCAAGTTTTAATAATGCGATGTCATAACCGTCGAACAATGTGAATTGGTTGAACCACTCATCATGAACAGCCCAGCGAGCACCGTTATATGTATCACCACCAACGTTAAAAGTTACGTCACGTGTTGATGCGTCATCAAGACAGTGTGCAGCTGTTACAACGTATGAGTAATCAATTACTGTACCAGAGCAGATATATCGGCCCGCGTCTGTTGTAAACAAAAGAGAACCAACGCCGTTAAACTGACTTTCTTGAGCCATTGCTAAATAATCAGCGTCATCACGGTCGTGACGGATAACACCAGCGGTAGCTGACGTTGCAGCCATGGCTAATAAACAGCCTAATACAATTTT
>JAOMVH010000210.1 GCA_028356795.1 Aliiglaciecola sp. | reverse complement strand
CTTCGCATTTCTGGGATGACGGCATCATTTCTTTGAAGACCGCAACGAGCGCTACTCTCTTCGGTGAATTACGGCAACTCGCTCCTAGCAGCTTCTCGCCCCTTTTAAACTATATAGTTCAGAACGAAACGTTACTACTCGTAATCAAAAAAGTGGCTCGCCCCTTTTTGTGCCAGTGCATTAACGTTCGAAACTAAGATCAGTTTTCAGCTCTATCACCTATGCGCACTAACTCTGCCCGTTTTGGCAGTTGTTGCGGTAATACTAAATCCGAAACCAAGCCCAAATGAGCCAGCCCTTTTAGTACCAACCACCCCAAGTCAAATTGGCCTTTTTCTAAAGCAAAATTTGCAGAGCCGGGAAACGCATGGTGATTATTATGGTAACTCTCGCCCATGGTTATCAATGCGGCGAAAGGCACGTTATAGCCTTGCACATGTGCATTATTTACATGCCAGTTTCGTTCTCCATGATTATGCGCGAAATAACCAATTAACCAGTGCCCCACAACAGAAACACAAACTCTCACACACACGCCCCACACCACCCAAGGCAGGCCTCCAATCCAATAAATAACAAGTGCTAACGGTAACTGTTGTAACATCCATGATTTTTCCATCCATTGATAAATGCGGCTTTTTGCTACCTCTGATTCAATATTGTAGGTAGGTGGATGTTTGAGGCGAATATCGCAAAAAACCTGCCAAAAGAAATCTTTTAACATTGGCTGCTTATGTCCAAAATAATCATGACAATCAGCCTGACGCTGCGCCCAGTCGCGCGTGTCGTGAGTCTTGATCATACCAATCGGACCTGCAAGTCCCACGATCACTCCCAAATGAACACATAGATATTCGAACCACTGGGGACACTGATAACTTTTGTGTATTAAACGCCGATGCATTCCCAGTGAATGGCCGAAACAAAGTGAAAGGCAAGTTGTAAAGATGAAAACTAATAGAGCAGTGAATGAAAACGTATACCAGCCACCTATAATGCCAACGAATAACATGCTGCCCATCCACAGTACTTTGACAGGCGACACAACTACCTTTCCCTCTTTGGCACTGGTTTTATTGTCGGTCAATATCCTTTGATTGGAATACATTTTTTGCTTCACGACTCCGTCTTAGGTACAAACAATTCAGCTAATAGTAGTTCAGCTGTGTGACCAATTGCATACTCTTGAATAGGGCCAAAATACCAAGCGGGGTCCAAAAACCGATGATAGTGAATTGTGAGAACGATCTTAGTTTTGCCGTTATCAAGGGTTTCAAAACCAATTTCGGTCCCTTTTAGGTTTAGATAGTTCCCGATGTAGCTGGTGTCTTCTAAAAAGGTCGTTCGAATATAATTTGGTTGCACGTCAGTCAACTCTAATTTCATATGGCCTTTGTGGGTATTGGTAACGAACCAACGATGATAAACAAAATCAATTTGATGCACGTCCCCTGAAGATAACGTGCCTGCATCGATATTGGTTGGCATAGGAAACAAGCTCAGCAACCAATTTCGTTCAACTTGCAGTTCCATTGGTTGAGCAAGTTGCTGTTGAATATTCTGAATTGACGCGTCGACTAATAACTCTCGAGTAACGGAATATTCACGCTCAAACGTCATGCTTGGCACAACTCCCTCAAACGCACTTAAAAATAGTAAAACTGGCAGCACTTGAACGTAATGAGTGCCTTTATTGTTAGACTCTAACTTCTGAATAGCGACTTGAAAAAGGTACATTAAAAGCAAAATACCAAAGTAGATTGGCATGAACATCACCACACATACAAATCCCTCAAACAAAACAATGGAAGTGCCAAGCATCACAATAAGAGACCACAACACCAAATACCCATAATATCCGGTTAAACCCGGTTTGGCAGGCTTTTCCACCACATAAAGCAATGCAACAGCGACTAGAAATGGTACACCCACGTATAGCAACGCCGAACGATCAAACTCATAAGATATCAATAGTCTAATAATGAGAGACGCGGCACCGATAATTAGCAAGATACTAATATTTCTCTTACGATTATTTCCGCTAGCATTCGGTGTTGACTCTGACATGGCGTTTTCCAACGGGTTTGGTTATTATGTAACTAAGTATAAATTAATTAACTATTTAGTTAAATATATAATCAATGAGTAACGTATTTC
>JAOMVH010000217.1 GCA_028356795.1 Aliiglaciecola sp. | reverse complement strand
GCTGCAACATACTATCAACATACTCTTGCAAATATTCATCACTCGCCGGAAAGGCGGGACTTTCAATCACTCGCCATTTACCAATATGAAAAGCTAACTTGTCTTTGTATTCACTTGATTCAGGTCTTTTTAGCATATATTCACTGATATGCTTTTCGGCACGTGGAAGGTTTTTATAACCATTTGAAGACATAATCGATGTCAGCGTTCGCAGTCTATTGGGATGATGAATTGCCACTAACTGAGCGATCATGCCGCCCATTGATGCACCGACTAAATCGACACGTTCGATACCCAAGTGATCCAAAAGTGCAACCACATCTTCCATCATATCTTCTAACGTATAGGCAACGGGGGTTTTTAATCCCATTTTATATTTCCCTAACGCCATCGCCATGTTCGGAATAGCAAGATGGTCCAGCTGTTGAGAGCGCCCCATATCTCTATTATCGAGCAACAATACTTGAAAATTTGCTGAGACAAGTTCCGCTATCATCAGCTTTGGCCAACCGGTGAGAGGCGTACTCAGTCCATGTACCAACATAATCGTCGGGTGGTCGGGGTTTCCGTGCAACTGATACGCAATCTGAACACCGTTCACCTCAGCACTCTCATCTCTCACTCTGGACTCTCCTCACTATCAATGTTCATGGTTGTGATTGATACATGTGACGCTTTGTTAACGCAAACTTAACCACTTACCTTAACGCAAGGTCATGATAATTTGCAAAAAAAGCACCAAACGGGTTAGCAAGAAACAACGCTTTCTAGATATTCACTTGCTTGCTTATGAGGAACATTGGGAATTTCCAGATTAGCTGGTAAGGTGGCCTAACTGGCGTTCACTGCCGATACTTCGAGGGAAAAAATGTCTGCATCCATTAGCGTTATTGATTGGCTTGTCATCGCCGTTTATCTGATAGCCCTGCTTGGTTTTGCGTATTATTTGTCACGTAGTCAAAGTGATAGAGAAGATTATTATGTGGGTGGCAGAAAAATGGGCAGCTGGCCTGTAGCCATATCCATACTGGCCACCCAATGCTCCACCAACAGCATACTCGGCGCTCCTGCATTTGTGGCCTTTGCCGCGGGCGGTGGCTTGCTTTGGCTGCAATATGAATTGACAGTTCCTTTGGCGATGGTGGTGATTATTTTAGTATTAGTCCCGGTTTTTCAAGCGCTGAAACTGGTATCGGTATACGCATTTCTTGAACAACGTTTTGGACTGAAAACACGACTATTGTTAAGTGGACTATTCCAGTTTGTCAGGGCATTTGCCACTGCGGTAACCGTTTATAGCATTGCGTTGGTGATTGAACTGATCACCGGATTAAGCTTTTTCTGGTCGGTAATATTTCTGGGTTTATTTACCGTTGTGTACGACGTGATGGGCGGAATCAAGGGCGTTATTTACAGTGATGTGGCGCAAATGCTTATTTTAGTCTTGATGTTGATCATCGTGCTTGTGTCATTAGTAGCAGATGCTGGCGGCTTTTCTGCGATGCTGCAAGCTGTTCCCAGTGATCGTCTAGAAACAGTGCGCTTTGATAAACACGGATTTGGCGATGGTCACACTTTTGCATTTTGGCCGATGTTGTTTGGTGGCCTATTTTTGTACGTTTCCTATTATGGCTGTGACCAAAGCCAAGCACAGCGTGTGTTATCTTGCGATGGCGACAAAGGCAGTATGAAAGCACTTTTTTATAACGGACTTTTGCGTTTCCCCTTGGTTGCGCTGTATTGTTTTGTAGGCATTGGTATCGCTGCCTACGCCGTCAATAACGTGGATTTTATCCCCAGCCTCCCTACCCATAATGAGCAAACCAACTTTAATCTTGCAGTCCCTATGTACATGATTAATCAACTGCCTCTCGGCTTGGTGGGTTTGGCTCTCGTGGCTCTATTTGCAGCGGCTATGTCGTCTTTAGATTCAGTACTTAACTCCCTTAGCGCCACAACCATGGAAGATTTTGTATTTCGATTTCGCCGTAAAACCTGGTCACTGAAACGCGAATTGTGGACTTCAAGGTTGATCACCATGATATGGGGCGCC
>JAOMVH010000209.1 GCA_028356795.1 Aliiglaciecola sp. | reverse complement strand
TAACAAATACCTAACGTCTTTCTCACTCCCTAACCGAATTTTTTAGCCAAAGTTAAGTTGTCGAGAGCGCACAGACACTCCGACAAAACCTTAAAACTAATTATTTCACTGAGTAGAAAGGAACTAAAAAATGAAATCAACTTACAACACATTGGTAAAATACACTGGCTTATTCATGATGCTTTTTGTTCTAACAGCAACGATTGCTCATGCAAATCCAAATGAAGAACCTAAAGAAGATGACGATAACGAGGAAGTCTTAGTTTGTATTTTGTTCCCTCAATGTGAAGGTCCTCAAACCTAGCAAACCTAAACACAAAATTAAGTAAGTTGACCTATAGGGCTCCTCTTCCCAAAAAGGCAAGAGGAGACGGTTAACGGGTTTTATTAGACATATTAATTGGCACTAAGCGGGATTTTATAAATATCAGTCTGGTCCGGTAAAAAGAATGTCATCAAAATTGAAGATTGATCTTTGTTAATGGAAAACCGCCCAGTATCACCGGTTTGAATGACATCTGATTGTTGTCTCAGGCCTGTCTCTAAATCAACCACTGACAACTTCGCTCCTTCAATGGAAACAGTAGACCAGTACAAACTTTCCTCAATGAGCTGCCAATCTTCATTGTGATCCAGCTCCAAAGTAAGGATGGGCTCTGAAAGTTGCAAGGTCTCAGGGTCAAAGGTCATTATTTGGTTATTGCGCTGTACCAACAAATCCGGTCGTTGTGCACTTGTGAGAGCTCGCTGGATATTTTTCATGACCTTATGGGTAGAGCCGTCCTCAACCTTAAGTCTCCACAACTCCTTATCGTCGATAGTATGCAGTATGAAGTACAAATATTTCCCATCATGGGACCAGTTTGGATGGCTGGTACGTTGGTTGATTGAAGATAGAAACTTAGGGGCATGTCCAGACTGCTGCGGATTTAAGATAAACAATTGTTCATCAGCAACACCTGCAATTAAATCATCATGGTAAGCAGTTGCTAGATGGTTTACCTGCAAAGCTTCAGAAAATTCAGATACAACACTCAGCCCGGTGGTTTCGTTTTGCATCCAAACTTGCGTTATACCATTGCGCTGGGATACAAAATAAACATTGTCATTGACGTGACTGTATTCACCAAAATAGTCCGGAAAGTTTGAACTGATTTTAAGGTTGTTTTGTTTTTCTAGGTTTTGCTTGAATGGGTTAGTCAGTTGCCTTATCTCGGAGTTTGATAAATCACCCACTGTCATAAACAACTCGTTGTGACTCAAACTGATCCCGCTTAATGACGAGTCGTGTTGATATAAGTAAGAAATAGACCAATTATTGTCAGCATCAGCTGCTGCAATTGTTTTGCCATCTAGATAGATAAGCTGTGAGTTGTGCCAACCTATAGAAGGAACAATGGAGGCAGCCTTGATAACTTTGATAGGCGCCATGTTATTGAGGTCAAAGACTATGATTTCTGAAATGCTGGAAGTTAATCTGGCCACAGCAAGATATTTCTTGTCTTGGCTGACCGCCGACAAATAATCCCCTTTCGACCCCCCTGGTGGGTGGGTAATTCTGGAAACCTCTGAATCTGTGATGTCCAATGAGTAAATCGAGTAAATATTTCGTTCATCTCGGGCTGCAACAAATAATTCTGTATTGCCATTTACCCACTCAATACTCGAAATGCTAGTTTGTGATTCAAAGCTAACATATTGATTAGTAATGTTATTTTCGTAGTCTGCGGTAATGAGTTGAAACTTTCCTTGGTTGTAACTTACATAAGCCAGTGTTTTTCCATCTGCCGCCAACTTTGGAAACATATTAATCGTTTTACCGCTGGTTAATTGACGCAATGCGGACGTTTTTAAATCGCTTGAGTAGATTTGCCAATATTCATTCTCAGGTGAAAAATGACTAAATAAAAGGCGTCCATTAGTTGAATCTAGCTCAGGATGCAGCTCGCTCCCTTTAAGAGAGACGGCTTGTTTTGCAATTGGCTGAGCGTAATCAGTTGATGTGAAAAACTGAGAAAAAACCAATAGAGCTAAACTGCAAAAAGCTATAACGCCCGTGACAATCCAAATTGGCTGGTGTTTCTTATTTTCGGCGTGTGTAGTTGTCAACTTTTCTGGTTCGATCACCACAGCTTTGTTTATTTTGCTATTTTCTGAACCGACAGAAAT
>JAOMVH010000208.1 GCA_028356795.1 Aliiglaciecola sp. | reverse complement strand
CTAAGGGGCAATTGACTGTTGGCTATACTTGCGCGAAGCGCCAAGCCAACTGTTAATTGTCCCAGTGAGTTTACGAGCGAATTTAAGCAACTTGTTATGTTTCATTGTTCACTCATCATCCCAAGGCATTTCAGGCAATTTGTCTAGATTTTCATCATACCTTTCGGGGTCGAATTCTTGCCCATCTCTAATAGCACCAAATATTTCAACAGATAAGGCACAAGCTATATGTTTGAGCGTTTCACTTCTACTTATTCCTAATGAGCGCAGCCGATTGAATGTTTCTTTTACTTTTGGCGGATCATTAGCTTCCAACTGGCTTTTTACTGCTTCAATTATCGAAGCACCAGCTTTATTAGGATCTGGTTGATTCAAAGTGTTGACTCCTCCATGCTAACGCCCCTATTAAACGGCGCAGACTTGCTGGCTAAAATTAGCGAGGCACGTATATGGACTCCCCGTGTAAAGCAAGCGTGTTGATAACTAATTTATTAGTGTATTTTGCAAGTTCACGTATATTCGGTTTCATTATGGGGAGCTACCCCGAACCTTAATGGCTTAATCCACTTTCAAGACTCCTTATCGAGCAAAAGGTATCCAAGTACCGTCGTGCCTCACAGGTTTTGTCTTGCGTGCTTAGTTACACTATTACATTAGTTTTACATACTTGCTCTTACTTGGCTAACGTCGTTGCTCTTCTCGTCTATCTATCAATGCCTCTAAGCGAAATTTGGCTGATAGGCAGTACCCGTTCGCAAAATCGCAAATGCCATTCTGACGAGCTTATTGGCTAAAGCAACGGTCGTTTTATTTAAATGATTTCGGCTAGATTGTTCACGTATCCAGCAGCTTAGCGCGTCCTGTTTTTCTTTGGTTGAACACACGACTGCTCGGGCACCATGCACCACCAATGAACGTAAATACCGGTCCCCTCGTTTCGTAATACCAAACAACTTGTTGCTACCTCCCGTTCCAGTGTGGCTCGGCACTAAACCAATACTGGCACTGGCATCTCTACCGCATCGATACGCCGATGCATCCCCGAGTCGGGCATACAATCCACTTGCGACTATCCACGACACCCCAGGCAGAGAAATCAGTAACTGACAAGCCGGTACTTGTTTGGCTAACGCCATCAATGCCACGGTACTTTGTTTAACCTGCTCTTCAAGATGATATAGCTCTTGCAGTAAACCATTTAACACTAATCGAATTGTTGGGGTTAACGAATTTTCGCCATCCTCTAAGTGCTCTGGTAATTGCTTCTTAAATTTACCAACTGTTTTAGGAATTTTAATACCGTATTCCAAGCCTAGCCCTCTGGCACGATTAACCACCTGAGTGCGTTGTTTCATGTAACCTTGGCGCAACCTAAGCAAACAAGCTAAATCCTGCTGCTCTAGCGTTTTGACTTTGACAAAGTAAGTCTTCGGCCGTTTCACTGCTTCAAAAATAGCTAACGCATCATTGGCATCATTTTTATTACCACTGCGGTACTTCGCCACGATATGTGCGGGAACAAGTTTAACGCTATATCCCTGAACTTCTAATTTTCTTCCAAAATGATGAGCTGTGCTGCATGCCTCCATACAAATGGTTGCACCTGGATGATGAGCGATAAACTCAAACATCTTAGATTCATTCATTTTTTTGTTGGATTTAAGCGCGCCGTGTTGGTTGAAAAAGGCGACTTAGAATACGGTTTTAGCAAGATCTATTGTAATGGTGCTAGTATTTATCATGGTATGGCTCCTCTGGTTTCGACACCTTCACCTTAGTTCATAATGACAAAGGTGGGGAGTCCATACCATTGAACACAGCCAACGTTTTTGTGTCCGCTTTGAACCGATTTGTTATATGTCACTTGCTCGTTCTAACTATTTTGCGAATCTATTGGTGACTAATTTAACGCACCAATTTGAGAGAAAGTACCACCAAGCTGACCCTGCAACACCAGAGTAAACAGCGGGAAACCAAAAATTATTTACATCTTTGAGTACATTGTATCCACTATTGCTTTCGATTATGAGCATTGAACTAACGTAATCTACAACATGAGCTAATGGGATCATACCAAGAGAAATCGGAAAATCTAAAGGCATAAATACTAGCCAACCATTTACTGCAACGGGGTCTGAAGAAGTTGCAATAAGGTAACCTACATAAATCACAAATCCCAA
>JAOMVH010000021.1 GCA_028356795.1 Aliiglaciecola sp. | reverse complement strand
CGCACCAGTGCTGTCTTTCATGTATTTAAAGAAATCACTGTTTGGCTCTACAATTAGTACATCACGTTTACTATCGAAGCTTGCTTTGTAAGCATCCATACTTCTCAAGAATGCATAGAAGTCTGCACTTTTAGAATACGTTTCTGCATAAATTTGAGCCGCTTGTGCATCACCTTGACCTTTGGTGGTACGCAAGTTACGTTCCGCATCGGCCAACATAATTGTTACTTTAGCGTCAATCTCAGCACGGAGAACTTCAGCTTGCTCACGACCTTCAGAGCGATGCTCTCTGGCCACAGCTTCACGTTCAGCTCGCATACGTTGGAAAATCGAATTACTGACCTCTTGAGGCAAGTTAATTTGTTTTACCCTCACGTCAACAATTTCAATACCAAGCTCATCTGAACTACCTGACGCTTGAGTCATTGCTTCATCCATCAACTCAGAACGCTCGCCAGATACTATCTGTGAAATGGTACGCGTACCAAATTCAGAACGTAATCCGTTGTTCACTTTTTGCTTCAAAAGCGCTTCGGCTTGTAGCTTATTGCCACTGGTCGCCAAGTAATAAGTAGCAAAGTCTTTGATTTTCCATTTCACGTACGAATCAACAATCAAATCCTTTTTCTCTGACGTTACAAAACGGTCAGCCGGATCATCAAGGGTTTGAATACGAGAATCTAACGCAACAACACGGTCAATTAGTGGGAATTTGAAATGTAAGCCCGGATCAAACACCACGGTTTCGCCTTGCGCATCACGCTCAACTTTACCGAACTGAATAACAATGGCTTTTTCACCTTCTTTGACCACAAACAAACAACCGAAACCAATTGCTATGATGATGGCAATAATACCTAAACCAATATTTTTCATATTTTAGTTCCTCCCCGTGCGACTTCTGTCACCGCGCAATGTGCTGTTTGGTGCAGAATTAGTCGTTTGTGTTGGGACATTGTTTTGCTGTAGCCCTTCTAGCGTGCTTCTTGAGTTAGGACGCGTTGAGCCTTGACTTTGGGCTTCCAAGATTTTGTCTAATGGCAAATACATCATGTTGCCACTACCTTGGTTATCTACCATGATCTTGCTGGTACTTTGATAGACTTGCTCCATTGTCTCCAAGTAGATACGACGACGAGTTACCTCTGGTGCCGCTTCATATTGCGGAAGCAAACTTTCGAATCGAGCCACTTCACCTTGCGCTTCCAAGGTTACACGTTGCTTGTAAGCTTCTGCTTCTTCCGCCATGCGGTTGACCTGACCACGGGCACGAGGTTCTATTTCTCGTGCATAGGCTTCTGCTTCTCGAATGAAACGTTGCTCATCCTCTTGTGCGGCAATGGCATCATCAAACGCTTCACGAACCGCATCGGGTGGACGGGCATCTTTAAAGTTGATATCAACAATTGAAATTCCCATATCGTAGGGTTCGACAATTGCTTCGAGCTCTTGCCATACTTGTTGGCGCGCAGTTTCACGACCGCTAGTCAATATGTCATCCATTTTCGAATGACCGACAACGTATCGAATCGCACTGTTCAGAGCTTGACTTAAACTTTGCTCTGGATTTGTCACTGCAAACGTATATTTGTATGGCTCAACGATGCGATATTGTACTTCCATCTCAACGCCCACTACGTTTTCATCTTCAGTTAGCATGCTGCCTTCAGACGGCATAGAACTGATAGACTGAACGTTAACTGGGATCACAGTATCGACAAAAGTGGGTTTCCAGCGCAAGCCAGGGTCAACGAATTGATTAAATTCGCCAAAGCGCAAAACAACACCGCGCTCTGCTTCACGAATGGTGTAGAACCCGCTAATAAACCAAACCACCAAAAGTAGAACCAGAACGACACTAATGCCTACGCCACTAAAGCTTTTACCGCTTGAAGGGCCATTTCCACCACTACCTTTATTAAATTTCGCAAATAAGTTTTTGAATATGTCATCCAAATCCGGTGGACCTTGATCACGTCCCCCTTTGTTTTTCCAAGGGTCGTTATTATTGCCACCAGGCTCATTCCAAGCCATCATCACTCTCCGTTAAGGTTAAGTCTAAAACTGCGCCAACTTGTTTCGAGATACCACATGTCAGCTTGTATGGATAAAAAGGATCTTACTAATGTTCAACAACTAAACTAGACAAACTGACCTCTGACCTTTTTTCCAGTCGATTCCAGTCTGCGGTCGGCATTCTCACATCAACTAACCAATCGCCATCTTCTGCATACGATTCTGACGAGATACAGTTCATTTTAAACAGGGCTCCACGCAGTTTACCCTCTTTGGGTGGAATACGTAATGTAAATTGAACCATGCTTTGCGATAAACATTCAGTGAGGGCAATAAATAATAAATCAATACCTAAATCTTGTTGTGCTGAAATCCAAACGCGAATAGGTACGCCTTCGTCATTCCTATCAATGCGTGGCTCAATGCCTTCAAGTCGGTCTATTTTGTTACAAATCGTTAATTGCGGGATCTCTGACGCATCAATTTCTTCCAAAACATCATTAACCTGATCAACATTATCTAAATATTGTTCATCTGAGTAATCAACTACGTGCAAAAGCAGATCTGCTTCTTGAGTTTCTTGCAGGGTTGCTTTGAATGCTGCTACAAGGTCATGGGGAAGATGACGAATAAAGCCCACTGTGTCAGCTAAAATCACGTCACCGACATCCTGTAATTGAATTTTACGCAGAGTCGGATCAAGCGTTGCAAAAAGTTGGTCAGCAGCATAAACACCAGCATCGGTAATGGTATTGAACAACGTCGATTTACCCGCATTGGTATAACCAACCAATGACAAGGTTGGCATTTCCGCGCGTTTTCTTGCCCTTCTTCCTTGCTCACGTTGTTTTTGCACTTTTTCGAGTCGTCGTAAAATACTTTTAATCCTAACCCGCAAAAGTCGTCTATCGGTTTCGAGCTGAGTTTCACCTGGGCCGCGCAAACCAATTCCGCCTTTTTGCCGTTCCAAGTGAGTCCAACCACGAATAAGGCGGGTAGAGATGTGTCGCAGTTGCGCCAGCTCTACTTGCAGCTTTCCTTCATGGGTTCTGGCGCGCTGAGCAAAAATATCAAGAATCAATCCGGTTCTATCGAGCACTCTGCACTTACACAATGCTTCTAGGTTGCGTTCTTGAGAAGGGGATAGTGGGTGATTAAAAATAACAACGTCTGCACCGTGCACTTGCACCGCGTTTGCAATTTCTTCTGCTTTGCCACTGCCGGTAAAATACTTCGGATGCGGCGCTTGACGAGAGCCAGTGATAACGTCTATCGCGTTGACGCCAGCAGACGAAACCAGCATTTGTAACTCTTCAAGATCTTCTTTGCTAGAATCGTCAGAAAAATCGATATGAACTAAAACAGCCTGCTCGCCTGCTTCATAACGGTCAAACAAGCTTTTCTCCTAAATGGGGTTATTCACCGCCGTCAGAGTCTGGCTGTGCACCTGTGGACATATTAATTGCCCGAGAAGGCACAACAGTAGAAATGGCATGCTTGTATACCATCTGACTAACTGTGTTTTTCAACAAAATAACAAACTGATCGAAAGACTCTACTTGTCCTTGCAGCTTGATACCGTTAACGAGATAAATTGAGACTGGAATACGTTCTTTTCTGAGCGCATTCAAAAATGGGTCTTGTAAAGATTGCCCCTTAGCCATCACTTTTCCTTATCCTATTATTTTTATTATGGTTTTCACCTGAAAGACAAATTATACAGTAAAACAGGGGGCTGTATAGTTGGACTTTAGATTATAGTATTGCTGAGTTTTATAATGCTAGTCAAATGGTGTTTTTCAACACCATCCAATAAATGTAAGTTTTTCCAGCCTCTTAACCACGTTAATTGACGCTTGGCCAACTGTCGTGTAGCGGCTACACCGCGAAAAACTAATTCGTTTTTATCAAACTCACCATCCAAATATTGCCACATTTGTCTATATCCGACACACCGCATAGACGGCATATCCAAGTGCAAATCGCCTCTGGCTTTGAGTCGTTGCACTTCTTGTTCGAATCCGTTTTCTAACATTTTGTTAAATCGTAATTCAATTCGTTTATGCAGTATAGCGCGATCAGGGGGCATGATGGCAAACTCTTTTACCCTAAATGGTAAAGGGTCAGATTTTATCGCAGTTAACTCGGTTAACGACTTACCACTAATTCGATAAACTTCCAAAGCGCGCAGTAACCGCTGGGGATCATTAGGGTGAATTCTGTGTGCCGATACAGGGTCAATCTCAACTAACTTAGTATGCATTGCTTCCCAACCTAGGGCTTCCACTTCCTGCATAATCGCAGTGCGCACATTTTCATCGGATTGAGGCAAAGGTGACAGCCCATCAACTAGGCTTTTGAAATACATCATGGTGCCACCTACCAATAACGGAATCTTTCCCTGGTTGACAATTTCATGCATTGCCTGTTTGGCATCATGACGAAAATTTGCCACTGAATAAGTCTCTTTGGGATCCAGAATGTCTACCAACCGATGAGGGCACTGGCGCAACTCGTCTGAACTGGGTTTTGCTGTACCTATATCCATTTGTTTATAAATCAATGCTGAATCAACGCTGATCACCTCACAAGGCAGCTGCTGACAAAGGTGCATAGCCAAGTCAGTTTTGCCCGATGCTGTTGGTCCCATCAAGAAGATGGCCAACGGCAACGCTGAAGAGTCTATGTCACTCATAATGTTTTTGGATCCAATTTTGTAATGATACGTCGCGGCCATGCTGTTTAACTAAATCAGCATCGTTAGTTTGTTCAAATAACCATTGAAGTATCAATGAAACGTCTGAGTCATCGGTCATAAGGTTTTTTTGCTTTTGTTTACAAATGAGCATACACAAATAGGCAGCCAGGTCATCAAACTCAGACGAGGGGCTTTCCAAGTAATCAATCACACCGCTAAGAATACTGGTCCAATCTAGTCCTCGCATACCTGAAGGCACCTGCCGAATCATTAAACGCTGATTGATAAACAGAAGCTCAACCCCACAAGCTGTTGTGTTTTCAATTGCTTGCTCAATTTGATCACTGTTTGCGTTTTTAAGGGCTATTGATACTGGCATTAGCAAGGGTTGTTTAATTGGCTGATTGGCTTCGAATTCCAGCCGCAATTTAACCGCTGAAATTGCAACACAATCAAGTGCGATAAAAGACCTATCTTGTTTCAGCAGCACAAACCTTTCATCAACAGGCAACCAAGAATAGTGTGCC
Source organism: Aliiglaciecola sp. (assembly GCA_028356795.1). GTDB lineage: Bacteria > Pseudomonadota > Gammaproteobacteria > Enterobacterales > Alteromonadaceae > Aliiglaciecola. The sequence continues at coordinate 21,638 of JAOMVH010000021.1, read as the reverse complement.
GGGCTGTGCTGTCCACTAGGATGCTGTTTAGAGGCCATCAGTGCTTGATAATTTGCCGCAGCACTGGAGAGGTTAGCGTCTGGGGGTTTTGGTCGATAGTGAGACTGAGAGTGACCTGACGTATTAGCGCTTTGTTGTCCACCAGCATTCGTATGGATATCACGATCAACTAACGATTGAGCTGCACCACCGTGAGGGTCAACTTCTCTAACAAGGGGACGGATATAATCATGATTAGGCTTCGTTTGTTCGAGTGTCGTGCTGTTTTGCAGATCAGAAAGAATAGCTTGCTGATTATCGCTTTGAGGCTCAAAGGCACTGTTCAGACCATGACTGATCACTCGAAAAATAAAATCATGAACCACGCGGGATTGATGAAAACGCACTTCATGTTTAGCAGGGTGAACATTGACGTCAACTTGTGTGGCTGGCAATTCTAAATAAAGAACAAATGCAGGGTGGCTGTTGGGGTCAATCACGCCTTCGTATGCTTGTCTTATGGCGTGATTGATTAATTTATCTCGCATTACCCTGCCATTGACAAAAAAATACTGTAGATCAGATTGAGGACGCCCCTCGCCGGGTGCACAGTGCCAGCCGGACAGATGCAGCTGTTCAAAGTCATTATTAATCAACACCGCTGTGTCGACAAAGTTTTTGCCACAAACATTCGCTACACGTTTATGCCAAAGGTCTTTTGATTTTACCGCTGGATATTTTCTCACTACCTTGCCGTTGTGTTTCAAACTGATGGAAACATCAAATCGGCTCAACGCGATACGTTTAACAATTTCATCAATGTGGGCAAATTCGGTTTTTTCAGTACGCAGGAACTTGCGCCTTGCAGGCGTATTAAAAAACAAGTCAACCACATCAATACTGGTACCATTGGGATGTGCAGCGGGCTGCACTACCACTTGCATATCGCGGCCTTCGGCATAGGCTTGCCAAGCTTGTTGTTGGTCGGCTGGCTTTGAAGTCAACGTCAGTCTTGCAACTGAACTTATACTTGCTAGGGCTTCACCTCGAAACCCAAGGCTATCGATCGATTCTAAATCTTGCAGTTCAACAATCTTGCTCGTAGCGTGGCGACTTAGCGCTAGTTCAAGCTCATCTTTAGTGATACCACAACCGTTATCACGTATACAAACTCGCTTATGACCACCTTTTTCAATTTCTATTTCAATGTTTGTCGCACCGGCATCAATACTGTTCTCAACAAGCTCTTTAACGACCGAAGAAGGACGTTCAACCACTTCTCCAGCGGCAATTTGATTGGCTAGTTGATTTGACAGTATTTGTATTGGCAAGGTAAGACCTTTGAATGATTAACGACTAAATGCTTAGGTGCTTGGAATAGTTAATACTTGGCCGATACGAACAGTATCGGTGCGCAAGTTATTGGCTTCTTTTATATCTCGGATCCTAACGTTATATCTTTGTGCAAGCAATGACAAAGACTCGCCACTGCGTACTCGATGTGTGCGTTTTTCATTTTGAGCATTGTTTGCCCATAAGGTGCCATCTGGCGGTAACCGCTTGAAGTATTGCTTAAGCGCCTTAAACACAGAGTTTGCCAGGCGCTGCCGATGTTTTGCCCAATTAAGGTTTTTTTCTTCCGTGGGGTTTGAGATAAAACCAACTTCAACCAAAATTGACGGAATGTCAGGTGAGGTAAGCACCGCCAAGCTTGCCGCCTGAGGTTGCTTTTTGTGTAATTTAGTCACTTGCTTTAGCTCAGTGATGACATTTCGACTGATGTCATAACTGGTGGTTAACGAGTGATCCATGGACATATCTAGCAGTGCTTGAGCAAGATAGCGTTCGCTAACAGTGTCTTGTATCACTTCTGCTGCTCCACCAAGTAATTCGGAATGACGCTCGGTTCTTTCCATCCACCGTCCTAGTTCAGAGTTTGCTCTGCCCATGGACAATACCCAAACTGACGCACCACTTGGCTGCGGTGTGGTAAACGCATCGGCATGAATTGAAATGAGTAAATCAGCTTTACTTTTTCGCGCTATTTCTGGGCGTTGATTTGGCGAAATATAATAATCACCAGTGCGGGTCATGACTGCGCGCAGCCCAGGCTCATCATCAATGAGTTTCGCTAATTTTTTGCTCACACTTAAGGTGATATTTTTTTCGTAGGTGCGTTTAGGGCCAATAGAGCCAGGGTCCTCCCCACCATGTCCTGCGTCGATGGCAATGATGATGTCACGGTCGCGGGTTGAATTTGCAGTGGTCATAACCGGTTGCTGGGCACTAGATGCCGCACTACCATCGGTTAAATCAATGACTAACCGGTTTTTATAGGGAGCTGTCGGCGGTAGCGCAAATATTTCAGTGGTTAGCTTTTTGGTTAACTCTAATACCACTCTTACCGACGAATCATTTTTGGGGGTACTGTAACGTACCTTTTTGACCAATGGGCTTGATTTTTTTTGCGCGGTCAAATCAACAGACGCACTGGTATTTTTTAGGTCAATGACCAATCTGTCTGGGTTGGAGAGGGTAAAGTAGGAATATTCGGGAGCTTCGGTTAAATCAAGGACAACACGGGTGTTGGACGGAGAAGGCCATAGTCGCAGTGCTTCCACCGCATTCTGCGCATAACTAACGCTTGCCCACATCCACAATAAGAAGATGCAAAGGCCATGTAATCGTAAGTTGCGCATTAAAGTTGTCATATTTTTATTTTTGTAATTGTTTAAGCAAAGTAAGCCCGACATCGCTGACACTTTCAATCTCAATACGTCTGCCCGAGCCCTCATACGCTATACTAGTCGTTAAATCTGCACAAGCCAATAGACCTGCACCTTTGTCAGGCCATTCAATTAAACAAATCGTATCTTCGGCGAAGTAATCACGTATTCCCATAAATTCAAGCTCTTCAGGATCTGACAAACGATACAAATCAAAATGAAAGATACGCCAATCATTTATTTCATATGGTTCCACCAGCGTATAGGTAGGACTCTTAACATTTCCCTTGAACCCCATACCCTGAATAAAACCGCGACTAAAAGAGGTTTTACCCGCCCCCAAGTCACCGCTTAGATAAATCACCGTGTGCTGACAACATAATCGAGATATCTTGCTAGCGAGCGCTTCTGTTGCCTGCTCATCCTCTAAGAAATATGACAGTTTCATTCCAACGTTTTTACCTCAATTTACACATTTACGCAGATATTCGTACAAGTCACCGGCAATCATACCACGCTGACCGTGAGTTTCGGCAGCCATGTCAGCTGATGCTGAGTGCAAGCAGGTTGCATATAGACTCACATCTGACGCACTCAGCCCTTGCGCCAATAAGGCTCCCATGACACCAGCGAGTACGTCTCCCATCCCAGCGGTCGACATCCCTGGATTGCCATCGGCGCAAACAAACATGCCGCTAGTATTGCGGACAATTGTACCAGCACCTTTTAGAACACAATTAGCATGATATCGTTCAAATAATCTTACTGCACTGGCGTACCGTTGCGCTTCAACCTCAGCAACCGTATTTTCAAGAAGACGGGCGGCCTCGGCTGAATGAGGCGTAATAATTACATTATTGAGTTTGATTTTATGTTGGTGCTGGCTGAGTAGATTTAACCCATCAGCATCAATAATTATAGGTTTGTCCTCATGAACCATATAACTGAGCACTTGGTTGAAGGTCTCTCGACTCCAAGAGTCTTGCCCCAACCCCGGCCCCAGCACTATGCAATCGGCCCAATGCAATAATTGATGCAAGTTTTGATCAGTCGCCATAATTTCAGGCCGGCCTTGAACTATTGTCGACACACTATTTTGGTGGCAATAGACTTTCACCAACCCCGCACCTGTGCGCAATGCCGCGCCAGCACTAAGAGCAATCGCCCCGGCCATTCCTTTATTGCCGCCAATACACAGCAGCTTGCCATTGTCGCCTTTGTGACTATTGAGCTTGCGATTAGGCAGAGGTTCAAAACAATGAAAGCCTACCCATTGCGCAACAGGGGTACTGAGCTCTCTATAACAAGCTTCAATGCTCAAAGGTGCAAGAATTAGCTTGCCCGTGTGCATTTTTCCATTGCCCGTTACTAAACCGGGTTTTATGGCCACAAAAGTAATCGTTGTACTTGCAGCAATCGCAATGCCCAAAGTGCATCCAGTATCGGCATGAATACCAGAGGGAATATCTGCACTTAGTACCGGGGAATTGGACCCATTTATCGCATGTATGATTTGCGCAAAACCTTGTTTAACCTCCCCTTGCAAACCGGTACCGAGCAGAGCATCAACAATCAGATCATTGTCATCAAAGGTTTGCTTAGTGGCGTCATAAATATGCCCACCACTGTCTACCCAGGCTTGACGAGCCGTCTGTGCATCGCCGGCAAGCTTTCTTTCAGGTGATATCGATGCAACAGCAATATGATAGTTTTGCTGTGCCAACAAGGTAGCAGCAACATAACCATCGCCACCGTTATTGCCCGTACCCACAACAATAATTATTTTTGCGGAAACGTCATAGCGCTCTGATATCCACTGAAACAAAGCTGTTCCCGCTTCCTGCATGAGCTGATACATTTCGATTGACTGTTTTTCAGTACAAGTTACCTCACCACTTTTAACTGACTGCGCGGCATAAATAATTTGTGGTAATCTCTGCTCAGAAAACTGAACTTTTAAGGAACGTTGTGACACAATTTTCTCCACAATTTCTCGACCAACTTAGCCAAAATATCAAGGAGTGGGGAAAAGCGCTAGGATTTCAGCAAGTCGGTATCAGTGATACTGATATTTCAGCCCATCAAAAGCATTTTGAAACGTGGTTGGAAAACGGCTATCACGGCGAAATGTCATTTTTAGAACGCAACCAAGAAAAACGTTTGGATCCCAGCAAATTGCATCCCGGCACTATGCGTGTCATCAGTGTGCGTATGGATTATCTGCCACCCGATGCAAGTTTTGCGCGAGACTTGGCAAACAAGCAAACCGCCTATATTAGTCGATACGCACAAGGTAGGGACTATCACAAGCTAGTCAGAAATAGACTCAAGCAATTGGGTGATAAAATTCGTGCCCATTTTGAGCAAATCGAATTTCGTCCTTTTGTGGATTCTGCGCCGGTATTGGAGCACGCAATTGCAGAAAAAGCCGGACTAGGTTGGACAGGTAAACATTCGTTGACGATCAATCAAGAAGCTGGCTCTTGGTTCTTTTTGGGAGAACTTTTCATCAATCTCCCCTTGCCTATAGACAAGCCAGTGGAAGAAAAATGTGGTAGCTGCAATGCTTGCATAACGATTTGCCCGACACAAGCGATCGTTGCTCCATATATTGTCGATGCAAACAGGTGTATATCCTATCTAACCATAGAATTCGACGGTGAAATCCCAGACGAGCTTCGCGCTTTGATGGGAAATCGCATATATGGATGTGATGACTGCCAACTAATCTGTCCATGGAATCGATATGCCCAACTAACAGAAGAAACTGACTTTTATGCACGTGATGGGATGAAGGGCACAGATTTGTTGACCCTATTTGAATGGGATGAAGCTACTTTTTTAGCAAAAACTCAAGGTTCTCCAATTCGGCGAATTGGTTACCAAAAATGGCAACGTAATATCTCTGTGGCACTTGGCAATGCAGACTATTCTTCATCCATTTTAAAGCTGCTGCAAAACAAACTTGCCAGCGCATCAGAATTAGTCGCTATACACATTCAGTGGGCCATTGAACAACAGCTTCAAAAAATGGACAAGGACCAAATTCCAATACGAACAACACAGCGTCTAGTCCGAAGCATTAACAAAGGCATTCCTAGAGATGCTTGACGGCATGATAGGTGCTTTCACCACTAGTCAGTAATTGCAAGCCGACCCAATCAGAGCTACGAGTCGGCATGGGTATTTTTATTACTCTTGGTGATAAGGACGACTATATTTGTGCACGGCTTCCACAAACACACCGGCATTTTCTGGCGGAACATCTAAGTGAATACCGTGACCAAGATTAAAAACGTGACCGGTTCCACTGCCAAAACCTTCAAGTATGGTTTGTACTTCTTGTTCTATACGCTGTGGTGCAGCATAAAGAATTGACGGGTCCATGTTACCTTGCAAAGCGACCTTGTCTCCCACACGCTTTTTCGCATCAGCGATGTTAATTGTCCAATCTAAACCAACGGCGTCACAGCCGGTATTGGCAATAGATTCAAGCCACACACCGCCATTTTTAGTAAACAAGGTTACAGGTACACGCTGACCATCATGTTCGCGAATAAGCCCATCAACGATTTTATGCATGTATTGAAGAGAAAAGTCGTTGTAGTCTCGGGGAGTCAGTACGCCACCCCAAGTGTCAAATACCATCACAGACTGCGCACCGGCTTTAATCTGTGCATTCAAATACAAGATCACTGAGTCGGCTAGTTTATCCAGAAGTAAGTGCAAACTTTTGGGATCAGCAAAGGCCATTTTCTTGATTTTAGTGAAGGCTTTACTCGAACCGCCTTCGATCATGTAAGTTGCCAGCGTCCAGGGGCTTCCCGAGAAGCCAATCAGCGGCACTTCACCTTGCAGGTTTTTGCGAATCGTTCTGACCGCATTCATTACATAACCTAATTCATCTTCCGGATCAGGGATAGGCAAGGCTTCAATTTCAGCATAATTAGTCAGTGGAGACTCAAACTTTGGACCTTCACCAGTCTCAAAATACAATCCTAACCCCATGGCATCAGGTATGGTTAGAATGTCAGAAAATAAAATGGCAGCATCTAAATCAAAACGTCGAAGCGGTTGCAGAGTCACCTCACAAGCCAATTCTGCGTTTTTACAAAGAGACATGAAATCTCCTGCTTCAGCACGGGTTGCCTTGTACTCAGGTAAATAGCGTCCGGCTTGGCGCATCATCCACACGGGAGTGTAATCAACGGGTTGGCGGAGTAGCGCGCGAAGGTACCTGTCATTTTTTAACTGCATGAAATTATCCACTGTGTCGTCGTTATCTATTTGAAACGATTAAATTGAAAATAAACGGGCCGCATATTAGCGCGAGAGAGGATTTTTTCATACTTAAAATGTCAATTTTCAGTGGATTATTCGACAATAAAAGGATTGGGAAAAGATAGTGAGTCTTCACTTTTTATATGTTTTTTCTTGCCAAAGTGATTCTTCTTTTGCTATAAACCTTATGCGTTACAAAATTATAACAATCAAGAAGCTCGAAAAACGAGCCCTCCACGCTAACAATTCAGGCCCTGTTTACAGGGCTTTTTTATTTTTCCTAATCCACTGATGATTGACAAAGTCCAACGACAATATGCTTAACTTCGATTAGCAATACGCTCCAGCGTTGCTTCAATTAATTTACCAGCAATCGACATATTGGGTGGAACAAAAGGCAGTTCATCAACGTCAAACCAATGAGCTTCAATAATTTCATCACCATCCACGTTAATCTCGCCACTATCATGATCGGCCAAAAAACCCATCATCAAAGAATGGGGGAAAGGCCATGGCTGGCTACCAAAATACTCCAAATTTTTGATTTTCACGCCGACTTCTTCAAATACCTCTCGATGCACCGCTTGCTCTAGGCTTTCACCACTTTCGACAAACCCCGCTAAGGTTGAAAACATCTTCCGCTCTTTTTGCGCCTTACCCTGTGCCAATAAAATTTTGTCGTGTTTTTTAATTGCCACAATAATGCAAGGTGATACACGGGGATAACAGCGGTGACGGCAGCTGTGACATTGGGTCGCCATTTCCCAGCCAACTTGCTGCATAGTGCTTCCACATTGACCGCAATATCGATGAGTTCGCCTAAACAGTACCCATTGCCATGCCCGCGCGACTATCGAAAATAGTGATTCATTGTGACTCATGAAGACACCACGCAAACTCATGGTTTCATAATCATCAAGAGCTAGTTGCTCAGTACCTACATCAACGGCGTAACAGGGTTTACCTTCGTATTCGCCTAGCGATATTATTTGATCTTGATACTGGTGGATCATGGCTAACTGTTGCCAATTAGCTTCAATTAACTTGGCTTGTTGCTTATTGGCGACTATTCTGTCACCAGTAAAAATAATCCAGTGAGCATGTTGTTCATGGCCAATTTTTTCGATATCTAACAGCATAATGCAACCCAGTGTTACTTATTGGAGACACAAAAACAAAAGCACAGTGTCATATCAGTGGGTAGATATTACACAAGAATCGTTAGTTACAGAATATCTTTAGATATTCTGACAGAATTGATGCAGGTGCAGTTCAGTTAATCATGACTGAGTGATACAATCACGCATGCAACAGTGGAAAAATAGCGTTCAACGGTAGTTAACAATCATGAAATGCGTAAGCAGGAAGTAAAAAATACAAATGAACTATGACTCCCAGATAAGTAAGGCAAAAGAATACTGCGAAGGAAAGGGCGCGAGATTTACGCACCTTCGAGAAAAAGTATATGAACTATTACTTAATAAAGAGAGTTCTGTTGGCGCTTACGACTTGCTTGATGACTTGAAGTTAACAGAGACCAGCGCCAAACCTGCCACGGTCTACAGGACATTAGACTTTCTTTTAGAGTTTGGGTTGATACACCGCCTAGAGTCTACAAATGCATTTGTAGCTTGTCATCATTTCGATTGCAGTCACCCGGTGCAATTTCTAATTTGCGATTCCTGTGGCCAAGTTCAAGAAATTCAATCTGAAGGACTAAAAGCGACTTTAGATAAACAAGCTCACTCACTTGGGTTTAAAGTAACCAAACAAACAATTGAAGCACATGGTACCTGTTCGTTGTGTCAATAACGCCGCCGGTGCCAAACACAAATGAAATAGGGAATCATCCAATATCACTACAATTTAGTTATTAAAGGAATAATTAAAAATATGAACGTAGCATTTATCAACCCCTTTATTGCAGCGCTTACAAATGTGCTAAAAACAATGGCACAGACAGAGCTAAAACCGGGGAAACCCTCTAAAAAGTCGGATACTAAAGCTCGCGGAGATGTGTCTGGCATGATTGGTTTGGTTGGAGAAGAACTTCAAGGCTCTTTATCTATCACCTTTGAACAGGGTTTAGCATTTGAAATAATGAATCGAATGTTAGGTGAAAAACCAGCTGAATTAGACGATGAAGTGTCAGACATGGTGGGTGAAATTGCCAACATGGTTTGCGGAGGTGCCAAACAAGCGCTCGCTGAACAGGGTCACGAGTTTGGTATGGCCACGCCTATTGTTGTATCCGGCAAAGACCACTCAATTAATCACCTCGTTGACGGTCCAAAAATGATCATGCCGTTTACTAATGAGTTTGGTAACGCATACTTGGAAATCTGTTTCAATAAGTAGTGTCGCAATGTGGATACAAAAAATAATTTCGTTATCTGCGAAACCCCGAGGTTTCCATCTCATTACAGACGAGATAACGCGTCAGGTACCCGAGATACATTATGTGTCAATCGGACTTGTGAACATTTTTATCCAACACACAAGTGCAAGTATCACTATCAATGAAAATGCTGACCCAACTGTACGCAAAGATATGGAAACCCATTTAAACAGAAGCATTCCAGAAGGCGCGGAACACTATTTGCATAACTACGAAGGTGATGACGACATGCCAGCGCACATCAAGTCAAGCTTACTCGGCAGTCACATCACATTACCTATCAAAGATGGACAACTTGCTCTAGGCACATGGCAAGGAATTTATCTAGGTGAACATAGAGATTCTGGGGGTAGCCGCAAGTTGGTTATCACCATAAATGGACAAGAAAAATAAACCTGACATGACAATTCATAAACAGGTTAAAAGTTAGGATAAACCACAACGTTTAATAATCATAAACACATGGGATGGAAACATGAAAAAATCAATAATTGCTGCTAGTTTGTTAGTTGCTATCTCTACTACCGCATTCGCTGCAGAAGAACCAGAGTATAAACAATGGGTTGGTGTATTTGGTGAAATCTACAAGCCAGATGCAGAGCGCCATTTTAACTTCAGAGGTTACCATGCTGATATCGGCTTTGGTGGAGAAATCGGTGTAAGAATCGATGAGCACTGGGCCACTCGTCTTGAAGTTGCAAAAACCAAGTTAGACAGCGCATTGCTTAACAACGATGATTCAATGGAACGTTTTGGTGTAGATGCCATGTACTTCCTTGATGACGATGTTATGTACATTTTTGGTGGTTTAAAAAGTATTAGTTACCCAGGAGACGGCAGTGGCCAGGCAAATATAGGTCTTGGTAAACATGCTGACTTTTCGGATAACCTTAAACTAATTGCAGAAGTTGCGGCATACCATGACTTTGGTGAAAGCTTCAATGACATCAGTGGTAAAATTGGTTTAGCCTACACTTTTGGCGCTCGCTCAGCGCCTAAAGCACCTGGTGATGCTGACCAAGATGGTGTAAACGACAATTTGGATGCATGCCCAAATACAGAGATCGGCGCTCGTGTAGATAGCAAAGGTTGTAACCTTGACTTAGACGGTGACGGCGTACTCAATAGTGTTGACCAGTGTCCAAATACACCAGCAGGCACAAAAGTTGATGCCACTGGTTGTAACTGGGACAAAGACATGGACGGTGTAGCAAATGACATCGACGTATGCCCAGATACACCGGCAGGCACAGTTGTTGGTGCCAAAGGATGTAGCTTGGAAATTGATAGCGACCAAGATGGTGTACTTGATACCGTTGACCAATGTGCTGATACACCATTAACTGACAAAGTTGATGCCAAGGGTTGTAGTATTTTTGAAGAAGTTGAAGTTCGTGAAACTCTGAACGTATTGTTCGGCAATAACAGCGACGTGATTCAAAACCCACAAGACCCTAGATTCCAAGAATTTGCCGATATCATGAATCGTTATCCAAATACACAAACGGCGATTGAAGGGCATGCATCTGCTCCAGGTCGAGCTGATTACAATATGGCAATTTCGTTGAAACGTGCACAAGCGGTAAGACAGTTGCTTATCGACGACTACGGCATTGATGCAGCACGACTAACTGCGGAAGGCTTTGGTGAAACACAGTTGCTTGATACCAGCAACACAGCCGAAGCACATCGCGTTAACCGTCGCATCGAAGCCCGTGTTACTGCTTCTCAACAAGAGAAAATGCTTCGCGATTAATCTTTTATTCGACACACAAAAAAGCGGCTTAACAAGCCGCTTTTTTATTGGGTCAAGGTGTTCAACCACTACTCTTCTGAATAGGCCGGCCCTGCATAGTTATCAAAGCGAGAGAATTGCCCTTGGAAGGTTAAACGCACAGTGCCAATCGGTCCATTACGTTGCTTACCCAGTATGATTTCTGAAATCCCTTTGAGATCGGAATTCTCGTTATACACCTCATCGCGATAAATAAACATGATCAAATCTGCATCTTGCTCAATAGAGCCTGATTCACGCAGGTCTGAGTTGATGGGGCGTTTATCAGCACGCTGCTCTAGACTACGGTTAAGCTGAGACAGCGCCACCACTGGCACTTTCAATTCTTTCGCCAAGGCTTTTAACGAGCGAGATATTTCTGCAATTTCCAACGTTCGGTTGTCACTCAAAGACGGAACTCGCATCAACTGCAAATAATCGATCATAATGAGGCTGATCCCGCCTCTGTCTCTAGCCAACTTCCTCGCTCGCGTTCTAACATCCATAGGAGTTAGACCTGAGGAGTCATCAACAAATAAGCGGTCTTTGTCTTTCAACATTGCCATAGTATTGGAGATACGCGCCCAATCTTCATCATCAAGTTGTGCGGTTCGTATTTTGGTTTGATCAACACGACTTAGGGATGCCAACATCCTCATCATAATTTGCTCAGCCGGCATCTCTAGGGAGAATACCAGTACCGGCTTTTCTTCCAGCTGCATCGCATTTTCACATAAGTTCATCGCAAAGGTCGTTTTACCCATCGATGGACGCGCTGCGACAATGATCAAATCTGACGGTTGCAAGCCACTGGTTTTTTTATCTAAATCATTGAATCCCGTAGAAACCCCCGTGACTTCTTTATTGGTTTTTAGCAGCGCTTCTAAGCGATCGATTGTCGTGCCAAGTATCGACTCCACATCCTTGGGACCTTCGCTTTGCCCCGTGCGCTTTTCAGCAATTTCAAAGACTTTACTTTCGGCTAAATCGAGGATCTCTTTACTGTCACGGCCTTCAGGGTTATATCCCACATCGGCGATAGTATGAGCAACGCCAATCAGCTCTCTTGTGACTGCACGCTCTTTGATTATCTCAGCGTAAGCAACCACGTTGGCCGCACTGGGCGTATTTTGAGCAAGCTCACCCAGATAAGTAAAACCGCCAGCTTCTTCTAATTCATCGTGATTTTCTAGTTCTTCGGATACGGTGATGATGTCAACGGGCGCATTGGCGGAAAGCAAACGCAACACAGCGCGAAAAATAGTGCGGTGAGAACGATTGTAAAAATCCTCTTCGCCCACTATTTCGGCAACTTTGTCCCACGAGTCAGGTGCTATAAGCATACTTCCAAGAACAGACTGCTCTGCCTCCATGGAGTGTGGAGGAATTTTGAGTTTTTCTATTTTGTCATCTGACTGTTTGTCTGAAACGGCTGCCACTATCAAATTTCTTTTTAAAAACTGGCCGAATATTATGCGCTAAGTAGACAGAAAAAGCATCGATCAATATAAGATTTTGCAGCTAAAGGTTAATATTTGTGTGAAAGTCTTACGGGATTATTTGGGTAGAAGCCTATCGAACTCAGGGTTTCCTCGCAAACTCTGCAGGTCAGGATCCATAGCAATAAATTGTCGATAATAGTCGTCAATCGTGACCGCCATTTTCAATGCCGCGATTGCCTCATCAACCTTATCCACTTGAAGCAGTGCTAACGCCTGAAAATATAATACTTCAGAGTTTTCGTCAGATTGTTCCAAGGCCTTTGTTAATGTTTCAAAACCGTCACTTTGTTGTTTCAAATGAACCTGGTATAAGCCCAAAAATCCTCTTGTTAGCCAATCTTCACTATTAATCGCTAGGTTACTTGAGGCCAGTTCAGCGGCTCGAAAATAGGCGTGTTGAGCTTCATTTTCTTTACCCGGAATAAAACGATAGTTCTCGGCCAAGCGTCCCCAAATTCGATGATCATCAGGCGCGATGACTAGAGCCTGTTGCAACACATTAACTGCCTTTTCAAATTGCCCGGCATAATAGTAAGAAGTTGCTAAATTGGTATAGGCCAAACGAGTTGGCTTTAGGGCCAACGATTGCTCATAGGCTAACAAAGCTTTTTGGGTTTCACCTTGCATCCACAAGGCCGCACCAAAACCAGTAAAGCCAACCGCAGAGTCTGGCGTTAATGCGGTTACAGTGCGATAAGATGATGCTGACTGAGCATATTTTTCAATGCCGTAATAAAAATTAGCCAAAGCCTCATGGGCTTTCCAATAATTGCGCTTCAGATCAATGGCTCGTAAAAACTGGTTTTCCGCCTCAATGGGCATATTCTGTACCCGATAAATTTCGCCAAGTTCAATGAAAGCGTCAACCGCAGTAGGTGATGCGTCAATAGCTTGGTTTAGCTGCTCAACCGCTTTGTCATACCAGCCCCGGTATCGATATAGTCTGCCAAGTGCTATCTCGACCTCTAGACTTAGTTCATCATCTAGAGTTTGGGCTTGTTCACAGGCGACCTGAGCCTCCGAAAAGGCATTTATGTCATTGGTAATTTCATACAAGCGCAGCTGCACCTCACACAGTCCAGCATAAGCTCGTGCATAGGACTCATCTATGTCTAAGGCTCGATTAAACAATTGCATTGCAGTTCGGATCACATCCTCATCTTGTGAGCTTCTGAGTTTTTCCCTACCTTGCAGATAAAATACATAGGCATCAATATTCTCATAGCGTGTTTCTTGTAGGCGGGTTTCTGAGGCCACGGATAAGACGATTTTTAATTCATTGACAACCGCGGCGCCAATCTCTTGTTGAATCGCAAAGATATCGTCTAAGGTTCGGTCGTAGGTCTTACTCCATGCATGATAGCCCTTCTCGCCATCAATAAGTTGTGCGGTAACGCGAACTCGGTCGCCTTCTCTGCGCACACTACCTTCCAATACATATTTCACGTTGAGAAGCTCTGCCACTTCTCGAATATCAACTTGTTCTCCCTGAAAACGAAAAGACGATGTGCGAGCAGCCACATTCAACTCTCGAATAGCCGCCAAAAAATTCAAAATCTCTTCTGCTAACCCGGCTGAAAAATAATCTTCTTCAGATTGCCCATAAAAGTTGTCAAAGGCCAATACCGCAATAGAATTTGTCGGCTTTTCGATGTCAATTTCTGCCGCGGTTTCTTCGAGTGGCTGTTGCTTGGAAGCCGGAATAGGTTCGAGCAACACAAAGACTAACCCGACAGTTCCAATAACAACCAAAACACACAAGAATACGGCCAATAATCGCCCGGACTTGCCATTAGATGCACTGTCCTTATAGTCAGCCGAACGCCAGACCGGAATATCAAACATCATGCCTTTGTTGTTGAAATCTATCAGCCACGCAATAAAAAACACCGCAGGAAAACCAGCAATTGTCACAATAATTAGGACTCGCATGCCCCAATCAGGTACACCAAGTGGCTCAAAAGTTAGCCCTGCTATTTGCAAAATTAACCAGCCCGCTACCGCGTAAGTCACAATAACCGGAATGACTTCTCGACGACGGATCTCAGCAATAAGTTGGCTAAAAAAGCGCGACATATTTAAATTTTTTTCCTCATTATTACGGCAAAATTAAAAGTCTAAACAAAAACTTAGCGTGTAAATGGCGTTTCCTTGAATCTGAGCATATGCTTAGAAACACATCGAAGCCAGAGAGCGAATAGGGTAATGCAAGATCCAACCAATTCTTATAATTCAGATCAAGACGAACGTATTCCCGAAGTGGATGAGCGCATACCGTCACCAGAAGATGATTTATCTGAATCTGACGACGGTGAGGCTCGCCCAGGTAGACCTGGCACCCGCCCTGGCCGTCCAGGCACAAGGCCAGGGAGACCCGGTACTCGCTAATCGCAGCAGCAACAGTTTTTAGCCTAGTGGTCATTATAGGGCCAGCTCAGAAGCTTATCAGAGCTGCCCTGCGGGCGAGATTAAAATAGCGTATCTCTTGTATCAATTTACCCCGTTAGACCATCAACAATAGGCCTTGACATACCTTATTTTAACGCTCACTGAGTGATCAGATATGAAGGTGAATTTTGTTTATATTGCTGCGCGCAGGTCTACGAGACTACCCTGGCGCTAAAGTTGGGTTTTCATCAGGTTACCCGCGTTTTGTTCATTGACGCCATCAATATATTCAAAATAGTCACCGCCTTATACTGGAACAGCAAAGTGCCTTTCTCCAACAGCGAGAATGACATACTCAACCTGTCCTGCCCAACGCTCGTGTTGAACTTCAATCACATCAAATGGTTCCTCACCAAGCGAGCCTGTCCAACCCGTACCTTGTTCGTAAGTAAATGTTTGTTCGCCGTTCGCTGTCATAAAAAACACGCCTGTAGGGAACAATTGATTGGTACGAGTCAAATCTACATCGTCCGGTTTACAGACCATGCAGTTATATAAAAATTTGCCGATAGACGACGCAGCTGCACTACTAGTACTGATATTTGAAAAATTAGTCAATGCGGCTGAGAGCATAAAAGACGCCGGTTCCCAAAACTTTGAACCGCAACTGTCTGCGGAATTTTGCTTAAAACATTTGGCGATAGCGCTGTTGTCATTAAAGTTAACTTCAGTTTCAACAAACATCACATCTTTCCCTCTCACCGCAATGCTGCGATAGTGATATTTGGCGGTTTGATTTTGTTTATTAGTTGCCAAAAAGCCGTAGCGTAAAATTCGATTTCCATCGCCGAAGTCGATGACGCGAGTGAGCCCTTTTTCCATCTCACATACCATGTAGCTTTCACTACAATAACTATCTACATCTTCATTAATCGCTTTGAGAAAGTATCTGGGGTCATCGGCATAGATCGTCTCACCATTATTAAGCGGGTATGAGAAATAACCATGGCGAATGTTTAGACTCGCTTCATTTCCCGTGGAATCATTGGCGACAAGTTTCCAATCGTTTCCAACTAGAACATGAGAGAGTTTAACCCCAGATGGAATGGCAATAATGAGTCCCAACTCTGCTTCCTTATATATATCAAATTGAAGGTCCTGTTCAGCCGAGGTTTCAATATCTGGTAACATATCGCTAACCAGAGCTTCTAAACCCAAACTCTCGGGAGATGTTTGTAGCAAGATGTCGAATGAACGTGTCTTTGTTAACTCCCACTCGTAAGCATTATTGATATCTTTGTATGCTAGCAATATTTGATTATTCTCACTTTCGGTAAAAGCGAATGAAAAGAAATGATCTTTACCTTGTACTAGCAAAGCCAACTCTGCAGGAATATCATTCACCAAAGGTGCTTTCATTAAACGTTTAATATTCGTGATGGGGATTAGCCAATTGTGATCAGAGGTTCCTTTGTCTAACCCCCCCTCGACGACCCCCACCAAGTTTCCTTGCATATCAAATACAGGGCCCCCCGAATACCCTTTGCGAATGCCGCCAGAGACTAAATATATGGGTAAATCAAGGGATGGCATATTCAAGCGCTGCATCGGTCTGCGCATGGGTTTTTCTATCAGACCATCTAATGTCGCATCAGGCGGAAAAGCCAATTTTAGATGTTTGCTATGCAACCGTTTCACCAAAGGACGATAACCAAACGCCACTAATTCCGCGTTCTCTGCAGGGATTGTTTCACGGATATCAGCAAGGGTTAATGCTACACATTGCTCCATGTTCCCTTCGACTTTAAGCAGTACCAAATCGGCACTCTTAAGCACTCTTTCAACCTTTGCGTCATAGGGAGTATCTTGACAACGAACTTCTATTCTCGCCGGCTTAGGCAACATCGCATGGAGTGATGTGACGACGTAGTTTTTTTTCTGCCAAACAAAACCGCTGGCCCGCCTTTCCATCTCGCCAGGAGGTTTTATTGCAATACGAACAACGGATTTACTGGCATTTGCCTGATTCAACTTAGCGTGAACGTTGACGCTGGTAACACCGATTATGGTAACGATTAAAATGACTACAATTCGATAGCAACAAGTTTGACGGTTCATATGATTTCCTATTCGCTGTTTGATACGGTGGCAGAACAAAGTACTGGCAAGATTTGTTGCAACGCCATTTCAGGTTGTGTTTGGGTGACCCTCGACTCAACTATTTTAGTCAATTCATTTAGGTTTTTGCTGTCTGCTTTAATCTGAGCATAATCGACGGCACTTTGTTTTACTTTTAAACATAAGTTTTTACTAGGTTTCACTGGCTTTTCCCATGTAGCTAGACCACATGCGGCATCTCTTGCGATGAGTAAAATAGCCCTGGCATCCTTCATATCTTCGACGTCATCAGCCAATGATTTCCAACCCAGCTCTTGGGCGCCATCCACTCGCCTAAATCGCCTTAGCAGAAACTTGATTTCGATATTGGCGTCATTTGATCCTTCCAGATCACTGCACGCAGACTTTTTAACTGCGTCAGAAGCAAACATAGCATCAGTGGCTTTGTCTAGTGACACTATGGTTTGTGTCACCTCGCCGGTTTTTTTATCCTTTATCTGCTTTTTAACCGACAGCAACTCCACTAACTGCGAGTCCGTCATATTAGGAAAAATGGTCTTCAATTCAGTGGCTCTATCTAGCAAGCTAGGAGACAAAGGCGCGTTAGTGCGTACGTATATTCCAATTAAAGCAAAAGCGGCCACAGCAATTCCAAACGAGCCAATACGCAAACCTTTAGCCGCGCTGAAATGCCGGTCGTTCAGTCCCAGCAATGCCGCCAAGCCAACACCCACGGCGCCAATAAAAATAGCCACGATTGATTTGGCATCGTCGCCTTGCGGTGCGGCCAGTCCCATTAATAAGCCAACCATCACACCGATACCGGCCCCGCTGAATATCGATATAAGATGAGAAGTTTGCGACGATGAGGAACTATCAAGGTTGTTTTGCTTGTTCATAATGACGTTACTCTGATAAGAGAAGACAGATTGGCCCGCTTCGATTGGATGTTTTATTTCACCGTTGTGGGCGTTGATTAGTATTGGTTCAGGTGTGGTGTCAGTTTTGATATAGGCATACCAATGGGGAAGCATCACACTTTTGGCACTGAAATGCTCATAAGCAGTTTGTGTTTTGATATTGCGTTGTTGAATACAACCAATTTCAGCTGGTACCTGCGCTGATGTTTGTTCATCGAGGTAGCCAGAGAAAAAACCAAATGCTGGTTCCAAATAGGTATCAAAAGGCACAAATGATGTGCTGCTATCTAGTTGGTTGAGTCCATGCACACTTGCAAGGTCAAATTGCCAATTTCTGAGGTTTGGTATACTAGATATGGGTTTATGTGCACTGGATTGACTAAACCCCGGCACCAATACATCCACATAGTGTTGTTCGATGGTGGTCGACACAGCTTGCCATTCTAGCGCTAAGTTGTTCGCATGAGGGTCCTTCAAGACGCCTTTTTGGGCTGTCACAGTCACATATACATCGACATTAAATACCCAAAAAGGAAGGAAAATTGGCTGCAATTCGATTTGTTCCTGCGTATCACAAGCCAAGGCCGTTTTTGCCAACTCCAGCGCCGCTTCTTGCTCGATGCTAAAAGTTGATTGTTTATCCGCGATGATGGTTTGAACGGGTTTATCCACCAGCTGATTTGCTCCACATGCTGGGCAAATTGAGACTTGGCTATTTACGGGATAATGGCTAGTGCCGCATTGCAAACAACGTTTAACATCGATGTTACGAAGGCGTTGACGGTAGTCGACTAAGATGGGGTTTCCGTCTCTGTCCTTTATTTTTCCTTTCGAATTTTCGAGTTGAACCTGCCAGTTTTGCTGTGCCGCAGTCAATCGCCATTGTTTCAGATCGTCTTCAGCATCGGCGCGAGTATATAACCCCCACTCAAACTCAAGACTTTGGTTAGCATCTTGTTGAGGCGCACCAAAAAAACTATTGGGCTGACGAGAAATACTCGGCATGGCACCGTTGGCTGAATCAAACTTGGTCTCGAGGTAGTGTTTGGCGCTGTCGAAGGCCTCGAAGATAGATTGACCATCGGCAAGAGCTTGATAAAAGGCATGTGACAGCAAGGTTGCTTTGCTGTCGTTGATTTTGACGGCGGTGGCAATAACCGCAGGAATGCCAGCTTGATGTAATGCATTAACCTGATTTTTGGTAGCGCAACCATTAAGAAATACAAGCTTCAAACTGGTTTGTTGACCCAATAGCCCTACTATGCCATCAGCGCCACCAACGCCCTGCTCAAACTGCAACATAGTGCCATCAGCGTGGCCTGCATAATGGAAAATAACCACGCGGTCATTGAATGACAGTAAATCATGATAAAGCTCATCAACTTCAATACTTTCTTCCCGATGAATCGAGATAGCCCCCTGTTCTTCGAGGGGAGAAAGCACGTCATAAATGTTGCGACTTTCTTGCTTAAGTGCGGCCAGGTGATCATCAAGATCATTAGCAAAAGCGATAAATACCGTTGGTAACCATGACTGTTTCACGATGCCAGCTTCCGAGAAAGTAATAAGCTTCTGGCAATCACATTCCAGTCGCTATTAGCTGTATCTGTGGTATGTCGTTCATTTGGGTTGGCATCCAGTGCCTCATCAATAACGTCAATATTGGTCGCCGTTGCCTCGCCATTGCGTACTCCCTGTTGATTGAGCCAACGAAAATCTACGGGCTGAGTGGTAAAAAACGCTTTTAACGTTTCACAGCCAATATCATAATAATAATTTGCAGCCAAATACGCGGTTAATGGCCTGTCATGGCCAATGCGGATTGTGTTCTCTGGAATGATTTCTTCGCTAGTTGCATTATGCGGAAAAACCTGTGCTACCTCTTTGTTTGCGCTTACCCAAAGCAGATTTAAAAATACCGTCTTGTGTGGTTCTTTATTAATAAACTCAAGCACCATCCTATCGCTATTTTCTTCGAATTCAGTGACACCGCCATTGGCCAGTTGCAAACTGTCATCGGACAAACGTTTGTATAAATTAAACTCGACATTGAGCTCACTTTGTCGATTCTCCAGCTCCATAACGTTTCGGTAGCGTGCAATTTTTTTGAAGTTTTCGACCAGCAAAACCTCAATACTTCTGTCGCCAACACTGTGAAGTGGCATCGCCAGCTTCTGCTGCTTATTGAATACCACCCAAGCGGGAAAATCGATGCTATTAGTGCTGTCTTCAGGTAAATGAAAATCTGCTAGCTCCTGTGCGTGTTGAGCAATTTGAACCAAGAGATCAGCTTGCTCATTGGCCGCAGAAACTTCAACAAGCTCAGTACGCTTGATTCTATTGATAAGTGCCCTTTGTTGTGCTGGCGGCACCATGCTCACATCCACGTTGACGGCAAACCTCGGCGTTGCTTGGTAGGCTAGCACACACCTTGAACCACTAACAATCTCAGCCGTTTTAACCATTATTTCAGCTCGGCATTGCAGTGGCTCTAACTCAATGATTTTGAGATTGCCTATACGCTGGTTGGTATCAGCAACTTTGGTAAACGGTGGATAAATATCCCATAAGGAATCGAGACTCACACCGTGGGCTGCGCCACCGTCTAATATCACCTCATCATCAAGCAAGGTTTTAATCGGAAGATAAGAGAGCGGGACGATATCTTTAACGCCAAAGACTTCTCTGTCGATGGTTCCTTCAATCAACGGATTTTGATTTTCGACAGCCATGACAACCTTGCTACTTACCGTCTCGAATATGTCGCGAAAAGTTGTTCCCACTACCGCATCGTTGAGCACTTGGCACAAGTGATAGGTTAGAACACCGTGTCGAAAGCGATGCATACCTTCTTGAAAGTCCACCTCCTGAGACTCTTGGGTATCCCGACACCCAGAAATCACCACAAATTTATCACTCAGCGTGAGCCAATTGCTGATTTTCGGTTTACTCAAATTAATGTGTTCTTGGGGCGCTAATTGCTGCTCAGATATGACTTGGTTGCGAACATGAAGGGGAACTGTGCGCGCTTTGGTTTTGTTACTACTGCGTGTAATTGTGCCTGAATGACAAGCATCAAATATCAACGTAATGTTGGCAGCTTTTTTAGTCAGCTATTGCAACCACTGATTAATTTGATGTTCTCGTATTTCTCGCCAAATTACACCATCTGGCGACTCGATGGCGTCAACCGTGGTTGGCTCAGAATCATCACAAGGTAATATACTATTTAACTTGCCACTTCCTTCATCGGTGAACTGGGTTTTAACCCGACAACTTTGACCATGACCACTGAAATGAAACACCGCGATATCATTGTCTGCAATACGATTTAATAACGTTTGCATCGCCTGAAGAATAGCCTCACGCGTCGCGTCCTCGTCATACAAGCTAACGATATCATGTCTATTAAAATTGAATTTACGAATTAAGGTACTTTTGATTAGTTTAGCATCATTGACGCATCCACTAAGCTGATAGCGTGGCTCCATAAATTGATAACGGTTGATACCTATTATCAATGCATGCTTGTTCGACATGGTTAAGTCCCTG
>JAOMVH010000214.1 GCA_028356795.1 Aliiglaciecola sp. | reverse complement strand
GACTCGGTACCTGGATAGTGCCTGAAGGTCATTATTTTGTGATGGGTGACAATCGTGATAACAGTGAAGATGGTCGCTACTGGGGTTTTGTATCTGATGAGAATCTAGTAGGCAAAGCCGTTGCTATTTGGATTAGCTTTGAATTTGGTCGCGGTAAAGACAGTATTTTACCTGGCTGGGTTCCAACCGATGTTAGATTCAGCAGAGTTGGTGGCATTGATTAAATGATTGGATTGGTCCAATACAAGCAATTGTATAAGCGTATCGGCTATACCTTTGATGAACAGGCGAATTTAGAACTTGCGCTAACCCATAGAAGCTTTAATAAAAATCATAACGAACGTTTGGAGTATCTAGGTGATGCTGTCTTGGGAATGGTGATTGCTGAAGAGCTCTATCGACGTTTTCCCCAACAGCCAGAAGGAAAGCTCACGCGCATGCGCTCCTCGTTGGTAAAAGGTGAGACCTTAGCTGAAATTGCACGAGAGTTTGAATTGGGTGATTTGCTCAAGCTTGGCTCTGGAGAGCTAAAAAGCGGTGGTCATCGTAGAAGTTCGATTTTGGCTGATGCGGTTGAAGCTATTATCGGTGCAATTTATCTAGAAGCTGGGTTGGACAAGGTTAATGAGTTATTGTTGGTCTGGTTTGCCAAACGTTTGGAAAAACTAGATCCAGAAACCCATTCCAAAGATAACAAGACGCGCTTGCAGGAGTTTTTACAAGGTCGTCAATTACCCTTGCCTGTTTATGATGTGACCGATATTCAAGGCAAAGATCACAACCAAATGTTTTTTGTAGCGTGCAAAGTTGACGGTTTGCCCGAGCCAATTGTAGGGCAAGGCAGTTCAAGACGAAAAGCAGAACAGCAAGCGGCTCAGACTGCTCTGGAAAAATTGTTATGACACAAACTCAAACATTCTGCGGAATGGTCGCCATTGTTGGTCGCCCTAATGTGGGTAAATCAACATTGTTAAATAAACTTCTTGGCCAGAAAGTCAGTATAACCTCTCGTAAGCCACAAACTACACGACATCGTATAATGGGAATTGATACCGAAGCTCAGCACCAAGCTGTGTTTGTTGATACCCCAGGGCTGCACGTTGAAGAAAAACGAGTGATAAATCGGTTGATGAATCGTGCTGCATCAAGTTCCCTGGCCGAAGTTGGCTTGGTGTTATTTTTAGTTGAAGGTACTAAGTGGACTGAAGATGACCAAATGGTTTTAAACAAGGTTATACAGTCTAAGTTGCCTTGTTGGTTGCTGGTCAATAAAAGCGACAATGTAAAAGATAAAACCCAATTAATGACCCACCTTCAGTGGTTACAAGAGCAGCATGATTTTGAAAAAATCATGCCCATATCTGCCAAGTTGGGACGTAATGTTGATGAGCTTAGAGAAATGGTTCACGATTCTTTACCTGAGAGTGAATTCTATTTCCCAGAAGATTACATTACTGACCGTTCTAGTCGTTTTATGGCATCGGAGATTATTCGTGAAAAGCTGATGCGTTTTACTGGCGACGAATTACCTTATTCGGTAACTGTTGAAATAGAGCAGTTTTTAATGGCCGACAATGGTGTTTATCGTATCAATGGTTTGATTTTAGTGGAACGTGAAACCCAAAAGCGCATGGTAATAGGGAAGGGCGGTCAACGTCTTAAAACCATTGGAGCGGAAGCTCGTAAAGATATGGAGAACCTATTCGATAACAAAGTGTTTTTGGAATTGTGGGTTAAAGTAAAATCCGGCTGGGCAGATGATGAAAGAGCGCTGCGAAGCTTAGGATACGGTGACAGCTAACCAGTAAGGCGACCTGCATTCCCTTGCTGAAATATGTAAATTCGATAGTGGGAATGAATCTATGACAACCCTAAAAGATATCCGCCGCAACTATTCTATGGGCGAGTTGCGCGAACAAGATTTGCATGCAGATCCTATTGTGCAATTTGAACGTTGGCTTAGTGATGTCGTTAAAGCGGATGTACCAGATCCCACCGCAATGACTATTGCTACCGTCTCGCCCGATGGTCAACCCTCACAGCGAATTGTACTTCTCAAAGATGTTAACGCTAAAGGGT
>JAOMVH010000207.1 GCA_028356795.1 Aliiglaciecola sp. | reverse complement strand
ATTGTTTCTTGTGCATACACTCAGCGCTCCTATCCAGCGATTGCTATCGAAGTTCAGGGCGCGTTAGGAATAAAAGGATTTGGTTTTGACATGCTGGTTGCGTGTTCAGCCGCTACTTTTGGCGTGCATCGAGCCTACGAAATGATTGCTGCCCAGACCGCCAAATGTGTACTGGTCATTAACCCTGAACTTGTTTCACCGCAAGTTAATTATACCGACCGTGATAGCCACTTTATTTTTGGTGATGTTGCCACAGCTATGGTTGTAGAGCACCAAGATACGGCAACCAGCGAGCATCAATTTGAAATATTAAGTACCCAAGCGGTTACTGAGTTTTCCAGTAATATTCGCTCGAACTTTGGGTATATGACCAGAGCATTTGACTCATCCCCCTATGCTGCTGACAAACTGTTTCATCAAGAAGGGCGGAAAGTCTTCAAGGAAGTTTGCCCTATGGCCGCTGCCCACATAGAAGCACACTTGCAAAAACATGATTTGACACCCGCAGACGTGAGTCGGTGGTGGCTACATCAAGCCAATATCAATATGAATACCTTGATCACTAAAAAACTATTGGGCAGACCAGCCCAAGCTGAAGAAGCACCCATTGTATTGGATACCTATGCCAATACTGCTTCAGCCGGCTCAATTATTGCTTTTAATTTGCATCATCAAGATCTCCAGTCTGGCGATTTTGGATTAATATGCTCTTTTGGCGCAGGCTACTCAATCGGTAGTATGGTTGTCAGGAAACGCTAAGTTCCCATTTGGGGTTGTGCAACATCGTAACGTGGCGACAGTGAAATGATTGCGGATTTAGGATTTTTGTTAGCAACGGTAAGTTATAGTCTATTGTTGCTTTTGCTTTTTACCGTTAGAAAAGCAGGGATGGCCAAATATCTATTGGTGTTGGCGGCAGCGGGCACGGCAGTATGGTCTGGCTTGCATATTAATTCGATATTTGGCGCGATTGATATTGATGACCTGTTAATGTTTGACATCCTCAAGCAGATGGTTTGGCTAGTCTTTTTGTTGTCCTGCATTAATCGGAATTTTAAAAATTTACAGCAGGTACTGATACGGCCCTTTTCCATCGCAATGTTGGCGATCCCAACTATTGCGCTGGTACTTCCTCATTTTCTACCTATATCAATAACCTGGCGGTTTATGTTGCATACCGTCATTGCCCTTCAAGCTTTGTTAATACTGGAACTCATATATCGTCAAGCGGGTGAGAGTAAATGGGCCTACAAGCCCCTTGTCCTGTATTTGGGAGCCACCAGTCTTTTTGAGTTTGTTACTTTTGCCAATGCAACCATGGTAGGTAGTTTGGAAGTGACTTATATCGCCGCACGTGGTTATATCTATACTGCATTGTTACCTTTATTAGTGCTTGCTATAAGACGCATTAAACATTGGGGTGTGGATATCTTTATATCTAGAGAAATAGTGCTTCACAGTTCACTGTTGATGGTGGCGGGGGCTTACCTATTCATCATGGCATTAGCTGGCTATTTTGTTAAGTTCATTGGTGGGCAGTGGGGGGCGACAATACAGGTTGTATTAATCGCATTATCAACGGCTTTGTTGATGACCTTGTTCCTATCCAATAGTTTACGCATGAAAATTCGTGTTTTTATCACCAAACACTTTTTTGCCAACCAGTTTGACTATCGAATAGAGTGGCTGAAGTTGACCGAAGCATTACCGCTAAATGAATCAAACATTGCTGCGGTTTATCACAACGCGCTTAACGGGCTTATGCAGGCAATTGAGTATGAAGGAGGTGTTCTACTCAAACGCGAAGGAAATCGCCTCAATGTGAAGTCGCAAATTAACCGATCTGACTTAAGTGACCGAGAATGGCAATTATTAGATGATTTAGCTGCTTATTGTCAACAAAAAGACTGGATCATTGATATCGAAGAACTGCGTTACAAACCATTTGTTTATGAGGGGCTTAAAGTCAATCATGCCTTTTTGAATGAATGCTCATTTCAACTCGTTATTCCAATTTACAAATCGGATACCCTTTGGGGACTAGCTGCGATTAATCCGAGTGCCGAACATCGCAAACTAGACTGGGAGCTGCGAGATTATTTGTCAGCCGTTACTGCACAGGTATCTAGTTACTTGTTCCATAATGAAGCCGGTAAAGAGGTGGCTGAAAATGCCCAATTTGCTGCATTT
>JAOMVH010000213.1 GCA_028356795.1 Aliiglaciecola sp. | reverse complement strand
TGCCTGGTTCCATTTCTTTGGCATCTACTGAACCCATGGATTTTTGAATCGCAATATTGGATGCTTTGGCGGTATCAAGCTGCGCAAAATCACTGTAATTGCGTGTTGCCCAGCCAGAGCCTTTGCCATCTTCGGTACGAATAGTCACCGAAAAATCGACGTTCGTTGCGGTATTGTAAGCAAACAAGCCTTTGTTGTTCATGATGGCAGTAAAGGTGACCTCTTCTTCTAGGAAGCCAGAAGAAACTAGTTTGTTTTTCTTAGACGGCACGATACTCGCTTCTGCGGCTAATGCTCTATCTTCTGGGGTGACTTTGGCAGTATTTTCAAAATAGGTATTTGATTTACCGTAAGTTTGTTTGCCAAATATCGGCATATGCTCTTCGTTTTCTGGTGCAAGTTTGGCCAGCTCTTCAGAGCGTCGCACTACTTTTTCCAATGAGGCATCGTCGAATTCATTGATTGTGGCGACACCTGTGCGCTTTCCAAAAGTGGATTGAACAGCCAGTGTTACATCACTCACTTCACCAGCAGTTGACACTGTGTTTCTTGCATAACGAATATTTCCAGCAGTTCTGCCGTCGAGGTTACATTCGCATTCGTCTGCCTTAGAAAACTTAAGTACCTTTGTTAACAAGGTTTTTGCGGTTGCTTCAGTTATCATTGTCATGATCTTGTTCTTCCTTCTAATTCTTTTCTAAGTCACACGTTACGGGCGGTGTTAATAACATTAATGTTATTAAATCGAGTTGTTGGACAACCGTGAGAAACCGCACTGACTTGCGAAGGTTGACCTTTACCATCGAAGAACGAGCCTCCTAGGCGATAATCTGATTTACCTGCCATCTGTGTACAACTATTCCAGAACTCTTGGGTGTTCGATTGATACGCCACATCTTCAATTTGGTCGGTGATTTTACCGTCTTTAATTTCGTAAAATAATTGACCGCCAAACTGGAAGTTATAACGTTGTTGATCGATTGAGAATGAACCGCGACCGGCGATATAAATACCATTTTCAACGTCTTTAATAACATCTTCAGCTGAGATATCTTTTTCGTTCGGTTTTAGTGAAACATTCGGCATGCGCTGGAACTGCACATCACGCCAACTTTGTGAGTAGCAACAACCGTGAGATTCATTTTGATCAATCATATGAACTTGGTCACGAGTGGCTTGGTAGTTCACTAACACGCCATCTTTAACCAGATCCCATTGCTTGGTTTTAACGCCTTCGTCGTCGAAGCCCACATTCCCGAGTGAATAAGGCTGGGTCTTGTCGGCAAACAAGTTAACGATGTCGGAGCCGTATTGGAATTTACCACTTTTCCACTTATCCAGGGTGGCAAAGCTGGTTCCAGCGAAGTTTGCTTCATAGCCCAATACACGATCAAGCTCAAGCGGGTGACCCACTGATTCGTGAATCGTTAGCATTAAGTGAGCAGGGTCAAGTACCAAGTCATATTTGCCTGGCTCAACAGATTTTGCTTTTAGTTTAGCTTTTAGCTGTTTGCCCGCTGCTGCGGCATCTTCGACTAGGTCGTAAGAGTTTTTATAACCAACACTGGCACCTTGAATATTGATTTTGTCTTTGGCTAAACCGTCTAGGTATTCGAAGCCCATGCCGACTGGGTTACCAAGACCATTGCGCTGCTTAAAGCCGCTAGCACCAATTGCGGTAGCAAAGAACGGGGCCCACAAACGATGAACGTCTTGGTCGATGTAAGAGCCTTCGGTAGAGGCAAAGTATTTTTGTTCGTTAACTAGAAATAGAATCGAGGTAATGTAGTTGGCACCGTTTGCCATTGCTGCACTATTGGCACTAAGCAATAAATCAACTTTGTCCTTAATTGGCACATTCATGGCGTTTTTCTGAATCGGCGTTTGCCAACTCACGTCACCTGTGCCTTTAACTGGTGCTAGTTTAACTGGGCTAGTTTGGAACTTGGAGTTTGCCATGGCAACAGCAACTGCTTTTTCGGCTGTTTTGGCGATGCTGTCTGGTGTCATGTTCGAGGTGGATGCAAAACCCCAGGTACCGTTAGCGATGACCCTTACACCGATACCGGCTGATTCGGTGTTAACG
>JAOMVH010000206.1 GCA_028356795.1 Aliiglaciecola sp. | reverse complement strand
TTTAGCCCTCAAAGTATATCCAGCGTTTTGATTAATTACAATTTTTGTTCTTTATTAAAAAGGATAAATCTTAGTTTGCGATTTTAACGTATACTCTTCGTCCATAATCAGAATATATATTAAGCATTCATGCATTAAAATTGACTTGAAAGGACTTTATCAGTACAAATAGCGACACTTTTTTTCGTCGTCGTTAATTTTTATGTAATTTAACGTCTAAAGAACTAGTCTGAGGAGAACATCTTATGGCAGAACAGAAAGCCATTCTAAAAGCGGGTGATAAAGAAGTCGAACTGCCCATTTTATCGGGAACAGCAGGACACGACGTAATAGATGTTCGCGCATTAGGCGCAAGCGGTTACTTCACTTTTGACCCTGGCTTCATGGCTACTGGCTCATGTGAATCGTCGATTACGTTTATCGACGGTGCTAAAGGTGTGTTGCTTCACCGCGGGTATTCTATTGAAGAATTAGCTAGAGATGCTGATTACATCGAAGTTTGCTACATGCTACTTCACGACAAAACCCCTACTTCCGAAGAATATGCGGATTTTAAAAACACCATCACGCACCACACCCTTGTACACGATCAGGTAACTAACTTCTTTAGAGGGTTCCGCCGCGATGCGCACCCTATGGCGATGTTATGTGGCACCGTAGGTGCTCTTGCCAGTTTCTATCATGACGATCTGGACATCGGTGACCCGGAACAGCGCCTGCGTAGTGCTTATCGCCTAGTTGCAAAAATGCCTACCCTTGTTGCCATGTGTTACAAGTACAGCATTGGCCAACCGTTCGTTTACCCTAAAAATGAATTATCCTACGCTGAGAACTTCTTAAATATGATGTTTTCAGTACCCGCTGAAGACTATGTCATCAGCACTGCAGTAGCGCGCGCCATGGATCGTATATTTACACTGCACGCGGATCATGAACAAAATGCCTCAACTTCTACGGTTAGATTGGCCGGTTCATCAGGAGCTAACCCATACGCGTGTATCGCTGCTGGTGTTGCAAGTTTATGGGGCCCTGCTCATGGTGGTGCAAACGAAGCTTGCTTGAACATGCTTGAAGAAATTGGTTCTGTTGACCGTATTCCTGAGTTCATAGCACGTGCTAAAGACAAGAGTGACCCATTCAGATTAATGGGTTTCGGTCACCGTGTTTACAAAAACTTTGACCCTCGTGCAACTGTAATGCGCGAAAGCTGCCACGAAGTACTTGCTGAACTTAATATCGACGATCCTTTGCTGAACGTTGCCATGGAGCTAGAGAAAATCGCATTGAGCGACCCCTACTTTGCAGAGAAAAAATTATTCCCGAATGTAGACTTCTATTCAGGCATAATACTTAAAGCAATTGGTATCCCAACCAATATGTTTACGTGTATTTTCGCTCTGGCACGCACAGTCGGTTGGGTCTCTCACTGGCATGAAATGTTAAGTCAAAAGGGCCAAAAAATTGGTCGTCCTCGCCAGCTTTATACCGGTGAAGAACAACGTAAATATAACCCAATTGAAAAATAGGGTTTAACCAACAGATCTAAATAGCGCCTTTTGGCGCTATTTTTTTATCAAGAATTCAACCACAATATAACAAAACTTTGGACACTAAGATGCTGAATGAACATGCAAAATCTTTAGGCTATCTGGGCCTATTGCCTTTCATTGCTATTCCCTTTTATATCATTTGGGGAAATATCAGCTACTTTGAGGGCATTAGTTTTTATACTCAATATTCTGCCATTATTCTGTCATTTCTTGGTGGGATCCTCTGGTATGATGGCATTTTAAATAAAAAACCTAAAAGACAAATATACTTTGCAATGTTACCCAGTTTAGTTGGTTGGTTCAGTCTCATACTAATGCCACCTTTGGTGACACTTTGTGTCCTATCAATCGCTTTTATTCTGGTAATCGCCTATGAGTTTAAAGCACTTGTCATGGATCCTTGGTACCGCTCATTGCGAATTCGTTTAACCGCTATCACTTTAGTAGGCCACGGAATGATGATTTGGCTTGTTTTAAAAAGCGCCTAAAACATGCAGCATGTTAATACAAAAGAAGTCGTAATTAGACTCGCCAAACTTGAAGAGATTGATAGTTTATTGAGATTTGAACAGGCTATCATTCGTGCCGAGCGCCCATTTGATCGAACTCTCAAGCCAGATCCAATAAGTTATTATGATCTAGGCCAGATCATAACCTCGCCAATGGGTGACGTTATTGTTGCGCAGTATCGAGACCGTTTAGTCGCATCAGGCTCAGTGAAAACTGTGTCAG
>JAOMVH010000205.1 GCA_028356795.1 Aliiglaciecola sp. | reverse complement strand
AACTAATGGCGAAGGTGGCACGGGAACGAATTCATCAACAATTTTTGAATTCGAAATGGGGGGCAATCTCCTCAATACGTTTAACTTGAATATTTCCGCAGATGGCATTGGCCAATTTGGGCAAAGCAATACGCAGATCCCAGAACCAAAGACTCTAGCAATTTTTGCATTGGGCATTTTTCTATTGTCGTCATTAAAACGCAGAGCAATGGTTAAGTAGTACCAATCCGCCTTAATATGGGCCATTTTAACTCTCGCTGAGTGAGCAAATTTAAGGCGGGGTAGTATAACCGCGCTCTAAAAAACAAAGGGCTTTGCCCTTTGCTTCCCCTCTTGTTAAAGCGAATTTTTTCCCTCGCATCTACCTTGGTACACAGGGGTTTACAATTCAATAAGCGAAGCTTAGTTATTGATTACTTGAGATTTAGTGAAAGTAGCCATATGCTATGGCAGGTAATGTACAATTATAACGTTCGAAACACACATAACAGGAAACACTATGAATCGTAAAAATCTAATAGCGAAATCTATCTGTGCCATAGCTTTAACTACTGTAGGTTTCATCGGAACTGCAGCCGCTGCTGATGAAGAAGTATATTCAACTGAAGCTTACTGCTTACTTCAAAAAGAGAATGTCGATCCACGTTACTTAGCGGCTTACGCAGACAAGCTTGGCCTTGTTCCTTCTCGCAAAACATGTCGCTCATTTCTTGATTTTGCAGACTCTGTAACACCAAAAGAGTGGGACTATCCGCAAGGACGTCCTTATCCTGGCAGTGTTATTCGCTTGTCAGCTGAGCAGGTTGAAAAAATTAAGGCCGCTAAGAAATAATTAATAGCGTCAAAATCTTATTATCGAAAACGCCCATTAATTGCTTAATGGGCGTTTTTTTACGTTAATATAAATTTAATCGTTCTTGTGTATTGCATTGCCACAAAAGTTTGATTAACATGCTCCGCTCAATATTTAATCAACTTATCTAAATCAACTGCAGGGGAGAAAACATCATGACTTTGACAAACACATCCTTTGCAGGTCTTGTCCAATAAACAGCAATAGCAAAATTTTAGATAGCACTGCGTTTAAAAAATGAATACAAGATATTGTGTTGATTAACAACAGCATGATCAGTAACGTCTTTCATTTCAGCCAAGCCTGCCAATACATCTAGTTTACACATTTTTTATCTCGAAAAAGGTATTGGTATTATGGGCAAATCAGTCCAAAAAATAACTGACACTGTGAGTCTCATTGCGTCTAAAGATACGTGGATTGAAGACTTAGCAGTTCAACAATTAGTAAAAACATCAGAACTAGCAAATATGCAGCAGGTTGCTGGCATGCCTGATTTGCATCCAGGAAGGGGTTATCCCGTTGGCGCTGCATTTTTTACTAGCAATAAAGTTTATCCGGCCCTCGTGGGCAATGATATTGGCTGCGGCATGTCGCTTTGGCAAACAAGCCAGAGCTTGTCTAAAGTAAAACTCGATAAACTAGTTAAAAAATTTGCACACATTGAGGAGCCGCTGCCTGAGCATTGGCTCGGTTACACAACAACAAGGAAAAGAGAAAAATCGGTTAATCACAGTGGCTACGACCAATCCTTAGGTACTATTGGTGGTGGTAATCATTTTGCCGAATTTCAGGCTATCGACGAGGTATATAACGAGTCTGCAATACAAGCATTAGGGTTAAACAAAAAGGACCTGCAACTGCTTGTTCATTCCGGCTCGAGGGGACTGGGCCAATCAATATTGGTTGAGCACGTTGCTAAACATAACCATGACGGGCTGAGTATTGATAGCCAAGCATTTGAGGACTACATCGTAAAACATGGTGAGGCGGTTCGCTGGGCCGAACTGAATCGCGAGTTGATTGCAATGCGCTTCCTTGATGCGATTCATGCCACAGGGGATTGCAAATTGGACGTAAACCATAACCTGGTTTCAGCCAAGAAAATTAACAATGTGGATGGTTGGTTGCATCGTAAAGGCGCCACACCTAGTGACCAAGGCATGGTGGTTATTCCTGGTTCCAGGGGCGATTACAGCTTCCTAGTGAAACCCGTGAACCCAAGCCAAGACAATATTGACCAGTTTAACGCTAGCCTATTTTCACTTGCTCATGGAGCAGGTAGAAAATGGAAACGTGGAGAGTGTCATGGACGCCTAAGCCACAAATTTAAGCGGGAAGATTTGTATCGCACAGCATTGGGAAGTCGTGTTATTTGCGGCAACAAAACCTTGTTGTATGACGAAGCACCGCATGCATATAAAAAGTGTG
>JAOMVH010000204.1 GCA_028356795.1 Aliiglaciecola sp. | reverse complement strand
TAATAAGCGGTCTAATAGTGCATCGGCCACGGTTGGGTTTGAGATGAGTTTGTACCAATCAGTTGCCGGGATTTGGCTAGCAATGATGGTACTGGCGTTTTGATATCGGTCTTCCATCACATCCAGCAAGTCATTTGCTTGCCTAGCATTGAGCTTTTCCATTCCCCAGTCATCGAGTATTAGCAGCTTTTTCTTAGCAAGTTGTGCCAGCTTTTGGCGATAACTGCCATCGGCATGGCCGATGTTAAGCTCATCGAGTAATTGTCCGAGCCGGTAATATTTAACAGTGTGATGTTGCTCACACGCTTGTTGCCCAAGGGCGCAGGCAAGGTAGGTTTTACCGCAGCCTGTGGCACCTGTGACAATGATGTTATGTGCGTAATGCAGATACTGACCGCTCAGTAGTGTTGCGATTTTATCTTTGCGTAAGCCTCGTGTTGCCCGGTAATCAAGGCGATTAGCATGCGCGTCTAAACGCAGTTTGGCTTGCCTAATTAAGCGTTTGATTTTGGTATTCTGCCGACACAGTATTTCATGTTGAGCCAATAAACCTAACCGCTCCTCGAAGCTCATGTCTTCATAGGTGGTCACCTGTGATTGTTGTTGCTCCAACGCTTGGGCGAGGTGCCCAAGGCGTAGCGAGCGCAGTTGTTCTTGCAGTGCTTGTTGATTCATGGTGTTTCCTATTGGTAGTAGTGTTGTCCACGGATATTGTGGTGAGTCACAGGGCTTTCATCTTGCTCGAGGGGTTGATGGGCTAGTTCTTTATGATGGTTCAGCAAGTTAACCACCACGGTGCGATGCGGCCTATCGAGTAACAAGGCTTTTTGGCACGCTGCTTCAACACGTGCGTTGCCGTATTGCTTGGTTAAATGCAATATGGCTAAACAGCTTTTGATCGCTTGTTCGGGATGTTTGCGGCTTTGGATGTGCCATTCAACGACCGCACGGGCTCCCGCGCCGATGTTTTCAGCCCAGCTTAATAAGCGCTCCGGGCCAAAGCGCTGCTTCATGTGACTGCTCGGCATATGCTCTTTAACAGTAGTGAAGCCACCCTCGTTATAAGTGCGGGGATGCTGAGCGACGAGTTGATTGTGATGGTAAACACAGACGATATTTGCGCTGGCTTCCAGCGTGACCGTGTCACCCACTAGAACATTAGGCACCGAGTAAGCATGCTTCTCATACAACACATGGTAATCTGGGCCAACCTTGGCGCGTTTGCTATCGATATACTCATAAGTGTAGGTGGGTAAACTTGCCAATGCAGGCTTATCTAACAGTTCGAATTGCTGTTTGCGTGAGCCAGGGTACATGCGCTGTTGCCGATTGTTTAAGTCCTCCATCAACACCTTAATTTTGGCGTTTAGCTCAGACAGTGTATAAAACACATAATGCCGTAAGCGCATCAATATCCAGCGTTCCACAATCAGCACGGCATTCTCCGCTTTGGCTTTATCTTTGGGCTTGTAGGGCCTCGCGGGCATGATGGCGGTGCCATAGTGCCTTGCCATCTTGGCGTAGTTTTCATTCAGCGTGGGAGCGTATGGATGGGCTTTAGTCACCGCTGACTTTAAATTGTCAGGCACTAGCAGGCGCGGTACACCGCCAATATAATTAAACGCACGCACGTGCGCCATGATCCAGTCTTCTTGTTTTTGCGAGCGACCTGCTTCGATATAGGTGTAATTCGTGGCACCCAGCGTGGCGACGAATATCTGGGCGTTGTACCTGATTTCGCCTGTATCGGGGCTGATTATCGGCACCGTCGGTCCGCAGTAATCAATAAACAACTTATCGCCTGCGATATGGTGCTGGCGCATGCTGCGCTTTTGCTTTTTAAGCCAGAGTTGATAGTGCTCACAGTATTGGGTGTAGCCGTACGCTGTCGCCGGCTCATCTTCACAATACTCTTGCCACAGCAACAGTTTGGTCATGCCTTTACGTTTTAACTCTTCACGCATTTGCATAAAGTCAGGCAAGCGTTTATTGCGTTTGGCGGTAACGGTTGTGTAGAGTTTTCTTTCGAGTTGTTGGTCGCTAAAACCGTCTGGTAACGGCCATGATAGACCACTGGACTTAAAGCGGGTAAGCACTTCACTCACAGTGGCAGGACCAAGGTTCAGGCACTTGCCGATGTCCCGATTGCTTAATCCCACCTCAAATTTAAGGCGTAAGACGTCTTTGACTTTTCTCATTTCTGTTCTCTTTCTAGGCATGGCAGCGTATTTCCTTAACAGTGACGTTAAGGTGTAGCTTACCAATTGATTTAACTAGAAAAAGAAGGTTGTTTCGGCATTCCGATCACTCATTTCGGAAAAATGC
>JAOMVH010000203.1 GCA_028356795.1 Aliiglaciecola sp. | reverse complement strand
TCAAAGCTGATGGCTCTGATTCACCGGATATGGGCCAACGGTTAACACGAGCACAGCTTAATTGTGCAGAGAGCTTCGCCTTCACTGGCGGTGTTATGCTGCTGGCATTGGCCACCAGTTCATCGGCAGTTACCGATCCATTGGCATTGTGGTTACTCGCTGCACGGGTAGCTCAGTCAGTTGTTCATCTTGTCTCTACCTCTGTGCTTGCAGTACAAATACGTTTTGCATTTTTCTTGGCGCAGGTTGGTATCAGTGGTTACTGGTTATTTACTTTGTTTACCAAGTTTGTCGCTTAAATATAGGAGTATAGGTGTAATGCCAACGATGCTGGAATTGAGTCAAATCTCGCCATGCGAGTATGCAGATGCTCTACCCAGGGAGCAGTTTGTTGATCACAATATTGGGTGCTTGTGGTCGAGGCCACCAAGGATAGCTGGGCCGGCTTTTACCGTTCGATGTGAGCCTGGTGATCACCTGATGCTGCATGCGGCTATTTATCAGGCCAATCCGGGTGATATTATCGTAGTTCAAGGTGATTCTAACTATGCATTGGCTGGTGGTAATGTGTGTGCCATTGCGCAAAAAAGAGGGGTTTTGGGTTTTGTGATAGACGGCGTCATTCGTGATTTGGCCGAAGTCAGAGAGTTGGCTTTTCCGGTTTTTGCACGTGGTGTCATCCCCAAACCAGGTGCAAAAAAGCGTTACTTGCCATTCAATCAACCAATCGTGTGCGGCGGCGTTACGGTTAATGCCGGTGATTTCGTGGTGGCCGATGAAGAAGGCATTGTGATAATCCCACAACAGCAAATTGAGCAAGTTTATCAAGTGGCAAAAGCACGTACCGACAAAGATAACAGCATGTCTCTTGAGCAGTGGGAAGCTGCTCACAAAGCCAATGTGGATAAGATACTTTCTGAACTCTCTCAATCATAACTTTTGATTTTTTTCGGTGCTGGCCTACCGATAGGTCAGCGAACTAATAACAACGGATTTTTATGTTTTCATTCTTCGAGAGATTGGCGAATCCTTTCCCTGCAGCGCACCCTACACAGCCTCCCAAGACGTTAGTTGCGTTTTGTCATCACTATACCAAAG
Source organism: Aliiglaciecola sp. (assembly GCA_028356795.1). GTDB lineage: Bacteria > Pseudomonadota > Gammaproteobacteria > Enterobacterales > Alteromonadaceae > Aliiglaciecola. The sequence goes on along the minus strand of JAOMVH010000203.1, from coordinate 1,249 downwards.
GAATGTGGCCACTTATTTTATTTGTTTCAATCTTGTCTGCCGCTATCGCTGCGTTGGAAGTGTCTCTTTTTGGGTATATCGGACAGCTTGTTGATTGGTTATCAGAACGGGACCCAGATACTTTCTTACAAGAAGAAAGCAGCAGCTTGATGTTGATGGGCGCTATTATTCTTATCGTGTTGCCGGGACTTGTTGTATTGCAATCCTTACTTACCCACCAAACTCTTTTGGGTAATTATCCGATGAAAATTCGTTGGCAGGCTCATCGGTATTTAATCGGGCAAAGTTTAGGTTTCTTCCAAGATGAGTTTGCAGGTAGAGTTGCCACCAAGGTTATGCAAACTGCTTTATCAGTGCGAGAATCAGTGATGAAGCTTCTCGATATCTTGGTTTACGTCAGTGTTTATTTTATCAGTATTGTAGTGCTGGTTTTTGCCATTGATTGGCGTTTGAGTATTCCATTATTGGTTTGGCTTTTGGTCTACTGTGTTATCTTGCGAACCTTTGTTCCACGCTTGAAGTCGGTTTCTCAAAAACAAGCCGATGCTCGTTCAATTATGACCGGCCGAATCGTTGATAGTTATACCAATATCATGACGGTGAAGCTGTTTTCTCATACAAGTCGTGAGTCGGACTATGCCAAAGAGGGGATGACCGGCTTTTTGAATACTGTTCACCCGCAAATGCGTTTGGTAACAGTGCTGTATGGTTGTGTTTGGTTTTCAAATGCATTGCTTGTTTTCAGTGTAAGTGCGCTGGCGATTCACCTATGGATTGAGCAATCAGTAAGCCCTGGGGATCTAGCGGTAGCCATCAGTCTTTGTTTACGTTTAAACGGCATGTCACAGTGGATCATGTGGGAAGTGTCGTCTCTTTTCGAAAATATAGGTACTGTTCAAGATGGTATTAATACCTTATCCAACGATATTTCTGTCAAGGATAAACCCGACGCACCAGCATTGCAGGTAACTGGCGGAGAAATACAGTTTGATCAAGTAGACTTTGGATATGCTGGCCCAGAAGGTAGGCCAATTGAGGTGTTTAACAAGCTAAATCTAAACATTAAGGCGGGTGAAAAAGTAGGTTTGGTGGGACGCTCCGGAGCTGGTAAGTCGACACTCGTTAATCTATTGTTGCGTTTCTACGACGTGCAAAGTGGTTCAATCAAAATAGATGGGCAAGAGATAGATTCTGTGCAGCAGGAGAGCCTACGAGCCCATATCAGCATGGTGACACAGGATACGTCTTT
>JAOMVH010000202.1 GCA_028356795.1 Aliiglaciecola sp. | reverse complement strand
AGTGGCACCCGCGTATCCGGTGAAAGCGGCGGTTGAAGGTACAGAGGGTGATTGTACGGTTGAATTTACCGTTACCAGCACAGGCGCGACCCGAGATGTAAAAACCGTATCAAATCAGTGCCCCAAAGTGTTCGCCAAGCCCTCCATTGCCGCAGCGAAAAAATTCAAATATAAACCAAGGATTGTCAATGGTGAGGCCATCGAAGTACCTAATGTGCGTAACCGGTTTGAATATACACTTGAAAATAAAGGGGATCAGCAATGAAGTGGCTAGTTATTTTGGTTCTATCTTTTAGCTTGCTTACCGAAACAAGTGGTGTGTTTGCCAAACAGGGAAAATCCTATGCGATGAGCCTCAAAGTGTTTAAAAAAATGGAACAGGCAAACTTATTGGTTGAGGAAAAAAAATTCCTAGAGGCACTGGAAATTCTCAATGAGCAACTTGAAAAGCGCTCCTCCAAATATGAAAAAGCACAAATACACTCACTGATCGGTTCTATTCACTATCGCAACTCAGACCAACAAAGTGCCATAGAAGCGTTTGAGCGGGTGCTTCAATCGGCTGGCGGCATGCCAATCGTTTTGCACACACAAACATTAAAAACCCTCGCGCAATTGAGCTTGGTCATGGAGAATTATCAACAAGCCCGAGACTATTGCCAACAAATTATTAGCATCGCCGGTGAAACTCTCAAACCCATGGATTATGCATTGTTGGCCCAAGCAAACTACAAACTGGAAGACTGGGAAGCAGCCTTAGACGCGGCATTAAAAGGGCGCTCACTGGCACTGTCAATGGAAAAGAAACCAGACGAAAACCTGTTATTGCTGCTCAACGCAGTGCACTTTGAACTGCAACAAATAGACAAAATGCGGGAAGTGCTCGAAGAGATGATCAGGTACTACCCAAAAACTAGCTATATGCTTTACCTTGCCTCAGTATATGGCCAACTCGACAGGCTCGATAAACAAACCGTGTTAATGGAATCTTTGTATGAAGATGGGCGCATCAAAGATGCATCACAGCTTAAAAATTTAGCCAGTTTGTATATGTCAGAGAAAACCCCGTATAAAGGCGCATTAGTACTCGATAAAGCACTTAGAAACGAGCAACTGAAAGCAACGGCACGCAACTTTGAAATGCTTGCTCAAGCATGGCGACTAGCCGCGGAACGGGAAAAAGCTATTATCGCACTGGGTCAAGCGGCTGAGCTATCAGACGACGGTGACAACTACCTACAAAAAGCCTATTTGCATTTTGATATGGCTCAATGGCGCAAAACAAGCGAAGCTCTCATGTTGGGTTTTGACAAAGGCCTAACTAAAAGGCTCGAAGGCGAAGCTTGGCTATTGTTAGGAATGGCGCGATTTAAAATGAAACGCTATGAGCAAGCTATTCAAGCCTGTGAACGGGCTAAGGATTTCAAAAAAGCGGCAAAACACGCGGAACAGTGGATAGCTTATATTTCAACGGAAAAGCGCAAGATAGAAAGCATGCAACAGGTATTGAATTAACCTAACCCGCTACTTTGCAAGCTAGTTTCAACAACGGACGCTGTTCGTCCGTTGTTTTGAAGTAGCGTCTTAAATGCCACCTTTTATAAATTAGGTGAGTTGGTCAGTAAGCCGGGTTCTGTTACCTCCGAAGAAGTGACAATCATTCATCTAGGCCAGCAATTGCTCACTGGCTCAAGCAACCTACCCGGTTCCAACGCGGGCCGCGCCGTATGGAACCCTATTTGGTCTTGCTCCGGGTGGAGTTTACCCTGCAACCAACTGTTACCAGTGGTCCGGTGCGCTCTTACCGCACCCTTTCAGCCTTACCTGCGCTTGCGCACATCGGCGGTCTTCTCTCTGCTGCACTTGTCGTCGGCTCACGCCGCCCAGACGTTATCTGGCACCCTGCCCTGTAGAGCCCGGACTTTCCTCCCCTTTGAAAACACCAAAATGTAACAAAGCGACGATCGTCTCGACCAACTCAGGCGCGCAGTGTACGCAAAAAGGGGCGAGGATACAAACACAGACATAGATCTTCGACAAGAACACTCGAAGATGACAATGGGGGGAAACTCAAAGCCAACCCTTTCATCAACCCCGCAACACCAACTCATTCGTCATCCCCGCGACGCCAATCCTTCTGTCATCCCCGTAACGCTTTTGGGCGGGGATCTAGTCTCCTTATATTTAACACCTATTTGATGAACTAAAATTGATAAACACTATTGAGGCTGACCTGTAAACAACTGGATAAAAACATCGAACACTGGTTCGGCGAACACTTTGATTTCAATATCGACTTTGAAGTGGAAGACGCCCTTGCCAAGCTAACCCGCTTTGATGTGGTGTCTGCTGAAAATGGCCTCTA
>JAOMVH010000201.1 GCA_028356795.1 Aliiglaciecola sp. | reverse complement strand
CAGTGCCTGGATGGATCCAGTCGAAGTGTCCGGCTTGCGGGTTGGTTATTGTGGTGAGACCTGAATTACTGCCTTGGGAACTTGGTACAACATTATCGTTTGCGCCTTGAAACAACATGGCGTGAGCGCCGATAATGCTGAGGTTTGGCGTAGCTTGGGAGTAAGACTGCTGATTGTTCTGTGGACTTCCCCCCATGAAACTTTGAGCCAGTCCACTACAGGTGTTTTGAGAAAGTGCAGATGAGTTTTCCAGGGCAATTCGGCTATCGAGTATGTAATATTCGCGGTATTCATGATGGCAGCATGCAAAAGATTCAAGAAGCAGGCGATATTATTGCCTTGATCAATAATCGAACCAATGAAATGGTAGATTTAGTCAGAAAAATATCAGAGTAATCTTGCCTGCAACTTGTGGTTTTGTGCCTGAAACCGCATATTTACCTGCCACAAAAAGCTGGTTGGTTTTATCATTTTTGTTTTGACACACACTAACAGGCTGACTCTACTGCTCAGCCTATTGATTAACTAACCTGACGTGATCGTGTAAATCCAGTTTGATTTTTCCAGTGCTTTTTCAAGCATGATATTTTGTTGATTTTTTGTCATTTCAATGTCAATCAAATAATTAGGCGTGACTCCTTGAGGGTTTGTATTTCCGTTTGGGCGAACGATTAACGCTTTTGGATATCCCACTTTTATACCAGAGTGATGTAAAGTAAAAGACTCCATTGCACCGAGTATGGTAGCCAAATCAGCGGTTTTTTCGCCTATCACTTTACCAAAGCCATAGTTTTGCAAGATAGCAGACACAGCATGCTCAACCCAAAAATACCGACCTAACTTACCTGTTTTTGGGGCTAAGTGTATTTGGTTTGATATTTGTCACTTGGTGGAGTTTGCAAACCCCGGGAAAATCCGCAAAACAAGAAAGTGAACTGATTACAAAAGCCGATGATTATTATTTGCAAATGCGCAGACAAGACAATGAAATGGCCATTGCACTTTATGAGCAAGCAGTTGCTATGCGACCAGAGTCAGGCCAAGGGCAAGCAGGATTGGCAAATGCTTTGGTGCAACAAGTCATTCGCTGGCCAAACCCGGCTGACATGCCAGACATCCCCCACCAAAACTTACAGCACGCCATTGAATTGGGCCGAACTCAAACCGATAAGGCAAAACGAAAACTGAACCGCGCATTGGCTTTGGCCGAACAGGCGGTATCCTTGTCGCCAAACAGCGCAAGAGCCCACAAAGCATTAGGGTTTGTTTATTCTGCTCAACAAAAATTTGACCTCGCTATTCAAAGTTATCAGCGTGCTGTTGAGTTGGATCCCGATGCATGGGATGCACTTATTAATATTGGCGATGTCAAACAAATCACCCACAATAATGCGCAAGCTCTCCAATACTTCGAAGCCGCATTTGCAGATATGACACGTGTTTACCAAAGCCAATCTACGAGAATACACCCTTGGTACGCTGATTTGGGCGCAGCGATTGGCAACAAGTACTATGCCAACGAACAGACTCATCAAGCTGAAACCTGGTACAGACACGTACTTAGCTTTGCACCATTTAACGACAAAGCAACAGCAGGTTTGGCCACCATTTTAAAGGAATCAGGCGACCAGCAATCAGCGCAGCGACTCTGTGATGAGTTTGAACAACGGGTAGGTAAACAACCCTGCGCCCTTTGAACGCAAGTCGTCCAAAGGCTTAGGAACAACCTGAAAAACGTCAATAAAACTTACAATAACTTAACAAGTGCGCGGGCAAAAATAGTATTTACAAATAAAATCAAATAGTTAACGGTTCGGCCTATATTATGCTCAAGAACCGTCAAAGATAGTCCTGATGGCTTTCTAATACTTCAAAGGTAAGTAAATATGAAAAACAAAACTACACTTTTCAATTTATCAATTTATCAATTTATCAATTGCGTTATGTGCTGTTTTTAGCTTTTCAGCAAATGCAACGTTGTTAATCAATGAACGCAATGCATCAAGTATTTATCAATGGGAAACAAATGGTTCTTTGAACCTCTATCATCAAACTCAGGCCAACGATGTAGATTATAATCCCTCTCAAGGTTCCTCAGCAGTGTGGATAGCTGAGCACTTTAGTGACGATTTTAAGGAAATTACGCCAGGCTCTGGTACGGGGTTCGATAACAGTTATAACACCCCTTATGCCTACCCAAAACACCTAACAGTCTATAATAACGAATTGTTAGTCATGAGCCGCAATACCACCGACGTATACCGTTATGACTTCAATGGTAATCAACTGGGTTTATTCGATGTAGGGGGTGTTGCAGGACAAGGTATGGCAACAGATGGCACTAACCTATTTATAAGCGTTTGGGATGGTAACAACT
>JAOMVH010000200.1 GCA_028356795.1 Aliiglaciecola sp. | reverse complement strand
GATACCATTTTAGGCAAACTGTGATTTTCGGCTAGTTTAAGATATTGGTGAATTCCCCAAGTTGTGTCATCGGACAGGCCACAAAATCGTATTTTACCTGCTTTGATGCATTCATTCAGTGCTTGCAGGATCTCTAACATGCCATTGATTTGCGTTTGCGCATCGGTTTTAGAAAACGATACCTGATTAGGGTGGTGGCGACCAAAATGGGGAGACAAACGATTTGGCCAATGTAGTTGGTACAAATCAATATAGTCCGTTTGCAATCTAGCAAGAGAACGACCGACGGCTTTCAGCACACTATCACCATCAATAATGTTGCCATCCCGCAAGTAACTAATGCCAGGGCCTGCTATTTTGCTCGCCAGTACGATGTCTTGTCGCTTTTGTGGGTGTCTACTTAACCAATCTCCTATGATTCGTTCTGTATCGCCTTGTGTCTTGCCATTGGGCGGTACAGGGTACATCTCGGCGGTATCAATAAAGTTGACGCCCTGAGACAGAGCATATTCGATTTGTTCATCAGCGTCCGATTGGGTGTTTTGCAGCCCCCACGTCATGCTGCCCAAGCACACTCGGGAAACATCTAGGCCACTGCTACCCAATTTAGAAAACTTCATACGGTTCTACCTTTTTTAATTATTAGGGCAACATAAGACTCTATGTGAACATTGCCTCTGTACTGATGACAGAGTATCGGTTTTGTGTGAAAAAGCATACACTATGCAGCAAGATTCACTTGCAAAAGCTATTATCAGGAAGCGCGTAAAACGATGTCCCAACAACCTGGCAAACGTCTCAATAAATATATCAGTGAAACCGGAATATGCTCTCGGCGCGAAGCCGATAAGCTGATTGAGCAAAATCGCGTAACCATTAACGATAAGATCCCCGAGTTAGGCACAAAAGTGATGCCTGATGACAAAGTGAAAGTGAATGGCAAACTGATTGGGGCCACACCAGATAATAAATCTGATCGCGTTTACATCGCATATAACAAACCCATCGGGATTACATGCACCACTGAGCGCCATGTAAAAGGCAACATTATTGATGCAATCAGGCATAAACAACGAATATTTCCTATAGGTCGTCTAGATAAGCCATCTGAAGGACTTATTTTGCTTACTAGTGATGGTGATATCGTCAATAAGATCCTACGGGCTGAGAATGCCCACGATAAGGAATATGAGGTGACTGTTAATCAACCTATCAGTGAGCGTTTCTTAAAGCGCATGGCTGGTGGTGTTCCCATTTTGGGGACAGTAACAAAACCTTGCCAAGTTCAGGCCAAAGGGAAATATAAGTTTACTATTATCTTGACCCAAGGCCTTAACCGCCAGATCCGCAGAATGTGTGAGTTTTTGGGATATGAAGTCACCAAACTAAAACGCAATCGAATTATGCATATCGACTTAGCGAAATTGCGAGCAGGGCAATGGCGTAACCTCACCGAAGATGAAATGACTCAATTAAATAAGGCGCTGCTGCACTCAAGTAAAACAAGTACTCTGAAAGTATAGTGAAATAGGAATTATTATGACCACTCCAATTCCCAAAAGGCCTAGCGGCTTTATTTTTGGCGACAAAGCAGCAGAGATTACAATCGATGCTTTTGTTGACATTCAGTGTCCAAACTCGCGGAAAATATGGCCGACTTTGCTTGAAGTCATGAATTACTACGAAAGAGCGCCAGTCAGTCTCAAAGTTCACTTGATTACATTGAGCAATCATCGCCAAGCTTGGGATATGAGCTTGGGCTTATTTGCATTTGCCGACGGCGACATAAAGAAGTTTAGCGACTTCGCTACCTTACTATATGAAAGTCAGGATGAATTCTATAACGCTGAATTCTTGCATAAAACACACAATGATCTGAGGCAGCTGATAGCTGATAAGGCCGAACGGTTCACACAGATTGATCGTTCGACATTTTTAAAAAGAATGACTGATGACGACATTTATACATTAGCCCGAACACCGATTCGCTACGCTGCCACAAAATCAGTTTGGGGAACCCCAACCGTTTTCATAAACAATGGCGGTAACGTTCCTGTCAACCATCTTTCGACATTGGCAGACTGGCAAAAAGTGATTGACCCACTTATTTGAGCGGCAAGGACTGCCAAATATGACCAAGCCCTATCAAGCAAACTTGATAGAATTTGGCATATCCAAACCAGCGCCTTTATTGGATTATTTCGCGCCTATTTGACGAGATTCAACATCGCCTCCACCACGTTTATCGATGGTAAAATCGTAGGCTTTAACGACGTCGACATCACCGCCAGAGTCAGTCACATTCACTAAGCCTTTGATATTAGAAATTTCAATATCGCCAGATGAATCATCTACCGTCACATTGGCTGTAACATCAA